>JBFWQT010000080.1:0-17749 GCA_050249295.1 Planctomycetota bacterium
CCGGGGCAGTCATGTGACCCATTCAGGGGCGAGCCGGGGACCGAAGTCCCCCGAGTCAGACTCATGACCCAGTTTCGTAGAAGGTGCCGGGCAGCCATGCGCGGAGTCTTTGACGATGACTCAGACTCCGGGGACTTCCGTCCCCGGCTCGCCTGGCTGGGTCGCTCTTCAACGAGATTCGGGTACTTCCGTCCCCGGCTCGCCGTGCCGGAACAACCAACCGCTCAGCGCTCCAACCCGGCGATCGCCTGGCGCAGCTTCTGCTGGCCCGCCGCATCCGGACACAACTCCAGCGCGACACGAAAGTCGGCCAGCGCGCCGACCGGGTTGCCGGCCAGCTTGCGGCGCTCGGCCAGCATTGCGCGGTACGTCCACTCGCGCGGGGCCAGACGCACCGCCACCTCCATGTCGGCCACCGCCTTCGCCCACTCCTGTCGCTCGGTCCACAGGCCGGCCCGATTGACCCAGCCACCGACCTCGTCGGGCAACAGCTCCGTCGCACTTGTCTGGTCGGCCAGCGCACCCGCCTTGTCACCGGCCGCGTTGCGCACGATCCCGCGCTGCAGGTGCGCAAGGCCGTTGGTGGCGTCGAGGCGGATCGCCGCGCTGAAGTACGGCTCCGACTCGGCCAGCCGGTTCGTGCGGAAGAAGACGTTGCCGAGGTGGTACTGCGCCATCGAACTCGTCGGCGCGAGGTCGGCCGCGCGGCGCAGGTCGTCCAGCGAGCGATCCCACTTGTCGAGCGCCTGCCAGACGAGGCCGCGCGACGTCAGCCAGTCCACCGAGTCGGGCCGCATCAACAGCGCGCGATCGAGATCGCGCAGCGCGGCCGTGGGGTTCTCCATCATGTACAGCTGCGTGCCGCGGTTGCCGTACGCCATCGGGTCGTCGGGCGCGAGCTCGATCGCTTTCGTGTAGTCGGCCACCGCCAGCTCATTGTGGCCCAACGCCGAGTGCACGTTGCCGCGGTTGAGGTACGCGCCGGCGTCGTCGGGCTGCAGCCGGATCGACTCGTCGAAGTACGCGAGCGAGCGTTCGTAGTCGTGCTCGCCGAGCGCCAGCAGCAACGCCAGGAAGTAGTAGTCGCGCGGGCTGACCGACTCGCCGCCGACCGTCCGGCTCTGCGCCGCCAGTTGCTCGAAGGCGCCAATCCACTCGCGGATCGCCGGCTTGCCGAGCTTGCGGATCGCCGCGGACTCGTCCATGCCCGGCTGCATGAAGGTGTCGCGCGCCCGGCGGATCGTGTCGATCAGCCGGTCGCGCGTCTCGCGGATTTCCAGGCCGAACGCCTCGCGCAACTTGTCGAGCTCGCCCTGCTGCACCAGCGCGAGCATCTCGGCCTCGCGGTGCTTCTGCCGTTCGAGGTCGGCGGCGCGTTCGAGCTCGGCCGTGTGTTGCGCGCGCTCGGCCAGTTCGCGCTCCTGCGTGGCCAACCGGGCGACGACGACGCCACCGGTGCCGCCGGCGATCGCGACAAACAGCGTGACCAGCACGGCCACCGTCGCGGCGGTGGGATGCCGGCGGCCCCACTTGCCGAGCCGTTGCAGCAGCGTGTCGCGCCACGCGCTGACCGGCTCGTTGGCGATGAACGCATCGATGTCGCGCGCGAGCTGCGAGACGTCCTGGTAGCGGCGCCGCGGCTCGGGCTCCATGCAGCGCAACGCAATCGCCTCGAGCTCGCGCGGAATTGCCGGCGCGTGTTTGCCGAGTTCCTTCCGGGCGCGCGCACCGAGGCGCTGCACCTTGCCCTCGCTGGCCTTCGCCAGCACCGCGACTACGGTCTGGCCAGCGTACGGCGGCGCCAGCACCAGGATCTCGTGGAGGATTGCGCCGAGCGACCAGATGTCGCTGCGCTGGTCCACGCGGTGGTGCTCGCCGTTGGCCTGCTCCGGCGGCATGTAGGCCGGGGTGCCGGTGATGTCGCCGTCGAGCGTGGGGTCGCGGTTGTCGTCGTCGAGCCGGGTGGTGACGCGCGACGGCGCGGACGCGGACGTGGGCCGCTGGCGATGCGCAGTGGCGGGGGCCGGCTTGTCGTCGAGCACGCGGGCCAGACCCCAGTCCATCACCTGGACTTCGCCGAACTCGCCGACCATCACGTTGTCGGGCTTGAGGTCACGATGGATCACGCCACGGCCGTGCGCGAAGGCGATCGCGTCGCACACGCGCCGGAACACCGCGAGCCGTTGCATCAGCGGGAAGCGCCGGTCGCCGTCGCCGGCCAGCACGTCGTCGCGCAGTTGCCGCAGGCGTTGCCGCAGCGACTCGCCGTTGACGAGCTTCATCGTGAACCACGCCGGCGAACCGTCGCCCACCTCGTGCACCGGCACGATGTTGGGATGTTCGAGTTGCCCGGTGATCTGGCCCTCGGCGATGAAGCGCACGAACTCCGGGCTGCCCGGCTGCACGTCGCGCTGCAGGACTTTCATGGCCACGTCGCGGCGGACGTCCTTGTCCCAGACGCGGAGGATCACGCCGATGCCGCCGCGGCCGATTTCGTCGCGCACCTCGTAGCGGGCGTCGGGCGTCTCGGGCGTCGGGTCGTGGTCGATGTCGATGCGGGCCGTGCGTGGCGGCTTGCGGTCGCGCGGGCCGCTGGCGACGGTGGCCTGCAGGTCGGTGCGCAGGGGTCTGGGGCCGGGCTTCACGGTCGCCTCGGTGGGTGAGAAATGGGTGCGGTGTGCGTGCCGTCTACTCTAACGATGCGCAGTCGGTCGTCGTCGCGGAATTCGGCAAGCTCGATTGCGCGTTGCGAGGTATTCAATTACTGTGCGATGGATTGACGAGTTAGCAGGTTTTAAATTGAATAGCCGGGGCTAGATACCGATAATAACCTCAGACATCGGTCCAATTTAGCCAGGGTTGTACGTAATCGCTTGTAGCGATGGTGGTTAAGTTCGGTTTTCGGGCCCGAAGATAGGACATTCCTCAATACAGAGGGGGAGTAATGTTGTCGTGTACCGCCCGGTGAGGCCGGCGGAGAGGTGGGGCCATGAGCGCGAAACAATTGATTGCCGGGGCGGTGGAAATGAAGTGCCTGGTGGTGCGAGTGGTCGTGGAGTTGGTGGAGGGGTTGCTGTGCGCGTTGTGGTGCGTTGGGTGGTGTCCCATTCAAGCCCACGGGCTGCTGCCCGTGGGTAACCGCTCGACGGTGGGGGCCTCGCGTCCCTCGCGCGGCCGCGCGACGATCCGAAGGAATGCGGGCGGTCGCGCGTGGGCAGCACCGCAGGATTGCGGAGTCGCTCGCCCGCGCGAGGTTACCCACGGGCCGCAGCCCGTGGGCTTGAATTTGCACAATCCGCACATATCCGCGCATTTCCGCACCCGCCCCCACAGGGTCCGCGCAACCAGTCCACTCCACGTTATCGGTCCCATCTCCCACACCCGGACCCGTCGCCCTGGAAGCCCCATAAACACGGGGCTCTTTTCGCGTGAACAGGCAGTGAAGCGTCGTGAAGTGGTTGTGAACAGGTCGTGAACACCCCCAACCCGGTCGTCACCGCAGCGAGAACACCGCGTGTTCGCAGGCACGCCCGCATGAGTTGTGGCCAAACAGGTTGGTCCACCCGGTATGATGCAGAAATGCCGAACCCGCCACCGACTCTGCGCATGACCGGACCCGCCGCCAGCTCCACCATCATCCGCCCGCGCTCGCACTCGCGCTCGCGCCGCGGCGCACTGGTGATCACCGTCGCGCTGCTGCTGCTCGGACTGGCCGGGCCGATCGGCGTGGTGCGCGGCGACCTCGACGTCAGCTCGCCGCCGGGCACGCCGGACGAATGGAGCCGCGGGCTGCCGACACCGGTGACGACAGGACGCGGCCGGGTGCCGGAGATCACGCGGCGGTCGTCGGGCACGCCGGGCAGCGGAGTCGGCCCGCATGGCCACGAACAGACCGTGGTCGCCGAGCCGCCGCCGTCGTCGCTCGAGGTGCCGCAACTCAACTCGTTCAACTACTTCCGCGTGACGACGCCGGACATGCCGGGCCACGTGGTGATGCAGTTCCCCGAACACACGATCGGCCCCGAAGGCGGCGGCCGGGTGACGGTCGGGCCGAGCAGCCAGCTGGAGGCCGAGTACCCGCCGCTGTTCCCGCCGGAGCTGGTGTGGGACGCGATGGTCACCTGCCTGCGCATGCAGATGCACCCGGAGGTCTGCTCCGACACGGCCGCGCTGACGCATCTGATCGCGCTCGGCGAGCCGGCCGTCGCGGGTGTCGAGCTGTGCGGCACGAAGGATGTCATCGAGCTGATCAACCGCCAGATCGGCACGGTGCCGCCGTCACGGCCGCAGCCGCCGGTGAACAAGGGCCGCAACGTCTACGAGAAGATGCTGATCAACCTGGCGACGATCGAGCTGTGCAACGACTGGCCGGGCGTGATGGATCCGCAGTACTGCCGGCGCACGCTGTCGCTGGGGCTCGACGCGGTGAAGCCGCTGATCGCGTGCACCGAGGTGCGGCACAGCGCATTGAGCCGGGCCGCGACGTGGGCGCTGCAGGCGTACTCCGACGCCGAGACGCTCGAGCAGTTGCGCAAGCTCGCCACGCAGTCGCAGGACATGGTCGTGCGCGTGCGCGCGCTGCGTGCGCTGGCCCGCGCGCACGATCTCGACTCGGCGAAGGTCTTCAAGGCGATGACCGCCGACAACAACCCGATCCTGCAGGTGCTCGGCTGGCAGGGCGTGGGCGCGATCGGCGACATGCGCGCGATGCCGCAACTGAAGCGCGTGCTCGGCGACGCGATCCAGATGACCAACCGCGGCATGCTGATGGCGCTGCTGCCGGTGGTCGTGCGGATGCGGCCCGACAAGGACGACAAGCAGCTGATCCGGATCCTGCAGACCGGCCTCGACCAGTTCAAGGAGGCCTTCCCCGCGGCCGACGCCAAACCGTCGTACGGTGTGATGCGCTACGGCGGGCAGGCGATCGCGCCGGAATTGATCGGCTTCCGCAATGTGATCTTCCACGAGATGACGTTGATGGCGCTGGCGGTATGCGGCGACGAGCGCGCGGCCGGCGAGTTCATCCAGCGCAAGCTGAAGAGCTTCCACCAGGTGAACTGGTACCTGTGGTGCGACGCGTGCCACGCGCTGCTGCCCGACCCGACGGCGCTGGGCCTGCTCGAAGAGGCGGTGGCCGACGCGCCCGATCCGCTGGTCGGCGTGCACGCGCTGCAGCTGTTTGCGCGAAGCGGCGGGCGGCACACGTTCATTGCCGAGCAGGCGCGCAACGGCAAGGACTACGTGATCCGCGGCCAGGCGCTGCTCGTGCTGGCGCGACTCAATCCGACGATGGCGCGCACGATCTGCAAGGAGGTGCTGTCGACGATGGATGTGGACAGCCCGAAGGATGCCGGGGCGGCCAACCAGGCGGCGGCGGACCAGCAGCGCTACAACGAGCTGATGCAGATGTTGCGCGACCCGGCGACCCGCAACGACCCGAACAAGATGCAGGCGCTGATGGTGGAACTCGGGCAGTTGCAGATGCGCATGCGCGGGCAGGCCGTGCCGCCGGCCGAGCTGTCGCGCTCGGCGCGCGCGTGGTTCCTGTGCAGCGTGCTGTCGGTGGGCGGGCTGACCGGCGCGTGGACGTTCGAGGATATTGCGCCGGTGGTGCGGATGGGCCTGACGCAGTCGCTGACGGCGCACCGCCAGGGGTCGAGCAACCTGCGCGAGATCCCGTCGGTGACGACGTTCCCGCCGCTGTTCGAGACGGCCGTGCTGGAGCTGGGGCGCACGGCCGATCCGCGCGCGGTGCCGCTGTTGCTCGACGTGCTGCGCGCGCGCCTGCCCGGCGGCTCGCCCGAAGCGGCGGTCGGCCTCGGCAACTTCAAGTACCGCTCGGCCGCGGCCGGGCTGATCGATGCGCTGATGTCGTCGGACCCGTGGCTGCGCTTCTGCGCGTGGCGCGCGCTGAAGACGCTGAGCACGGAGGACTGGTGCGTGGACTGGATCGACGGCGGCGCGGGGCACTTCGCCGCATCGCAGAAGAAGTATCGCGACTGGATGACGCGGTACTTCAAGTAGGGGTTCGCGAGGGCGCGAGAGATGGCCGGGAATGCACACGACCCGCCGGAGCGGGTCGCGTGTATCGAACAGATGTGGCAGATGTAGGTCAGCTGATGACGATCACTTGTCCTTGCCGGCGTCGTCGCCCGCGTCATCGCCGTCCTTGGCCTTCTTCGCGAGGTCCTTCGGCGAGAGGCTCTTCGCGTCGTTCTGGTTGAGGTTGTAGTTCGAGAGCACGCGATCGTACTCGATGCGGCGTGCGCCGATGATCTTGATCTTCTGACGGTTCTCGATCTGGTACACGACCATGTTCCACTCGGGCTTCGTGCCGCCACCAGCGAGGTTCTTGACCTCACCCTTGACGAACACGGCGATCGCGTCTTCGTTCTGGGTCAGCGCCACCGGCACCACCACGAGTTCGTCGCCACTGGAGGCGCCGCCCTGGGCAGCTGCGGTGTCGATGTTCGCCCACGGGTCCTGCTTCATGGCGACCATCGTGATCAGCGACGCCAGCATGGCGATGATCACGATGAGAGCCATGAGAATGAGATGATTGGCCTTGACCACGGCTGTGTCCTCCTGGGCAGACCTTGCCTGAATAAAAGATCGCCAACCGGTGGCCCGGGAGGCGTGCCGTCGAGAGTCGGGGTCGGCGTGGCAGCTTACCATGCCGGCAGTGGTGAGGAACAACCCCGGCCGGCGGATCACTCACCGGCGACCGGATTCGAGGCGCGCTCACTCCGGCTCGGTCTTCTGTTGCTCCTGGCCGAGCGCCGTCGTCCACTCGTGGTAGCGCGCGATCCAGTCGGCCGGCATGCGCAGCACCCGGCGCGGGACAATCTCGCGCGCGGTCGCGCCGGGCGGCTGCCAGAACATGCGCAGGATCTCGGCGCCGCGGTTCTCCCAGAACTTGAGCGCGATCGGGTACTCGCCGGGCGCGAGTTCGACCTCGGCGTTGATCTCCTTGTACGGATGCAACGCACCACCATCGTCGAGCACGAACAGCGGAGCCGCGGGGTCGCCGATGACCATCGCCATGCCGTCGTCACCGCCGAGCCAGAAGCGGTGGACGCCGGCGTCGGTGATGCGGATCGTGCCGTGCCAGGTGGCGCCGAACGTCTCGGAGAACGGCAGGTTGAACTCGCCGGTGCCGTCGAAGCTGACGACGCGGTCCTGGCGCATGAAGCTGATCGGGCGGTCCTGCGGGAAGCCGGGCGGCCAGCCGTCGGGGAAGCCGGACTCCGGGAAGTCGTAGTAGCGGCCGAGCAGGCCGACGTTGGCGATCGGCACCGCGACGGGCGCGCTCATCACGAAGTTGTCGCGCACGGTGAGCTGGCCCATGCCGACGCCGACCGGGACGGTCACGTCCAGCACGCCGGGTGCGGTCTCGTTCCAGGTCGCTGTCGCGGCGATGCCATCGACGAAGGCCGCGACACTGGTGGAGCCCGGCGTGACGTTGTCGAGATGCACGTGCAGCGGCTCGCCCTCGGCGGCGCCGAACTCGCCGGCCCACTCGACGTGGGTGATCTCCGGGCGTGCGCCGGTGGCAGGCGCGAAGAACAGCTCCTGGCGGATCGGCTGCGGCTGCGCGTCCGGCGCTCCGTTCGGGTCGTCCATGCGCTGCCATGCCAGCGTGAGACTCGCCGCGCCGCCCCTGTCGAAGGCCTCGAGCTGCAACGCGTGGTAGCCGGCCTCGAGCCACAGCTCGCGCATCGAGCTGGCCGTGCCGTTGCCGCACTCGCAGATCGCCACCTGATCGAGCGTCAGCCGCGCGCCCTCGTCGGCCGCGAGAGTCAGCTGGTAGAGCCCGCTCTGCGGCACACCGAGCCGGCCGGTCTGGCGCGTGGCAAAGGGCGCCGAGCGCAGCGCGCTGTCGATCTCGCTGCGCGACGACCACCCGATTGGCGAGACGTGCAGGTCGTCGGGCTCGCGCGCGTCGGCAGCCGGCACGAAGCCGGGCGACTCGGCCGACTGGTCGAACCATGCGGCCAGCACGCCGAACACCGTGGTGCACGTGAAGGTCAGCGCGTTGCTCTGGCTCGTGCCCTGGCGCACGACCAGCGGCCCGGTCTTCGCGCCGATCGGCACGATCACGCGCAACTGCGTCGCGTCGCCGCTGACCGGCATGGCCGGCTGCCCCGCGAACTCCACGCGGATCTCGGCGAGGTTGCCGAAGTCGCGGCCGCGCAGCAGTACCTCGTCGCCAACGGCCGCCTTCTTCGGCGTGATCGACTCGACCGTTGGCGGGATGGCGTTGGCCGGCGGACGGAAGAACGCGGCGGGTACCACCACCGGCGCGAACGGCACACGCTCGACCGGCACCGGCGGCACGGTCAGCGAGGTGCCGGGGTCGATCACCTGCTCTGGCGTGACCAGCGCGGGGTTCGCCGCGATCAGCAGGTCGGCGAAGTCGGCCACGCCGTAGAACTTCGTGGCCAGCGACGACGGCGTGTCGCCCGCCTGCGTTACGATCTGCTGGTCGTCCTCGGGCGCGGACGCGACGCTGCGCAGCACCGCCATGTCGTGCGGCGTGTAGTAGCGCAGCTGCACCTGCGGGTCGCGCCGGTAGTGGAACCACTGCATGCGGAACGGCAGCAGGCCCTCCGGCAGTTCGACGTTGACGAAGTCTTCGTAGTAGACGTGCGTGCCGGCGCGGTACACGCGCTGGCCGGCGATGATCAGCTCGGCGAGGCCGGTGCAGCCGACGAAGAACGAGTACTCGCCGGCCGCGCGCACGTTGAGGTAGCCGTCCCAGCGCACCAACAGGCGCGTCGGCAGCGGCTGGCCGGGCTCGGTGAACGCGTCGGTGCCGGTGCCGATGCCGAACTCCACCTGCGGGTCGAGGCGCGTGAAGCGCACGGCCAGCGTGGCGTACTCGTCGTCGGACGGGAAGTCGGCGCCGTGGTTCGTCATGCGGTCGGGCGGCTGCAGATAGCTGCCGAGCAGGCCGAGCGGGCCGTCGTCGGTGGCGTCGGGCGGCGAGCCGCTGAACGGGGCGAGCTTGCGGGTGCGCTTGCTGAACAGGTTGTCGCGCACCCCGGGTCGCTGGAAGCCCGACGAGTCGGTAGCGCTGGTGCCGGTGCTGGAGCCGGCGGACTTGCCGGAACCACTCCCCGCGGCCCCGGCGTCGGACGAGCCGCTGGTGGATGTCGAGCCTGCTGCGTCGCCAGCCGACACGTGCGGCCGCGTCGGGCCGGCACCCGGATCAGCCGCGGGCGGTGGTGGCCCGGGCGCCGGGGTCGGATCCGGCGCAACCACGCGGCCGGGCCCTTCTCCGGGCTCGTCGGCGGGTGCTTCCAGCGGGTCGTCGGCGACGTCCGCGTCGCGGCTCGCGTCTGCGCGGTTCGTCGCGGAGGCGGCCAGTCGATCGTCGTCCGTGGCGGTCGCCATGCCAGCCGGGCTTGCTGCCGAGCGGTTGCGGGCCGGCGGATCATCGACCAGCATGCTGACCACGCCGCCCAGCAGTGCGACCAGTGCCCCCAGCGGCAGTATCACCCACACCCATCGACGCACGCGTCGCGACATCGGCATCGCTCCGGCTCGAACGACATCGGCGAACGGTCACCACACTATCCGACTGCGCGTCGGAATACCCGGCCGTTGAAGTTGATGCGGAAACCTGCCCGTTCCGTTGACGCGTTCCGTCCCGGCCAGTATTAACCACCACGTCGGGCGGCCCCGCTGCCGGATCTGCCGTTGTAGCTCAGTTGGTTAGAGCGCCACGCTGTGGACGTGGAGGTCGGTGGTTCGAATCCACCCAACGGTATTCAACCGAAAACCCCACGAGCCCCGGAAATCCGGGGCTCGTGGCATTGACGGTCCGAGCGGCATCCGTCGCATTGCGCGCGCCGGCGCCCCGAATCGCTGGCGCAACGGTACTATCCGCTGACGATTGCACTCGCGTTCCACGCACCACGCCGCCGATGCCGCGCATCGACATCACCACCGACCTCGCATCCGATCCGCGGCTGCACGCCGCGGCCGACGTGGCGGCGCAGCTTCGCGCGGCCGGGTGGATCGGCTACTTCGCGGGCGGGTGCGTGCGCGACTGGCTGCGCGGGCTGCATCCGAAGGACATCGACATCGTTACGAGCGCGACGCCGCAGGAGATCCGCCGCGTGTTCCCGCGCGCGCAGGACGTCGGCGAGGCGTTCGGCGTGATGCTCGTGCGCCATCGCGGCTTCACGTTCGAGGTCGCCACGTTCCGCTCCGATGGCAGCTACAGCGACGGACGGCGGCCCGACGAGGTGATCCTGCACAGCTCGCCGGAAGAGGACGCGGCGCGGCGCGACTTCAGCATCAACGGCATGTTCCTCGACCCCGCGACCGGCGACGTGATCGACTTCGTCGGCGGCGCCGCTGACCTGGCGGCCGGGCTGATCCGCGCGATCGGCGACCCGGCGGCGCGCTTCGGCGAAGACCAGTTGCGGCTGATGCGCGCGGTGCGGTTTGCCGCGCAGACCGGCTACACGATCGAGCCGGCGACGTGGGCCGCGATGTGCACGCTCGCGCCGAAGCTGGAGACGATTGCGAAGGAGCGCGTGCACGACGAGATGACGCGCTTCCTCGTCGGCCCGCGACCCGACGAAGGCCTGCGCCTGGCGGCCGACAGCGGCCTGCTTCAGGTGGCGGTGCCGGCGGTGTCGCTGGCATCTGTGGTGCATGCGGTGGCGATGCTGCGCCAGCTGCGCGACGACCGCATCGAGCCCCCGGGCAACAACGACGACGACGACGACCCGCGCGAACCGTGGCGCCACATGCGCGACGACGGCGCCCACTGGAACACGCCGACGCTCGCGTGGGCCTGCGTGCTGCACGACCTCGCGTACCGCGACGCCGAGGCGATGATCGAGCGCCTGAAGATGTCCAACGCGCATCGCGACCGCATCCTGCATCTGCTGGCCGATCGCGACGCGCACACCACCAGCCTGGCCACTGTGCGCGACCTGCCGTTGGCCGCACTCAAACGGCTGCTGCGCCGGCCCGGCATCGACGAGCACATCGCGCACTTCCGGCTGCATCGCCTCGCCAGCGACGACGCCGTGGACTGCTGCCGCTTCGCGCTGCGTCGGCTGCACGAGATCGAGGACGCACCCGACCCGGCCGACCGCCTCCGTCCGCCGATGCTGCTCGACGGCCACGCGCTGCAGGGGCTCGGCTACGTGCCCGGCCCGGCGTTCAAGCAGATGCTCGAACTGCTCGAGTCGGCGCAGCTTGCCGGCGAGTTGCGCACGCGCGACGCCGCGGTGAAACTGGTGCGCGCGCGCTTCCCGCTTGAACGGCGCTGACGCATGGGCCAGTCGTACTCGTTGCGCGAACAGTTCCAGGCGGTGACCGGGTCGCCGTACCTGCTGAGCTACCGCCGCGGGCCGCTGCCGTGGGTCGCGCGCCAGGCCGCCGTCGCGCTCACCGACGAGCTGACGCAGATGCCAGACGGCGGGTTGCGCGCGATCGCCCGTGCGCAGGTGGCCGCGGAGTCGGCCCGGCTGCGGCTTGCGCGGCTGCTCGATGCACCCGGCGGCCTCGACGAGATTGCGTTCTTCCGCTGCACCACCGACGCGATTGCCGCGGTCGCGGCGGGGCTCTCGTGGCGCGACGGCGACGAGGTGCTGATCAGCGATCGCGAGTACCCGGCCAACGTCTACCCGTGGTTCGCGCTGCAACGGCACGGTGTGAAGGTCAACATGGTGCGCGCCGACGCGGCCGGTCGGTTGCCGGTCGAGGCGTTCCGCGAGGCGCTGACCGCGCGCACGCGGCTCGTCGCGTGCAGCAGCGTGTACTTCACCACCGGCTGGCGGATGGATGTGCCGGCGCTGGCCGGGCTGTGCCGCGAGTGGGGCGCGTTGCTGCTGGTCGATGCCGTGCAGTCGATCGGCTCGTGCGATGTGTCGGTGCGGCACTGGGGCGCCGACGTCGTGGCCGGCGACGCGCGCAAGTTCCTGTGTGGCCTCGACGGCGCCGGCTTCATGTGGGCCACGCCCGAACTGATCGAACGGCTGCAGCCGGTGTCGGTCGGCGCGATGTCGGTGGCGAACGCCGGCAACTACCTCGACTACGACTTCTCGCTGCGCCGCGATGCGCGCCGCTTCGAGCCTGGCGGGCAGCCCTCGGTGAGCCTCGCGGCGCTGGATGCGAGCCTGAAGCTCTGGGAGGCCATCGGCCTGGCGCACGTCGGCACCGCGATCGACGCGCTGGTCGACCGCCTGCTCCACGCGGCCCGCGACGTGCCCGGCATCGAGGTCGTGTCCGACTATCCGCCCGCGCACCGCTCGGCGCTGGTGGCGTTGCGCGCGACTGACCCCGCCACCATGCAGGCCAGGCGCGACGCCGCCGACCGCGCGCGCGTGCAGTGCGGCCTGCGCGACACCGGCGAGATCATGCTCTCGCCACATGCCTTCAACACGGCCGACGACATTGACGCCGCGGTGCGCCACGTGCTGCGCCCGGCCTGAATCCACGCCCATGCCACGACTCCTCGTCACCGCTGACCTGCACTTCCTGCCGACCTTCGCTGCGGCCGTCCGCACTGCAATCGAGGACGAAGCGCAGCGCCTGGCGGCAGCCGGCACACCGCCGGACGCGGTCGTCATCGCCGGCGACCTCGGCGACATGATCGACGCGAAGCAGCCCGGCAAGGACACCCGCGAGCTGCTGCGAACAATGCGTCGCGCTTTCCCGGGCATCCCGATCGCGTTCTGCGCCGGCAACCACGACGTGTGGATCGATCCGCGCAGCGGCATGAACTCGTGGGACGTCTACACGCGCGGCCTGCACCAGCTGGCGCGCGAGGAGTACACGCACTACCTCGACACGATGGGCCCGCTGGTGTTGCCCGGCGCCACGATCGTCGGCTCGATGGGCCACTACGACTACTCGCTGGCCGAGCCGGGGCTGACCATGGGCTCGGTGCGCGTCGAGCGCAAGCACTATGCGAAGAAGACGCCGCCGGGGTGGCTGCGGCCGCTGTTCAACGATGCGGCATTCATCCAGTGGGAGCCACTGACCGACGAGACGGCGACGCAGCGGATCGGCGAACAGTTCGCGCGCGACCTGCAGCGCGCCGCCGCGCGCGCCGAGCCAACACTGATTGTGACGCACACCGTGCCCGACGCGCGGCTCAACGCCTGGACCGCGATCAACCGCGAGACCGGCGACCCGGCCGGGCTGTTCCTCTCGGCGTTCAGCGGCACCACGCACACCGGCGAACTGATCCGCCGGCACTGCGGCGACCTGGCCACGCGCGTGCCAGTGCTGGCGGCGTGCGGGCACACGCACCAGCGCATCGAGCGCTACCAGGACGCCGGCATCGCCTGGTGGAACGTGGGCGCCGACTACGGCGAGCCACGCTTCGATCTGATCGACCTGGAGTGAGACGTGGCGGCGCGCGCTGCAACTCCTATACTCCGGGCGGCACCCCGAAAACCCTGACGAGCGCTCACCGCGCGAGCACCATCATGAAGTCCGCAAGCCGTCTCGTGTGCTGGCATGGAATCGACTGGCCGCTGCAGCCCGCCTTCTCGGCCGATGGCGGCGGCGGTGGCGGTGACGCCGCCGGTAGCACGCCGGCCGCCGCCGATGTGCCTGCCGCGCCCGCGCCGGCCGAGACGCCCGCCGCGGCCGAGACGCCCGCGGCGGCCGTTGCGCCCACTTCGGGCACCACCTCGGCGCGGCACACCATCGCGCAGGACGCCGCGGCGATCTCCGACGTGTCGCTCTCCCCGACGGTCGTGATCATCATCCTCCTGCTGATCACGGTCGGCGGCATCCTGCTGGCGATGTACATGTTCAGGGGACCGGCCTACCCGCCCGAGCTGGAAATGCGCGAGAGCCTGTTCCGCGCGCTTTCCACCGACGCCATCGTCGCCGAGTTCACGCGTGGCGAAGGCGCCGATCGCAACCATGCGACCTTCAAGGTGAACGGCCGCGTGCACGACCTGCGCGCCGAGACGTGGAACATCGTGCGTGCCGACGCCGAAGCGCCCGGCCACCTCGTGATCAGCCTGAAGATCGGCAACAACCCGGCCGAGCGCATGCTGGTGCGACTCACCCCGGCCGGCGAGACCTGGACGATCCGCGTCAACGAGAGCAAGCAACTCCTCGATCGCTACTGGGTCTCGATGAGCGCGCCGGCCGCACCGAAGGGGCCGAACCCGGTGGTGCGCATCTCGACGACGATGGGCGACATCGACGTCGAACTGTTCGAGGATGAAGCGCCGAATACCGTCGCCAACTTCATCTCGCTGGTCGAGTCCGATTTCTACACCGGCATCAAGTTCCACCGGATCATCCAGGACTTCATGATCCAGACCGGCTGCCCGACCACGCGCGACGGCCTCGGCCCCGGCGCCGGCACCGGCGGCCCCGGCTACTCCATCGCCGACGAGGGTCGCACGCACCGCTTCAGCGAGCCGTACCTGCTGGCGATGGCCAACAGCGGGCCGAACTCCAGCGGCTCGCAGATCTTCATCACCACCACCCCGCAGCCGATGCTCAACGGCGGCTACAACCTCTTCGGCAAGGTGGTCACCGGCATCGACGTGGTCAAGAAGATCGCCGCGGTGCCGTGCGTGACCAACCCCGGCAACCCGCGCGAGGCGTCGTGGCCGACCGAAGAGGTGACGATCACGAAGGCGACCGTGGTCTCGAAGCGGCCCGGCAGCACCTACCAGGTGAAGAAGCGCTGATCGGAGCTGGCCCGCATGGGGGCTGACCTCAACGCCACCCCGCCCGACGACACCGGCAACGCCGCCGAGCCGGCCGGGGCGCGCGCTGCTGCGCCGCCTCGCGCCATCATTCTCACGCGGACCGAGCGCTGGGCCGCGGTGGTGCTCGGCATCGTGGTGACGCTGATCGGCGCGACGTCGGCCTCGAGCAGCACGCTCAGTCCGGTGACGGTGGAGGTTGCCGCACTGCCGGCGCCCGAGCCCTATCACCTGGTGGTGGACATCAACTCGGCGACGTGGCGCCGCATCGCGCTGGTGCCCGGCCTCGGCGAGAAGCGTGCACGCAGCATTGTCGAGGAGCGCGACGCCAACGGCCCGTTCGTCGCCATCGACGACCTCGCTCGCCGCATCCGCGGCATCGGCCCGGCCACCGTCGAGCGTCTGCGCCAATGGCTGGTGGTGCGCACGAACGTGTCGCAGACGCTGCCCGCGGGCGGCAACGAATAGCCCGTGTGGTCGTCAGCGGATGCGCACAGCAAAACGAAGGCGTGGTCTCGCGACCACGCCTTCGTCACACACACACACACACACACTTGCTCTCTCTTCCCTCACATCGTCAGTTCAAGCTCAGTCGCGTCCGGCGGCCATGTCGCGGATCTCGCGCAACAGGGTGCGATCGTCGCCCTGAGCATTACGCGCCATACGGTCGGCAGTTTGCTCCAACTTGCTTTTGTCACTCGCGCTCAGCATGTCGATCGACTCGCTGACCGACGGCGCCTTCAGCGCGCGGTGGCCGCGGGGCACGACCATCTTCAGCAAGTTCATGTACTTGTCGTACTCGGGCGTGCCCTCGGGGTACTTCGCCACCTTCTCGGCCGGGTCGGCCTTGCCGGTGTTCCCGCTGTTCGGCCCGTCGGTGGTCTCGGCGCCGGGCGCCGGCTCCGCTTCAGTGCTCTTGCCGGCCTTGTCGCCCTTGCCCTGCAGCAGCGGCACGTGGCCCTTCTGCAGGCCGAGGATCAACGCCAGGTTTGACGTCATCCAGATCGGGCCGACGGTCAGGTCGGTGTTGCCGATCTGCTGCGACTCCTCGGTCGGGAACGTCCGGAAGCTGCCGTCCTCGCAACGGCCGAGCATGATCGTCAGGCGCCACTTCTGCCAGTAGGCCTTCCAGTTGGCCGGGCCGGCGGCGTTGTTGCCCAGCGCGCCACCGAGCATGTGCATCGTCGGCGAGCCGTGGCCGAACGCGGTGCGCTCCACGTGCGTCTTCGCGTAGCCCGCCATCCGGCCCAGCAGGCCGCTCTCGGCGCCGCTGACGGTCATGGCGAACAGCGCGCCGCAGGTGCGGCCGGGCTCGGCCGTGCCGGGGTACTGGCCCACGCGCGTCGAGTACGAGACGCCGCCGCGCGGGGTGGTGCAGTCGGCGATGTAGGCCTGCGCCTGCTTGATCGCCTTCTTGTCGACCTTGCAGCCGGCCTGATCGGCGAACGCGATCGCGGCCAGCGCGTAGTTGCTCATGATCTCGAGTTCGAGGTAGTCGAGCGGGTTGGTGCCCATGCTCGCGGGGCTGTGCGCCCAGCCGCCGCCGTTGCTGTAGGCGCCCGGCTCCTCACCCTTCACCTGGTTCTCGATCAGCTTGTCGGCCCACTTCTGCAGCGCAGCCTTCGCATCGGTGTTGGCCTTGTTCTGGTTCCAGCAGGCGATGAACCACGAGCCGTAGCTCAGGCCCCAGTTGGTCTGGTCCCAGTTCTCGCTGCCCGAGCCGGGGTTGGCGGGGTTCTGCGAACCGCCCGGCGCGGCGCCCTGACCGTTGTCACCGTTGTCGCCCGGGTTGCCGTTGCCGCCGCCGTTCCAGGGGTTGCCGCTGCCACCATTGTTGTTGCCGCCACCGTTGTTTCCGTTGCGACCGCCCCACGGGTTGTTGCCGCCGCCGCCGCCGGGCATGCCGGGGATCTGGCCGTTCTTCGCCATGTCCTTGTACTTCTGGATCTCGCGGTCGATCTCCTCGTCGGACATCCCCTGCGCCTTCATCCGCTCGCGCGCCATCTTCTCGAGCGCCTCGGGGTCGAACTGCTGACGCGGACGGATCCGGCCCCCGTTGTCGCCACCGAAGCCGTCGTTCATCACGCCGGCCTTTGCCATCACAAACCCGGCCGCCTTGTCGATGTTCACCTGGTACTGCTTGTCGCCCGACGAGATCAGCACCATCGCGGCCAGCGACGTCACGACCACCACGCCGTTGGTGCCGCCGAGTTGCGTGTACCACGAGCCGTTGGTCTGCTGCTTGTCCACGAGGTACTTGCAGGCCGCCTTGAACGCCTCCTCTGACTTGTCGCCGGGGCCGTCGTTGCTGTGCTTGCCGGTCTTCTTCAGCGCGACCTCGACCTTGCGGTCGCCAGCGAGCAACAGCTCGAGCTTCGCGTCCTTGCTCTCCTCGACCTTGTCGAACGCCTCGGCGTACGCGTCGATGACGTTCTCGCCGCGCTTGAACTCCTTGCCGTCGGCACCGGTGATGACGTCGCCGACCTTGAGCCCGGCCTTCTCGGCGCGGCCGTCCTTCTCGACGATCTTGATCTCGATGCCCTCGGCGGTGGGCATGCCCATCAAGCCGATCGGCCCCAGGTTGAAGTAGTCGTTCTCGCTGCCGGGCAGCTTGCCGCCGCCACCGTTGTTGGCGCCGCCGGGCTGCATGCCCTGGCCACCGGGCTGACCCTGGCCTTGACCCCACGGATTGCCCTGACCGCCGGGCTGACCGGGCTGGCCGGGCTGGCCCTGGCCGCCCCACGGGTTGCGGCCGGGACCGGGCTGTGCAGCCAGCGGGTACTCGAGCACCGCAAGAGCGAGCAGCACGAGCAGGATACTGCTCAAGCGCATGATTCGGGTTGCGCGGGCGACGACGTCACGCATGAACCGGCTCCGTGTTGGACATGGTCTTTGGATGCGTATGACATAGACGCAACGGCACCGGTGAGTGTGAGAAGGAAACTGCCGATTCGCGCCATTTGGCAACCCTGGCGATGTGATCCGTGATTGCACCTGACCGACCCGGTCGGTCAACTGCCCGCCGATGATGCCGCTGTCCG
>JBFWQT010000081.1:0-17740 GCA_050249295.1 Planctomycetota bacterium
GGCAACGAGGTCTACTTCGCTGACCACTTCGCTGGCCTGGTCGTGTTGCGCAACGCGCCGACGCCGGAGGCGTGGAAGGGGTCGTCCGCGCCGTACCACACCGACACCAACAACGTGGCGGGCGACCACATCCCGTCGATCGAATGGGTCACCAGCTACGACATGAGCCCCAGCGACCCGACCGACGAGGAGTCGCTGCCGGTCTGGATCACCGAGGCCAGCGGTCCGTGCCAACTCGCGACCGGCGAAGTCGCCGGCCACGGCAACACGGTGTTGCTGGTCGCGCCGCTCAACACTTCCGGTGCGGGCAACGTCGACGTGATCCAGTGCGCCGGCGGCGGCGGGCTGGTGTTCTTCGACATCGTCGACTTCACCGCGCCGCTGATGACCGATCGCTTCACCGCGCCGGTCGCCTTCGCAACGACGAATGAAATCGGCGCGCTGCCCGACGGCACCGCCGGTCAGGCAATCAGCATCGGTCACGCCCAGGGTGCGGCCGTCTCGGGTCGCTACCTCTACATCGGCGACGGCCCGCACGGCGTCAGCGCATGGATCATTGCAAATGCAGACGGTTCGGTGCTCGATGTGCCGCGTCTCGTTGCGAACACCGTGCAGGACGAATACCCCGTCGACGCCGGTGGCACGCTGGTCTACCCGGCCACGCACGCGTCACGCGTCGTCTACTCGGCGCAACTGAAAGCGGCGTTCGCGTGCTGCCAGAGCGTGGGCCTGCGGCGGCTCGACGTCACCGCGGTTGAAGCCGGCAGCGCGCTCCCCGGCAGTCCGCTGCTGCTGCAGCCGCGTCTGACCGACATCTTCGAGCACAAGGGTTCGGAGGAAGAGGAAGAAGAGGGCGGCGGCGGCGGGCTGCCCGCCGGCCTGCGCAAGCAGGACCACGCCTACGACGTCGCGATCAAGGGTAACCTCGCGTTCGTCGCCGACGGCCCCAACGGGCTCACGATCTACGACCTGTCGAGGGACCCGTCGGACCGCGACAGCGGGTTTGTGGTCGGCAACGTCGGCGGCGCATCGGGCGTCGACCCCGCGCTCGGCCGTGCCACGGGCGTCGCGCTCTGGAGCGACCCGCAGACGAAGAAGGACTACGCGTTCGTCGCCGGCGGCCCCGACGGCTGCGCGGTGGTCGATGTCACCCACCCGGCCGCGCCGGTGCTGATCAAGATCTTCCAGCCGATCAAGATCGAGCAGGAGGAAGAGGAAATCCACATCAGCGCCGCCGACGGCAAGAGCGTCGACGTGCACGTCGTCGGCGAGCACGTCTACTACAGCTACTCGAGCTTCGGCATCGTGGCCTACCGCATTGCCGACATGCTCGCGCCGCTGCCGCCGGGCATCGACCCGACGGAAATCTGGGTGATGAACCAGTACGACTTCCGCCCCGCGGCCGTCGGCTACTTCAAGCTCACCCTCGTGCCTGGCTACGAGGAAGAATCCGGCGAGGCGTTGTGGATGGAGCCGGTTCAGGTCGCGGGCAAGCTCACCTTCGTTGTCGCCTACGGTGCCTCCGGTGTCGTACGGATCGACTGGACCAATGTGGCGAGTCCGCAACTGACGGCCCAGATTCCGACCGTCGCGGAGGCCACTTCGGTGGCGGTCGCCAATGGCCGCATCTACGTCGCCGACTATGACGGCGGTATCGCGGTGTTGCGCTGATACGGCTGCCCCGGGCGGTCTGGACCGGCGGCCATGCCGGTCCGGACCGCCCGACCGGCGAGGCAACTTCACCTGCTCGTTCCCTTGCTTGAGGAGATTCCAATGCATGGTTCGCACCCGAACCCCCGAGTCTGTTCGCCGGGATTCGCTCGGATCGTCTTCCTCACGATGATCCTCACGACGCTGTCCGCGAGCAGCGGCTGCGCAGTCTACACCACTCCAGCGGGGTCTTCCCACGGCACCGCCACCGTCACCCATGTGTGGTGGTACTACCCCGGCTTCGACGTCTACTACTGCCGCACCACGTCGATGTGGGTCTACTACAGCGGCAGCGCGTGGGTGACGGTGCGAGTGCTGCCGGCGTGGATCCGCGTGCCATCGACAGCGTGGTACGTGCACCTGGACTACACCCTCCGCGATCCGTGGGTGCAGTGGTCGACGCATCGCTCACGCTGGGTCGCGCCGCCGCCCGATCGCCCACAGCCGCCACGGCCGAGACTGAATCCGCAGCGGCCAAAGCAGTGGACACCAGAGCCGACACCCGAGCCCCGTCCCGCGCCGCAGCCCGTGCCACCCGGCTCGTCGCACATCACGCCGCCGATCCGGCCGATCCCGCCGCACGCGACACCCACTCCGCGGCCCGGTCCCACTCCGCTCCCGCCGGAAACCAACCGCAACCGGCCCGACAACAGACCCGTCCGCCCCGATCCCCACAGTCAGGGCCACGACAACCGGCCCGACAACCACCGATAGTCCCACTGCGCAAAGAAAGTAATGCCTTGAACCGTACTGCTGCACACCTCCTGATCGCCTCGTTGCTTGTCGCTGTAACGCTCGCCATCGTGCCGACCACCACCGGCTGTGCCACGCACAGTCATCCGGGTCCCACCGTCACCGCGCATGTGTGGTGGTACTACCCGGGCTGGGACATCTACTACTGCCGGACCACCAGCCTGTGGTGGTACTGGGACGGCACCGTCTGGGTGTCGGTCAGCACGCTTCCGACGTGGATTGTGATGCCGACCAGCGCGTACTACGTGATCCTCGACTTCGAAGGTCCGGAGCCGTGGGGCAACTGGCCGGCGCACAGCCAGACCTGGGCGGGGCCGCCTGAAGGCCGGCCCGCGCCAGCGACTCCGCGCGCGGAGCCGTCGGCGCCTCGCAGATGGCAGCCCGAATCACGCGCCGGCCACGGTCCTCGCTGACCACGGTTGACCCACGAAGACAACGAAGCCGCCCGCGTTCGCGCGGGCGGTTGGCGTTCGCGCGGCGGTTGGGAAGCCGCCCGCGTTCGCGCGGGTGGGCACCCCACCGACGTCGGCTCGTTGAGCGGCATCGCCGATACCGACGGCCATGTGTCGATCGACACTGCCGGCAACATGTTGCTGCTCTGGATCGATCGCGACTCGAGCCAGATGTCGTGCGCGGCGTTTTCCCCGCCGCTCGACCATGCGCGGGTGGTTTCTCGCGGACCGCCATCGCCGGCTCGAATGGACCGCCACAAGCAGCGGGGAGCCGCGCCGGCACGCGGATTGCGAGCTTGTCGTAACGAACCAGACAACCAGGAGCAGGATGCCCAGAGTGATTACCATGAAGCTGACAACCCCTCGGTTCCCACGCATCGTGACAGTCTCCATTGTGCTGATCGCATTGATCGGCGCTGCCCTGGGCGCTGCTCTCAGTTCGCTCAGTGACCTCGACACCCCGCGCCCGCTTTCCGTCACGCCGCTGGTCGGCGTCGATGGCGAGAATGCCAACAAGGGGAAGATCAACGAGTTGATCTACGAGACCAGCCCCGGGTCGGGCGTCTTCGTCAACGTGCTGATCAGTGTGTACGGCGACTCGCCCGATCCCTCGAAAACGGTCTGGGCCTACGACGGAAGCGAGTGGGCGGCGCGCGACAACTTTGTCACCCGGTCGCTGGACGGCGGCGCCACCTGGAGCACGCCGATCAACATCAGCAACATGGCCGGGCTGAGCAGCGCCACGGCCGACCACGACGGCGACCCGACCACGGCCGAACTGACGTACTGGGGCGACTGCGAGAAACCGCAGGTGGCCGCTACGCCGCAGACCGGCAAGAACATCGCCGTGAGCTGGGTCGGCGCGTACTGCGACAGCGGTCTGCAGGGCTCGGTGCGGTACATCGAGAACCACGACATCGAAGTGCCGTTCAAGTGCCAGTACATTGCGCGCTCGTCGGACGCCGGCGCGACCTGGACGGTACAGCGGATGAGCGACGGTTCGCGCGACGCCAAACAGGACGCGATCCAGGCCACCGGAACCGGGTTCGCCAGCGTCTGGCAGGAAGACCCGCAAGGTCTGCAGCCCGGCGAGGCCGAAGGCCCCGGCGATGGCGGCAGCGGCGCGAAGGTCTCGAAGGGCACCGACGCCTGGTACACCGCCGTGGCGAAGGCCGGCTTCAATGCGGGCTTCCCGCCCGGTGTACGCGTCACCGACAACTTCGATCGCTTCAAGAACGGCATCGAAGAGGGCGCGTGCGGCGCCAGCCGTCCGCAGGTGATGCTGGTCGGCCAGACCGCGCTGATCGCCTACGAGGAATCGAAGGGCGTCAAGCTGCCCGGCGTGCCGAAGGTCGAGGATGGCAAGTACATCCGCTTCCATGCCATCACGCCGTTCAGCAACGTGACCACCTCACAAACGCGCGTCATCACCGACGGCGGCACCGCCACCGTCAACTACGGGCTGACCGGCGATCCGTCGCTGGGCGAAGGCTGGCTGATCAGCAACCCGCTGGAAAGCGGGCGGCGCGTCCGCATCGTGGTCCAGGGTCAGCCCGGCCCCACTACCGGCATCTTCGCGGCGTTCCTGTGGCGCCAGGGGCTCTACGATCAGGGTGGCCCGTCCGACGTCATGGTCCGCACGCTCCGCAAGGATCTGACCGATCCGACGTCCACAGGGCTGCGCCCCGACGACATGCACCCGGCCGTCAACTTCAGCGTCAACGACACGCTGCCCTACGCCGACCACGGTCGCACAGAGGCCATGTCGAATGCGGCGCCGGTCAACCTCAGCAGCAGCCTCGGCATCACGGCCGGGTCGGACGACAACTCCATGGAGGATGCCCGCGCCCACCGCGGCTTCATCGACGGCGACTTCGTGGTTCTGGGCTACTCGTGGACCAGCAACCAGCCGCTGGCCAGGTACACCGACATGGCGAACTACAACTTCTTTGTCCGCCGCTCGTTCGACGGTGGCGTGACGTGGGACGAGCCGCGCAACCTGTCGGGCTTCAAAGACACGCGCGTCAACGCCCGCGAGCCGCGGCTGGTGAAGGTTCCGACCTCGCCGAACCCGGCCGACGTGCGCAACCCCGCCGCGTTCGTGGCGGCCTGGGGGTCGGAGCTCAACCAGTACGACTACCTGCAGACCGGCGTGATCGACCTCGACATCTACATCACGCGCAGCAGCGACCAGGGAGCGACGTACGAGCCGGTGAAAGTACTCGCGATCGGCTCCGCTGCGCAGAGCGAGTGCCAGTTGCGCCCCACGTCCGACTGCCTCACCGTGAACGCCGTGTGGATGGAGGACAACAACGCCGGCAAGGTCAACGTGATGTATCGCACCTTGACCGGCGCATTCGAGCCGGGCGTCGTCTACCCCGGCGGTGACCCCGGCGACATCGGCGGAGACGACGGAGGAATACCCGTCGATGACGGCCGCACATGCGGGATGGTTCCGGGCGGCCGCTCCGGCATCGCCTGGCTGCTCCTGCTGCTGGTGCCGTTGATGGTCATGCGGCGGCTCTGCTCTCGCGGTTGAGCGCAACTCCACGCCATGCACCGGCTGCCCGGCACCAACCGGGCAGCCGGTGCCGTTCGTGCGATGCGTGGGAAGTCGTCGTGAACCGCTATTCGGCGACGAGTTGCGCAGGTCTCTCACGTTTGATAACTGCCCGACACTTCATGCAGCCGCGTGCCACGTGCCGTGCACTGTGCCCGAGCAGCCCGCTTCATCCTCTCCGGACGCACCGTCCAGCCGAACACCACAAACCGGGTGCGTCGTGGGCATCGGTGCGTCGGCCGGCGGGCTGAATGCGCTGGAAGCCTTCTTCGCCGAGGTGCAGCCGGGGAGCGGCTGCGCCTTTGTGGTCGTCACCCACCAGCATCCGGGCCACACCAGCCTGCTGCCGGAACTGATCGCCAGGCACACCCCGCTGCCGGTCGAGCGCGTCGAAGATGGCATGCGGGTGGCGGGCAACCACATTTATGTCCCGCCATCCGGGGTGCTGTTGAGCATCCAGGGTGGGGTGTTCCGGCTCGGCGAGCAGCCGGCCGGGGCCACGCGGCTGCCGATTGACCACTTCTTCCGCTCGCTGGCCATCGATCAACGCACCGCGGCCGTGGCGGTAGTCCTGTCCGGAACCGGAACCGACGGGACCGAGGGCGTCCGCGCCGTCAAGGCCGAGGCCGGGTTGACGCTGGCACAGGATCCGGCGACCGCGGCGTACGACGGCATGCCGCGCAGCGCGGCTTCGACCGGGCTCGTGGACTACGTCCTGGCGCCCGAGCAGATGCCGGAGCGGATCGCGGCATGGGTGCCCGGCCTGCGCCGCGCCGGCCCGGCCGCGCCGGACAGTTTCCCCGACGGCGACCTGCAGCGCGTGTTCATCCTGCTGCGCCAGCACACCGGGCACGACTTCTCGCTGTACAAGCCGACCACCGTGCAGCGCCGGCTCGACCGGCGGTTGCGGCTGCACCAGCTCGCCAACCTGCGCGACTACGTCGCCTTCCTGCGCGCGCACCCCGACGAACTCGACCTGCTGTTCCAGGAGTTGCTGATCGGCGTGACCAGCTTCTTCCGCGAGCCCGAGGCGTTCGACTCGCTGGCGGCCGGTCCGCTGCGTGAGCTGCTTGCCGACAAGCCCGACGGCTACCAGGTGCGCGTGTGGGTGCCCGGCTGCTCGACCGGCGAGGAGGCATGCTCCCTCGCGATCGTCATCGACGAGTGCCTCCGCGAGTCCGACCGATCGCTGTCGGTGCAGTTGTTCGCCACCGACATCAACTCGCGCGCGATCGACTTCGCCCGGCTCGGCCGCTACCCGGAAGGCATCGCGGCCGACGTGCCGCCGCAGCGGCTGGTGCGCTACTTCGACCATGACAACGGCCACTACGTCATCTCGCGGACGATCCGCGAGCGGATCATCTACGCCCCGCAGGACGTGTTGCGCGATCCGCCGTTCACCCGGCTCGATCTGGTCTCGTGCCGCAACCTGATGATCTACCTGCAGCCGGCCCTGCAACGGCAGTTGCTGCCGTTGTTCCACTACGCGCTGCGGCCCGACGGGCTGCTGTTCCTCGGCGCCTCGGAGTCGGTCGGAGCGGTCGAAGGGCTGTTCACCCCCGTGGATGCGCGCTGGAAGATCTTCCGTCGCGACCCCGGCGCCCGGGCGGTGCCCACCCTGCCGGCGCGGCAGGGCCCGGCGCGGCCGGATCCGGGCACGCAGGAGGCCGGCTGGGGCGGGCCGGGCAACGTCGTGCAGTCGGCCGACAAGCTGCTGCTGGACCTGTTTGCACCGTCGTGTGTGCTCGTGACGCAGCGCGGTGAAATCACCTACGTGCGCGGGCGCACCGGCGCGTGGCTCGAACCGTCCGAGGGGCAGCCGGCGCTGAACGTGCTCAATATGGCGCGCGAGGGGCTCGGCCCGGAACTCGCCGTGGCGCTGCAGCGGGCGGCCAACGAGCAGACAACCATCACGCGGCCGCGGGTGCGCGTCAAAACCAACTCCGAGTGGAGCCGGGTCGATGTCACCGTGCGGCCGGTGGCGGGGCGAACCCTGCGCGGCCTGTACCTGATCACGGTCACCCCGGTTCCGGAGGCGGAGCCCGCGCCCGTGGCGGGATCGGGCACGGCCGTTGGCGCCGGTGACGGCGACGCGGAAGCTCCGCATCCGCTCGAGCAGGAACTACAGCTCACACGCGAGAACCTGCAATCCACCGTCGAGGAACTCGAGGCCAGCAACGAGGAGCTGAAGTCCACCAACGAGGAGTTGCAGAGCACCAACGAAGAGCTGCAGAGCGCCAACGAGGAGTTGGAGACCAGCAAAGAGGAACTGCAATCGCTCAACGAGGAACTGCAGACGGTCAACAGCGAGTTGGAGCAGAAGATGGCCGAGGCGTCGCAGATCAGCGACGACATGACCAACCTGTTGCACAGCATCGACATCGCCACGGTGTTCCTCGACCGGAACCTGCGGATCAAACGCTTCACGCCGCCGGCGCGCACGCTGATCCGCCTGATCGACAGCGACGTCGGCCGGCCGATCGACGACCTCGCCTCGCGGCTGGAATATGACGAGCTCGTGGACGACGCGCGCGAGGTGCTGGCCACGCTGGTGCCGCGGCAACGGGAGGTGATGGGCACGGCCGGCGACTGGTTCCAGGTGCGGGTGCGGCCGTACCGCACGTCCGACGACCGGCTCGACGGCGTCGTCATCACCTTCGTGGACGTGACCGGAACGCGCCAGGCCCACGCCGTCGTGGAGAACCTGATCGAGACCGCGCACGAACCGCTCGCGGTACTCGACGACGAGTTGCGGATCCTCGGCGCGAACGCGGCGTTCCTGGAGTTGTTCGGGCTTGCCACGACCGAGGTGCGCGGTTTGCCGCTGCAGGCGTTCCGCATACAATCGCCGCAGGCCGGCGACCTGGCGCAGGTCCTCGACGCGATCCCCGCGGACCGCACACTCGAGAACCGCGAAATCCGCCACATCTATCCCGATGGCACCACCCGCACACTGCACCTGAGTGCGCGGCGCCTCGAACCGAAGCGAGCACTGGCCGGGCGATTCATCGTTGCCTTCCAGCCTGTATCGGACCGACCCGACCAGAACCCGGAGTGAGTCCCGTGCCCCCAGTGAACGTTCCCGACCCCAGCGCGGGCGATGCAAGCCTGCCCGCTGGCCTGCGACAGAGGGCGGAGCGAAGCCTGCACGGCCGACCGTTGCGCCCGGATGACGTCCCCGACGACGTGGCGCGTCTGCTGCACGAGCTGGAAGTCCACCAGGTCGAACTGCAGTTGCAGAACGAGGAACTGCGCCGCGCGCAGCAGGAGCTGCAGGCCTCGCACGACCGCTACTTCGATCTCTACGACCTGGCGCCCGTCGGCTATCTGACGCTCGATCCGCTGGGCACGATCCGCGAAGCCAACCTCGGCGTCTGCCGCCTGCTCGACATGCCCCGCGAGCGGCTGGTCGGGTCGAACTTGCAGTTCCGGCTGGCTCCGGGGCAGGCACCCGTTCTGGCCGCCCATCTGCGCGATGTCTTCGCCGACGACAGGCCCGGACCGCGCCGCACCGAGCTGGCCTTCGCTTGCGGGGAAGGGCTGTTGCGCGCCCGGATCCAGAGCGACGCGGTGTACGGCGACGATCCGTATTGCCGGTCGGTGCTGGTGGACGTCACCGAGCTGCGCACCGCCGAGACCGAGCGGCGCCGCAGCAGCGAACACTTGCGCGCGATTCTCGACACCGCCATTGACGGCATCATCTCGATCGACGGGCGCGGCACGATCCAGTCATTCAACCGTGCCGCCGAGCGGATGTTCGGCTACTCCGCCGACGAGGTGATCGGCCAGAACGTCCGCATGTTGATGCCCGAGCCGTACCACTCCGAGCACGATTCCTACCTGCACCGCTACCAGCGCACCGGCGAGAAGCGCATCATCGGCACCGGCCGCGAGGTCGAGGGCAAACGCAAGGACGGAACCACGTTCCCGATGGATCTGGCGGTCGGCGAGGACACCAGCCGGACCGGCGAGCGTCACTTCGTCGGCATCATCCGCGACATCACCGACCGCAAGCAACTCGAACGGGAAGCCATCCACGCCCAGAAGATGGAGGCCGTCGGCCGGCTCGCCAGTGGAGTCGCGCACGACTTCAACAACCTGCTGATGGGGCTTTCCGGGTGTGTCGATGCGATGCAGAAGCGGATCGCCGAGGACCACCCGGCCCGGCGATACACCCTGGAGTTGGGCCATGCCGCCGAGCGGGGCAAGTCGATCACCCGGCAATTGCTGGACTTCACGCGCAAGGGCGACGCGCGGGCGACCCGCGTTGCTCCCGGCCCCGTGATCGAGGCGATGTCCGCCATGATGACCCGCCTGCTCGGCGCCGACGGCAACCTCCAGATTGATGCCCCGGCGCAGGCCACTGTCATGTTCGACCGGGGACAGCTCGAGCAGGCGATTATCAACCTGGCGGTCAACGGACGCGACGCGCTGACGTCGGGCACGGGCCGGATTCTCATCACCGTGAGAGACCTTCCGGCGGCGACCTGGACCACCCGGGTCAGCGGTCCGGTGGTGGAGATCGCGGTCGAGGACAACGGCTGCGGGATGGACGCCGCCACACGAGACCGCGCATTCGAGCCGTTCTTCACCACCAAGGGCCGAACGCGCGGCACCGGTCTCGGATTGTCGATGGTCTTTGGCGCGGTCCAGCGCGCGGGCGGCCAGGTCGGCATCGAGAGCGAGCCCGGGCACGGGACGACCGTTCGCCTGGTGATTCCGATTGCACCCGAACCCGACGAGGTGACCGCCGTCCACGACGCGCCTCCGGCCAGCGAGACGCCGCGTGCGGACGGCACGATCCTGGTCATCGACGACGACCTGCTGGTGCGCATCGGCGTCGCCGAATACCTGCTCGACGCCGGCTACCGCGTGCTCACCGCCGGCAACGCCGAGGAGGCCCTGCAGGCCGCGCGCGACGCCGGCTTTGCGATTGACCTGGTCCTCTCGGACGTCGTCCTGCCCGACGTCTCCGGTCCGCGGATCGTTGAACGACTGCGCGCCGAACGCCCCGACCTGCCCGTGCTGTTCATGTCGGCCCACAGCTCCGGCCACCTCGTGGACGACGCGAAGCTGCCCCCCGACACGCCGGTCCTGGAGAAGCCCTTCGAGCGTGAGGACCTGCTGGCGGCGGTGCGACTGGTAATGACCCGGCGCTGAGCTGGAGTGCGCGGACTTTCTCGCGCGCGGCGCGGATTCCCCCAACCGCCCGGGACTTCTTGTGACTGCTCTGGCAGCCAGCACCGACACTGTTGAGCCTGTCCGGTTGGCGCGGAACTTGCGACAAAGCAGGGGTGGAGGGCGGCAAACACATCGCCTATGAACGCATTCCATTCACGACTGGATGCATTGCATGATGCGCTCGACCGGTTGCGCCGGGCCGCGCCTGCCGACCCCGCGGCGCAAGCGGCGTTCGCCGGCGCATTTGCCGATGCGATCGCGGCGGCCGACCAGGTGCGGGTCGCCGGCGAGCGCTCGCGCGAGCATCTGGACGACGTGGACGAGGCCCGTGCGGGAGCAGGCGCCGACGCCGGCGTGCCGCGTCTCAAGGCGATTCTCGACACGGCGGTCGATGCGATCATCACCATCGACGAGGACGGCACCATCGAGTCGGTCAACCAGGCGACCCAGCGACTGTTCGGCTACGTGGCCGACGAGTTGCTCGGTCGCAACGTCAGCATGCTGATGCCGCCGCCCTGGCGCGCCGAACACGACGGCTACCTCGAGCGGTACCGTGGCACCGGCGAGAAGCGGATCATCGGCATCGGCCGCGAGGTCGAGGCCCGGCGCAAGGACGGCACGGTGTTCCCGATCGACCTGGCGGTCAGCGAGTTCCATCTCGGCGGCCGGCGGTTGTTCACCGGCATGATCCGCGACATCACGGATCGCCGCTGGGCCGCGGAGGAACTGCGGAAGTACGCGGGTGAGCTCGAGCAGAGCAATCGAGAGCTGGAACAGTTCGCCTCGGTCGCCTCGCACGACCTGCAGGAGCCGCTGCGGAAGATCCGCGCGTTCGGCGATCGCCTGCTCGAGGGCCACACCGACCAGCTCGACGAGCCCGGGCGCGACTACCTGCGGCGGATGCGCAATGCGGCCGAACGCATGCAGGCCCTGATCGACGACGTGCTCGCGTACAGCCGTGTCAGCTCCAATGCACAGGCGTACGAGCGGATCGACCTGACGGCCGTTGCGCACGGCGTGGTGTCCGACCTCGAGGTGCGGATCCAGGAGACAGCCGCGACAGTGGACATCGGTGCGCTGCCCGAGATCGAGGCCGACGCCGCGCAGATGCGCCAGATGCTGCAGAACCTCATCGCCAACGCGCTCAAATTCCACCGCCGCGGTGTGCCGCCGGTGGTCCGCGTGCGGGGCGAGCGCCTGCCGGACGTCCGCGGAGGTTCCGAACACTGGCGAGTGACCGTCGCCGACAACGGGATCGGCTTCGAGATACGCTACCTGGACCGGATCTTCGCCGTCTTCCAGCGGCTGCATGGCCGGCAGGAGTATGCCGGGTCGGGTATCGGCCTGGCCGTTGTGCGCAAGATCGTCGAGCGCCACGGCGGGTCGATCACGGCGTCCAGCAAGCCCGGCGAGGGGTCGACGTTCATGGTCGACCTGCCGGCGCGGCAAACGCGTCAGCATGTCCCGACAGGCCGCACCGCAACCGGAGGCGCAGACCGATGAACAGTCCCGACTCCATTGTCATCCTGATGGCGGACGACGACGAGGACGACCGTCTGCTTGCGCAGGACGCCCTCCAGGCCGCTCGCCTCGCCAACCGTCTGGTGTTCGTCGAGGACGGCGAGCAACTGCTGGACTACCTGCGCCGCCGCGGCGACTTCGCCCGGCCGGAGGCGTCGCCGCGTCCCGGGTTGATCCTGCTCGACCTGAACATGCCGCGCAAGGACGGGCGCGAGGCGCTCGCCGAGATCAAGTCGGACCCGGATCTGCGGCGGATCCCGGTGGTCGTGCTGACGACGTCAAAGGCCGAAGCCGACATCTTCCGCACATACGACCTCGGCGTGAACTCGTTCATCACCAAGCCCGTGACGTTCGAGGGGCTGGTGGACGTGCTGCGGTCGGTCGGCCGTTACTGGTTCGAGATTGTCGAATTGCCGGCCAACGGGGGCACCCACCGCAGCGGAAGTAACCACACGTGACGAACAGCCTGCCGCCTGACGCCATCCGTGTGCTGATCGTTGACGACGATGAGGACGACTTCGTGCTCACGCGCGATCGACTGCTGGAAGTCCGGCGACCGCGCTACGAGGTGGAGTGGGCGCCGTCGTACCAGCACGGGCTCGACCGCATCTCGCGCAACTCCATCGACGTATGCCTGGTGGACTACCGGCTCGGGATGCACGACGGACTCGACCTCGTGCGCGCCGCAATTGCCGCCGGGTTCGCGGGACCGTTGATCGTCTTCACCGGCCAGGGCGACCACGAGGTGGACGCCGGAGCGCTCGCCGCAGGTGCCGCCGACTATCTCGTCAAGCACCGGGTGGATGTGGCGCTCCTCGACCGGGCCATCCGCTATTCGCTCGACCGCAAGCGCGCTGAGGCGATGGCTCGTCGGTCCGAGCAATTCCTGCGCTCGGCGATCGATTCGCTGACGGCCGCGATCGTGATCCTCGATGAACAGGGGCGGATCCTCACGGCCAACAACGCCTGGCACCGGATCAGCGAAGCGGTCGGGCAAGCGCTTCCGGCTGACGTCGGCACCGACTACCTCGGCGCCTGCGAACGGCTCGCCGCGGATGGCAACGACAACGCCAGGCAGTTTGATGCGGCGGTCCGGCGCCGGCTCGCCGAGCCCGGTGACCCGATCGAGATCGAGTTCCGCGCGTCGATGCCGGCGCTGGCCGATCGCTGGTACCACGTGGCCGTGACGCGCTTCGACGACCACTCGGGGAAGCCGCGCATCGTCGTCGCGACAACCGACATCACCGACCGCAAGGGTTTCGAGGAGCAACTGCGCCATGCGCAGAAACTCGAAGCCGTGGGAGAGCTGACCAGCGGCATCGCGCACAACTTCAACAACCTGCTGATGGGCGTGGCCGGCTGCGCGCAGATCGCGGCGCGCAAGCTCAACGCCGACCACCCGGCCGTACCGTGCCTCGACGAGATCCGCAGCGCTGTCGACCGCGGCGTGTCGCTCACGCGGCAGTTGATGGCGTTCACCCACCGGCGACCGACGCAGGCCGTGCCGCTCAACCTCGGCAATGTGATCGGCGAGATGCGCGAGATCCTGCAGCACGCGATCAGCCGTCGCATCCGCCTTGCGGTTCACACCGGCGACGCCGGCCTGGACGTCCTTGCCGACCGGGGGCACATCGAGCAGATCCTCATGAATCTCGTCGTCAACGCCCGCGAGGCGATGCCCGACGGCGGCTACATCACCATCGAGACGCTTGCGCGCCATGACGCCGACCCGCCGTCGGTCGAACTCCGGGTGATCGACACCGGGGTCGGCATGGACGAATCGGTGCGTCGCCGCATCTTCGAGCCGTTCTTCTCGACCCGCAGCAAGGCCGAGAGCACCGGGCTCGGCCTGTCCACCGTCTACGGCATCGTCACCTCGCTCGGCGGCAGCATCGACGTGGAAAGCGAACCGGGCGCCGGAAGCACGTTCCGCGTCTTGCTGCCGGCCACGCGACGCACCGGACATGCAGCAGCCGATAGTGCAGCCATTGGGGCAGCGCCGGGGTCGCCGCTGGCGGACCCGACAACGCCACCAGCCGGAGTCGCGTCCGCCGTGCCCGGCACAGCGACGGTCATGCTGGTCGAAGACGACCCGATCGTGCGCGCGACGTTGCTGGAGGAACTCGTCGACAGCGGGCTGCGCGTGTTGGCCGCCGTCGATGGCAACGACGCCATCCAGCAGGCCGAGCGCCGGAGCGACGTGGTCGACCTGCTCGTCACCGACATCGCGATGCCGGGCATGGACGGCAGCGAGCTTGCCCGCCGCCTCCGCCTGCTCCGCCCCGACCTGCGCGTGATCTTCATCTCCGCCTGGCCGGCCGACTACCTGATCGAGCAGGGCCGCATCACGGCGTCTGACTGCGCCCTGCAAAAGCCCTTCGAGACGGCCGACCTCATCGCGCTGGTCCGCCAGCAACTATCGGCACCGTCGTAGCATGCACGGCCATCGCCGTTCCTGCGGTCTCCGGATCACAGGCTGCCGGTCTGGGGCGTACGGTGCAGCGAGGTGCGGGTGCGACCAACGCGATGAATCGAGGGTGACGCCGTGAGCCCGCGCGTCAGCCACCGACGTGACCCCGGGGTGGCGGACCACTACACCGGGGATCGCATGGAACCTGGTTCGACGCTGGCTATCAAGTCAGGCGACCCTCCCCTGAAGGTAGGCCAGCGCTCCGTTGATGGTGGCGAGCTTGCTGGCGTCCGCCTCGGGAATCTCCACCGACAAGTGCACATGCAGGGCAGTGATGAAATTGAGGAAGTCCATCGAGTCGATGTCGAGTTCCTCGCGGAGATCCTCGTCCGGGTCGATCGACGCCGGATCGGTGTCGGGCGCGATCTGCTTCAGCGCGGCAATCACGGTGGTGCGGATCTCGTCGGGCGTCATAGTTGCTCCGGTTGCTGCAGCAGTTTGTCGATGTGGGCAAGGAAGCGGCCGCCGAGGTGCCCGTCGGTGACGCGATGGTCTGCACCCAGCGACACGGTGACCACCCGTCTGGGCTCGACACGGCCCTCCACCACCCAGGGCCGTTCGACCACCTTGCCGACGCCGACGATGGCAACCTGTGGCGGGTGAATGATCGCGAACAGGGCCTCGACGCCACGGTCGCCGAGGGAGGTGACGGTGATGGTCGGGTCAGCCAGTTCGGAGCCGCGCAGGCCGCCGTTGCGGGCGCGTCCGGTCAGGTCGCGCAGCTTCTCCATCAGCTCGTCGAGTGACAGCTCGTTGGTGCGATGGATCGCGGGCGCGATCAGACCGCCAGTCCGCAGGGCCACGGCCATCCCCACGTGGATGGCGTCGGAGCGGCGGAAGCCGTTGGCGGCCATGTAGTGTCCGTTGAACTCGCCGAACTTCTCGAGCGCCTTTGCGACGGCCTTGAGCGGCAAGACGCCGGGCAACAACCGCGTCGTCGGCGGCCGGGCGGCGTTCACCTGCTCGAGCCAGGTCAATGCGGCCGTCAGATCGATGGTGTGGGCGAGGTAGTAGTGGGGGATCTCACGCTTCGACCGCGACATGGCACTGGCGATCGCGCTGCGCATGTCGCCGACCGGTTTCGGGCTCACCTCTGCCGGTGGCGAAGACGTGCCGGCGATGGCGCGTTCGACATCGGCGAGCGACACGGCGGCACCCTCCGCTGTGATCGAGTCGATGTCCAGGCCATGCTCCTGCGCCAGCTTGCGGGCCGCAGGCGACGCGCGCCGGCGCGACACCGGCGCCGGAGCCGCGGGCGCCGGCGCGGCGGCGGTCGTCACGGCGGCTTCGGTCTCGCCTGGCGCAAGAATCACGGCCAGCGGCGTCCCGACCGGAACCGTCGCGTCTTCTTCCACCAGCGCGCGATGGAACGTGCCGTTCTCGAAGCAATCGACATCGACCACGCCCTTCGCCGTCTCGACGCGCGCAATCACGTCGCCGTGGTGCACCTCGTCGCCGGGCTTCGCCAGCCACTCCACGAGCGTGCCCTCTTCCATGTCTGCGCCGAGCGATGGCATGCGGAACAGGCCCATCAGTTGCCTCCGTCGGCGGTGAGAGTCGCGCGAGCGGCCGCGGCGATGGTCGCCGCCTGCGGCAGCGCGGCCTGCTCCAGGTGGCGCGCGTACGGAATCGGCACGTCCGCGCGAGTCACGCGCCGCACTGGCGCGTCGAGCTCGTAGAAGGCGCCCTCCATGATGCGTGCCATCACCTCACTGGCGAGGCTCACATGACCCCAGCCCTCGTCCACGACCACCGCCCGATGGGTCTTGCGCACCGACTCGCAGATCGTCGCGTGGTCGAGCGGGCGCAGGCAGCGCAGGTCCACCACCTCGGCCGAGATGCCGTCAGCCGCCAACAGGTCGGCCGCTTCCTGCGCCTTCCAGTAGACGCCTCCGTAGGCGATCAGCGTGACGTCGCGGCCCTCGCGCCGCACGGCCGCGCCATGGATCGGAACGGGCCCGGCGTCCGCTGCCAGCTCGCCCTTCATGTTGTAGAGGCCATTGTGCTCGAAGATGAGCACCGGGTCGGGATCCTGCAGCGCGCTCCATAGCATGCCGCGCGCGTCCTCCAGCGTGGCGGGCGCGAGCACCTTCAGCCCCGGCACGTGCGAGAACCAGCCTTCGAACGAGTGCGAGTGCTGCGCGGCCAACTGCTTGCCGGCGCCGGTGCTCATACGGATGACCAGCGGAACCGAAAAGTTGCCTCCGCTCATGTGCCGGAACACCGCGGCGTTGTTGACGATCTGGTCGAGCGCGAGCAACGAGAAGTTGCAGGTCATGATCTCGACGATCGGCCGCATCCCGCCGAGCGCCGCGCCGATGCCGGCCCCGGTGAAGGTGCTCTCGGAGAGTGGAGTGTCGCGGATACGCTCCTCGCCGAACTCCGCGAGCAGCCCCTTGCTGACGGCGAAGCAACCGCCGTAGCGGCCGACATCCTCGCCCATCAGGAAAACGCGCTCGTCGCGGCGCATCGCGTCGGCGATCGCCTCGCGGATCGCCTCACGGTACGTGGTGGAGATGGTCGCGGTCCCGATGCTCATGACCTGGCCTCCGCTGGCGATCCGGCGTTGGCCGTAGCGTGGCGGGTCGCGGTTTCCGGGGTGACAGGGCCGGGTGCCAACCCGGCAATGAAGCGGTGCACAAACTGCGTCAGGTCGTCCCAGTCAGTCAGCGCATGGTCGCGGCTCGTGTCGGTGGGTCCGCCGCGCTGCCGGGCGATGCGCTTCATCAGCCATCGCTTGATGAAGCCGTACCGCGTGTATGCCAGCGCTCCGGCTACGTGGTGGACAACCGCTGGCTTCCATCCGGTCTTGCCGACGAACGCCTCGACCACCTTCGCCAGGTCCTTGCGATCCTGCTCGGTCCCGCCAGCGGCGGTCAGGGAGATCGAGACGAACGCCGACGGCCCGGCCGCGAGTCCTTCCCGGTTGTCCGTAACCCAGCGCAGGAGCGGCCTTGCAAAGGTTGCGAAGTGTATCGACGCCGCGACGATGGTCGCGTCGAAGCTGCGCGGATCGTGCCCTGGCCGCGCGGCGACGACATCGACAACGCTCGCCTCGTGGCCGTGCTCGGCGAGGCGGTCGTGGATGTGGTG
>JBFWQT010000082.1:0-17633 GCA_050249295.1 Planctomycetota bacterium
CCCCCCCGGGCACCGCCGCCCCCGGCTCGCCTGGACCGCGCAGGGACAAAGACAAAGGCAAGGGGTGACGCGCACCACCCCCAGACATCAACTCGTGCGCAACGCCGTCGTCACCGGCAACCGCGCCGCCCGCCACGCCGGCAGCAGGCCGCCCACAAAGCCGATCGCAATCGAGATGATCAGGCCGCCCATCACGAGTTGCGGCGTGACGCGGAATGCGAACACCACCTGCGTGAAGTTGGAGCCGAGTGTCGACACCGACAGGTTGTCGAACATCAACCAGGCCAGAGCTGCGCCGAGTGCGCCGCCGATGATCGACAATGTCACGGCCTCGACCATCACCGACACCAGCACCGGCATGGCGCCGAAGCCGATGGCGCGCAGCGTGCCGATCTCGCGCGTGCGCGTCGCCACCGCGGCGTACATCGTGTTCAGCGCCGCGAAGATCGCGCCGAACGCCATGATGATCGTCACGACGCCAGCGAGGATGCCGATCGACATGCGGAAGTCGTCGGTCTGCGAGGCGTAGTACTCGCGCTCGGTGCGCGCGTCGGCGTTCAGCTGCGGGTCGGCCGCGAGCGCATCCTGCAGCGTCTTCAGCCCGCCCTCCGGTTCGAGTCCCGCGAGAATCGACGTGTACCCGGGGCGGTCAAACGTGCTCTGCGCGATGGCCGCGTCGCACCAGATCTCGCTCTCGTGCGCATCGCCGCTGCTGAACACGCCGACGACCTTCCACTCCGAGCCGCGCATGCGCAGCGTGCTGCCGAGCGTGGCGCCCGCAAACTGCCGGGTCACACCGATGCCGACGATCATCTCGCGCCGGCCACTGTGGAACATCTCGCCGTCGATCACCTTCAGGCCGGGCCGCAGTTCAAACGCGACCGGATCGACGCCGCGCATGCTGATGTTGCTGCCGTTCATCGTCTCGCCCTTGCGGAACAGCTCGGTGATGACGACCAGCTCGGCCGACGCGAGCGGCTTGCCGTCGGCGTTCTTGCGGATGCCCGGCTTGAGCCGGATCAGCGACGCATCGTTGATCGCCAGCGCCGAGTTGAGTTCGGCCGCCGAGCCGCCGCGCAGGATCATCGCGCAGTCGTCCGAGCCGGTGGCCTGCAGCGTGGCCTCGAACCCGGCCGCCATCGAGAGCAGCGCGGTGAACACGGCGACCACACCGGCGAGGCCGATGATGATCACCAGCGACGGGCCCCATCGCGACGGGATGCTGCGCAGGTTGACGCCGGTGATGGCGAGAGTCTGGCGGATCATGGTGGTGGTCTCCGTCGCGGCTCAGCGGCCGGCCAGGGCATCGACAATCTTGAGGCGGAATGCACGCAGCGCGGGCAGCAGTCCGACGAGGACAGTAAGAACGAGCACCGCGATGCCGCCGGCGATCCACACGCTGGCATCGACGCTGAGCGGGAAGTTGGCGCCGACGTACCTCTGCACCATGATGCCGAGGCCGGTGGCGATGCCGAGGCCGATCAGGCCGCCGAGCGCGCACATCAGGAAGGTCTCGACGATCACGAACATGAGCACACTGCCGTCGGAGAAGCCGAGCGTCTTCAGCACGGCCAGCTCGGGGATGCGCTCGCGCACGCTCTGCGCCATGGTGTTGGACACCACCAGCAGCAGCGTGAAGAACACGGCGAACAGGATCGACCGCACGATCAGGCCGATGTCGCCGATCTGCTTGGCGAAGCCCAGCACCCAGTCCTTCTCGGTCTGCGTCTTCGTCTCGTCGGGCGAGTTCTCGAACTTCTTGTCGATGCGCTTCGCAACGTCCTCGGCCTGGTCCGGATCCTCGAGGCTCAGCACGTAGATGCCGGCCTTGTCCTTCGCCAGCTGGTTGGCTTCGTTGAAGTAGTTCCAGTTGATGTAGCTGACGTTGGTGCGGCGCTGCGCCTCGTCGTCGACACCGTCGAAGATGCCGACGAGGTCGAAGGCCCAGTTCTTGCTGCCGTCCTGGTTGGGGAAGATGTTCGACTTGATCGGGATGCGCTCGCCGATCTTCCAGCCGTACTGCTCGGCGACCTGGCGGCCGGCGATCATCGAGGTGCGGTTCTCGGCAAACGCCTTCCACTGCTCGTCCGGCATCACAAACTCGGAGTACACGTCCTTCGTGCTGACCGGATCGACCGCGAGCACGAACAGCTGCGTGTTCTCGCCGATCACGCCGCCGAACCACTGCTGGTACGTCACGCGCTTCACGCCGGGCTCCGCCTCGATGCGCGGCAGCTGGCTGATCGGCAGCGCCTGGGTGAACGACACGCGGGCCTGCACGATCAGCCGCGTCGCGCCCGAGAAGTCGGCGCCGGCGTTGAACATCACGTTCACGGCCTGCAGCAGGCCGAACAGCAGGAACGCGGTGACGAGCGAGAGCATCGTCAGCGCGGTCCGCGTCTTGTTGCGGAACAGGTTGGCAAACACGAATCCGGTGCGCGTCATGGCCCTCTCCTCTGATGCGTCAGTCGCGGTTCGTGATCAATGGGTTCCGGCGGCGGTCGCCTGCTCGGCCAGCAGCCCCTTGTCGAGGTGCAGCGTGTGGCTCGCGTACTCGGCGGCGCGCGGGTCGTGCGTCACCATCACGATCGTCTTGCCGTGCTCCTTGTTGAGCTGCTGCATCAGCGTGAGGATCTCGTCGGCCGTCGCGCGGTCGAGGTCGCCGGTCGGCTCGTCGCAGACCAGCAGCGTGGGGTCGGAGACAATCGCGCGGGCGATCGCCACGCGCTGCTCCTGGCCGCCGGACAGCTCCTTCGGCTTGTGCCGCGCACGATCCGAGAGGCCGACCAGTTCGAGCGCGATCGCCGTGTTCTTCTTGCGCTGCGCCGCCGACAGGTGCGTCAGCAGCAGCGGCAGCTCCACGTTAGCCTCGGCGCTGAGCACCGGCATGAGGTTGTAGAACTGGAACACGAAGCCGATGTTCGCGCTGCGCCACTTCGCGAGTGCGCCGCTGCGCATGCCGTCCAGCCGCTGGCCGTTGACCGTGATCTCGCCGCTGGTCGGCTTGTCGATGCCGCCGATGAGGTTGAGCAGCGTGGTCTTGCCGGAGCCCGACGGGCCCATCAGCGCGACGAAGTCGCCCTTCGGGATGTCGAGGCTGATGCCGTGCAGCACCTGCACCTGCTGGCGGCCGCGGGTGTAGGTCCGGGTGACGTTGCGAATGCTGACCAGCGGCGCGTCGGACATGACAGTGCGTGGGCGGAGGCAGGCGGACGGAGCGGAGCGGAGACGGAAGGCGATCGGGTAGCAGTGTCTGTACACCGCAATGGCATCGCCCGCTGCGGACATACGTCCAGGCGCGCGCGTTGTGAACGACGATTTTCCACGCGGCGCTGACGGCTGCGGTCGCGATACGTTGGCTCGGCATTGACTGGATTGATGAATGCAAGCGCGCCGCTCGCAAGCGATAGTCGCTGTCGACTCCTGTCGCTCGCAATCTGGCGGGTGCAGACCACCTGGTGGCGGAAATCCGTCTTGCCGCGCACGACTCAGGGTTGCAGGCGCTCGATCGTCCACGAGCCATCGGCCTGCTTCGTATAGAGGAAGCGATCATGCAGGCGGTCCGAGCGGCCCTGCCAGAATTCGATCTCGTGCGGCAGCAGCCGGTAGCCGCCCCAGTGCGGCGGTCGCGGCGTGCCGATCTGGTCGGGGTGGCGTTCGCGCAGCGCGGCGGCGCGCGATTCCAGCACATGGCGGTCGGCCACCGGCTGGCTCTGCTGGCTGGTCATCGCGCTGATGCGACTGCCGTACGGGCGCTCGGCGAAGTACGCGTCGGACTCGGCCGCGCTGACCTGCTCGACGATGCCGCGCACCAGCACCTGGCGCTCGAGCATGAACCAGTGGAAGCACATCGCGGCCTTCGGATTGGCGGCCAGGTCGCGACCCTTGCGGCTCTGGTAGTTGGTGAAGAATACGAAGCCGTGATCGAGGTGCCGCAGCAACACGGTGCGCGCGGAGGGCTGGCCGTCGGCGCCGCAGGTGGCCACGACGACGGAGTTGGGGTACGCCAGGCTGTTGGTGGTGGCGGCGAGGTCGTACCAGCGGCGGAACAGCTCGATCGGCTCGGCCGTGAGGTCCTGGCGGTCGAGGCTCGCACCCACGCCCATCTCGGAGCGGACCGAGCGCAGGTGGCTGCCGGGTTCCTTGTGCGGATCGGGGTCGTGATGCGGGTGCTGGCTCATCGAGGCGCGGCCTGTCGCACGCGTTGTACGGTCGGCTGCTTCATACCAACCGGCCACGCGCGGCGCATTCATTCACCGGACGCGATCAGCGACGGCGCAGGGCGACCAGCGCGAGCAGAGCCAGCAGGCCGAGCAGCGCCAGCGAGCAGTCGCTACCCGTGCCCGCCGAGCAGCCGCCATTGTTGTGGTCGTCGCATGCGCCGCCTGCCGGCGCGACCGTCAGCGTGGCGCCACTGGCGGGCAGTCCGAGCTGCACCGGCGAGCCGCTTGTCGGCGTGATACCGCTGAGCGTGAACGTCGCGCGCGTGCCGACGGGCGTGCCACTGGCGAACGACGCGCTGACGAGCAGGCGCGTGACAATGCCGGTGTAGACCGTGACGCTGGCGCCGCTGAACGTGACCGTGCCGTCGGCCGAGAGGGTGCCGGCGTCGAGCTGCACGTCGGTCGCGGCGTCGATCCGGCCGTTGCCGTCCATGTCGCGCCACAGGCTGATGCCGGTGATCTGCGTGTCGGGCGTGATCGTCCCGCTGACGCCGATCGTCAGCGACTGCAGCTGGAAGATGCCGTTGAGCGCGTCGAGGCCGACGTTGATGACCAGCTCGTCGGCGCTGCCGGCGGCGACGTCGCGGTCAGCGAGGATCGTGGCGGTAGCGCGCAGCGTCGGCGGCGTGGAGTTGCTGATCGTCAGCCCGGGGCCCTGCGCGGGCAGTCCGCCGATCGTCGCGGCCGACGTCGGCTGCAGCCCGGCCAGCGCCACCTGCAGCGTGTTGCCGTCGATCGCGCTGTCGGCGATGTCGTAGGTCACGACGAGCGTGATCGATCCGGAGGCCGGCACGTTCAGCGGCGCGGCGAGCGTGCAGGTGATCGTGCCGTTGTCTTCGCTGTAGGCGCCCGTGCCGAGCGTGGTGGCGGTGGCCTCGTCGCTGAGCGTGACGCTGACGATGTCGGCGCACATCGCGTCGTTGCCCGAGCCGGCGCCCACGAGCGTGACCTGGTCGATGCCGATCGTGCCGGTGCTGGCCGAGTCGATGCGGAAGCGGCCGACGACGACGTCCTGGCTGGCCTGCGCGGTGGTGGTGGGAATGCCGAGCGCCGTGACGGTGAGGTCGTCGGGGGCTGCCGCGGCCGTGCCGGCGAGCAGGACGACGGCGGCGGTGGCGAGCAGTGCGAGGGCGGCGTAGCGGATCATCATGTTCGGCGGCACTCCGGGTGGTCAGAGGTGCATCTCTATTAGCAGCCGTGCACGCGGCCGGCAACGAGCGCCTGCGAACCGCCGGCGATGTCTGACATCGGTCCAATTTAGCTAAACTATTTTCTAGTTCAACGGCTGCATGCACTTGGGTCAGAAAACGGGGTCAAAGATAGGACATTCCTCAATACAGAGGGGCATGTTGTGTTTCGAAAGCTGGATTTATGCCGTTTGAGTCGCTCATTTACGCCGTTTGTGTCTGCACAATTCTCCAGAGTCTCGTCTCGCCCGGGGTTCCCCACCTTGATTCCCACGGGCTGCTGCCCGTGGGCAACCTCTCAGTCCCGGGCGCCTTCCCGTTCGTGCGAGCGCCGAACGAGCACATCGCAGGCGAAACATCGTGCGAAGCGGACGGACATCCAGGGTCTGTCCACCATCAACTGCCCAGGCCGCCGAAAGCCACCGATCCGCCATTCAACACAGAAATTGTGCCCGTGCATCGCCCGGTCCACGTCCGCGTATCGGAACCAATCCATCCCAGCCGCAACCACCTGCCAGCATTCGACATGCAAACCGAATCGCCATTCGCACTCCGCGCTTGTCGGACGCAGTGCCCCATCGCACCGGGATCGCCCGCCGAGCCCCGTAAACACGGGGTTCATTTCGAGAGAAATGCAGTGAAGCGGGGTGAACCGGGGGTGAAGCGTCGTGAACCGTGTGTCAGCGCCACGTATGAAGTCCCCGAACCAATCGTCAACGGGTCGTCACGCGGCACGTCGTGCTGGCCTGCCGCAATCGCTACTCGGTCTCTTCCTTCCAGTCGCGGTACCGCGTCATCTCCGCCTCGCTCGTCGCCGGCTTCATCTGCTTCAGCGCGACGTCAAAATCTTCGAGCGTCAGTGGGCGCACCTGCATCTGGTAGCCGCGCACCTGGTCGAGCCCCTTGTCCACCAACGCCGGCAGGTTGGCGTTCATGCTTGCCACCATCCGGCCGAGCGCCTCCTTGAACACGCGCTCGATCTCGCGGCCGCTGAACCCGGCCGTGGCCTGCACCAGCTGGATCAGCGGGCCCTGCAACTTCAGGCCGCGACGCTCGATCAGGATCCGCAGGATGCGCTCGCGCGTCGTCGCGTCGGGCAGCGGAATGAGGATCTTCTTCTCGAAGCGCGAAAGCACCGCCGGGTCGATGTCCCACGGCCGGTTCGTCGCGGCGACGGTCAGCACGAACGCATCGGTGCGGCCCTTCTCGCTCAGGCCGTCGAGCTCGGCGAGGATCGTGCTCAGGATGCGCCGCTCGGGGCCGGTCGCCTCGTCGTTGCGCTTCGGCGTGAGCGACTCGAACTCGTCGAGGAACACCACGGCCGGCGAGTGGTCGCGCGCAGTGCCGTAGATCTCGGAGATGATGCGCGTGCTCTCGCCGAAGTACTTGCTCATCACCGACGAGACCTTGACGTTGAAGAACAACGCCTGGCCGCGCTCGGTCTTCAGCGCACTGCTGGTGGCCGCGGCGAGCAGCGTCTTGCCGGTGCCGGGCGGGCCGTAGAAGAGGATGTTGCGCCACAGCGTGAAGGTCACGCCTTCGGGCGGGCGCGCCAGGCTGACGCCGAGCGTGTACTTGATGTCCGACTTGGTGGTCTCGAGGCCGCCGATGTCGTCCCACGTGAGCGTGCTGGTGTGCACCATCGAGTTGACGACGCCTTCGAACTCGCCGGTGGCGCCGCCACCTTCGGTGCTGCCACCCTCGGCGTTGCGCGTGGCGTCGCCCTTGCCGCCGGCCGCCGTGGGCAGTGCATCGCCGTTGCGCAGTCGCCTGGCGATCTCGCGGTACTGCAGCGCCTCGCGCTTGAGCTGCAGTTCCACCTTGCGGCTGATCGTCGCGTCGGCCAGCTGCAGCGTGAGGCTGGCGGCCTGTTCGTAGTTGGTGGCGGCAGCTTCCTTGTCGCCGCTCTTCACCGACTCGGCCGCTTTCATGCGCACGGCATCGCGCGCACGACGGATCTGGCCGGTGAGGTCGATGTTCATGCAGGCCGCCTGGTTGTTCGTCGCGACGCGCCGCGGGCAGCGCCATTACACCGCGCCGTCGCGAGGCGTTCAATGGCGGTCCGGGCCGCGAGCGGCAAATGCGCAACGACGACCCGGCGGACCGGATCGTCGTTGCAAGGTTGCGCTCCCCGAGGTTGTTGCAGTCCGACCCGAGCGCCAGGGCCATTCACAGCTCGCGCGTCAATCGCGCGCGCGAACTGCACCTCTGTTGTCTGCGTGGCTGTGGTGCAGGCTTCCAGCCTGCATCCGGGAGCACCTGCAAGGGATGCAGGCTGGAAGCCTGCCCACAAGGGGATGCAGGCTGGAAGCCCGCACCACAAGGGCTGTTCATCGCCACCCTCTAGTACGAGGAAAAAGCGTGGACGGGTGTAACAGCCGTGTAAATCGGACGACGTCAGAAGCCGGACGGCGGCGGCGGCACGAGATTGTCCGGCGCGGCTGGAAGGTTGCCGGTGCTGGTTTCCAGCGCCGACCGCGGCACGGCCGACCCGGCTGCGCCGGTGGTCATCGAGAGCGTCTGCGTCTGGCGCGAATGCTCGATGACCGGCGGGAACGGCAGGCGGCCCTCGGCGTAGTGGCGGCGCGTGCGCGCGAGTTGCTGCTGCAGTTCGTTCTGCTGCGCCTCGTAGCGGCGGTCGTACAGCTGCGGGAACGAGCGGCGGAAATCCTCGATCACCTTGTGGATGCCGCGGTGCTCGCCCATCACCTTCTCGACCGCAATCAGGAAGCCGTCGATCTCCCGGTACATGCGCGCCAGCACCTCGCGGTCCTGGTCGACGATCGGCGTGAGGCCGAAGTTGCAGCCCAGCGCGCGCGTGGTGTGCGCATACGACAGCAGCACGATCGACCCGCCGACCGCGTCGAGCGCCGGGTAGTGCGCCGGCTTCGGAGGCTCGATGTCGCCGGGCGCGTTGAGGTCGACCTGCAGCATGAACTCGCGGCCGGTGTAGAACGGGTGCGAGGCGTACGACGAGAGGAAGCGATGCACGGCGTCGTACGGCGTCGTGCCGGCGCATGCGCGCACGCGCGACGGAGCGAACTCGCGGCGGATCGCCGAGGCGTCGTTGGCCATGTAGAGCGCGAGGGCCGGCTCGCACATCGCCAGCCACTGCATCAGGTTCAGCGTCTCGAGCACCACGCGCATCTCGGTGAGCGATGCGTTGTAGTTGCGCAGCCGCAACAGATGCGCCGCCGAGACGTAGCCGTCGAGCACCCGCGTGAAGAGCAGCAGGTGCACCTTCTTGAGGTCGCTGCCGTCCGAGTAGACCTGCAGGTATTTGTGCATCACCATCAGATGATGCAGGTAGTCGACGGACAGCTGCTCGCAGGCGGTGATGACGTCGCCGGTGGGCGGAATGTCCGGCCGCCTCAACAGGTGCTCGCAGAAGTCCCTGCTGTCCATTCGCCCCGTCTCGCCGGATCGGCCGCGCACGCTCGGCGCACGATGGAAACCTGTATCACGAACGTTAACACAGCCAGTGCGGCAACCGCCATCTGTCGGCCGCATCTGATTCTCTGCTCAACGCGTCGCCGTGCCCACCGGCACCAGCGCGGCCGGATCCTGCTCGAGCAGGCGCGCCGCCACGCCGAGCGGCATGATCGTCGGAATCGCCTGCAGCACCGGCAAGGCGTCCGGCTGACGATTGATGGCGACCAGCGACTGCCCGCGCAGGAATCGCGCCTGCCACTCCCACATCGCCGGCAGCCGCGAATGATCGAACTCACCGCGATCCTTCAATCCGGCGAGGTAGTCGGCAAAGCTCATCACGGCGTTGTGGTGCTCGCCGTCGAGGTACTCGCACACACCCGCGCCGAAGCGCGCCTGCAGCTCGCGGATGCGCCGCCGGCCCATTTCGTCGATCACCGGCAGCAGGTTCGAGGTCGTGATCGCGAAGTGGTGCAGCGGCCCGCCCACGTACGGCAGCGGAAGGCCCGGGATGACACCCGCCGATGCCTGGTCGACAATCAGCAGCGCCGTACCGGTCTGCGCCCCGGCCGACTCGCTCGCCCCCACCGGCCGCACGATCACATCGAACTGCGCCGCCAGCCGGCCGCGACGCTTGCCCGGAACGAGCTTGATCGCCAGCAGGCCGCCGTGGCGGATCTGCATCCGGCCATCCGCGTCCGCGCCGTCGACCTGGAACGCGTCGTAGGGCTGCAGCGCGTCCGGCCGGCCGACGCTGAAGCGGAACGTCACCTCCACCGGCGTCGCCGAGAGGTTGAGCAGCACGAACGGCAGCGGGTCCTGGTCGGTGACGTTGGTGATGCGCCAGACGTGCCGGTCGCCGCTCATGCGCACGCTGGTGCCGTCGTAGATCACGGTGCCGATCGACGGGATCAGGCCGCGCTCGGTCTGCGGCGGGAGGCAGATGTCCCGCATCTCGTCGGCACCGACCGGACGATTCACGCGCGCGGTGTAGCGTTCGACCGCGTCGTCGGCGCGGCGGTGATCGAGCGCGATCTGGCGGATCGAGCGGTTGTCGGCGCGCGCCTCGTCCTGCAGCTCGTGGCGGAACACGGCGTGCGGATCAGCCAGCGACCGGAAGGCCGCGTCGCGCTCGGCATCCAGCCAGCGCGACGTCAGCAGGCGGTAGTCGTACGCCGACTCCGGCGCGCCGTCGCCCGGGTCGTTGACGACGCGCGCCGGCCACAGCCACGGGAAGCGCACCGCCAGGTCGGGCAGCGGCTGGCGCGGAATGCGCCCGGCGTCGAGGTTCTCGTTGAGCAGCGTTTGCACGTGGCGCGCGCGACCCGGGAACGACGCCGGCGCATCGACCTCGCCGATCCCGTGCCGGCGCAGCCACACATCCACCGGCGACTCCTCGAGCAGATTGCGGAACACGCCGGGGCGGCCATGCGTGACGCGTTGGGTTTCAGTCGCCCAGCCGAGCGAGTCGATCAACACGGGATGCAGCGTCGTGCGGCCAGCGAGCCAGCCGAACAGGTCGACCAGTTCGCCTTGCGGGTCGAGCAGCGGCACGCCGGCAAACGCGTCGAACGCGACCAGCTCGCACGGGCGCGGGCCGTTGTTGATCAGCGCCAGTACGATCGCGCCACCGCCGGGGTTCAGCGAACTGCCGGCATCGACGCCCGCAGCCTCGCCTGCCGCGCCGGGAATGCTCTCGTTGCGTCGCGGCAGCACGGCCGGCGTCGCGAGCGTGAGCTCGACCAGATCGACGCGGCTGATCAGCACCGCGTCGGGCGAGCCCTGGCGCTTCTGCGTGAAGGCCGGGCAGACCGCGCGCATCGCATCGCAGAGCAGCCAGTTGACCTCGTGCAGGTTGCCGTAGCCCTCGAACAGCGTCATCAGCGGGTAGCGGAAGTCGCCCGGCGTGCGGCCGCTGTCGCGCTCCGGCACCACGCTCACCGTGTCGCGGATGAACGAGAACACCGCGCGCAGCCGGCGCTTGATCTCGGCCGGCGTGACTTCCGTCGGCGCCTCGGTGTCGTTGCGCGGGTCGTCGGGCAGGCCGGCGGCGTGCCGCGCAATGCGTCGCAGGGTCGGCCGCATCAACAGCGCCGGCAGCGCGTAGTCGACCACCTCGCGGCGGATCGGCGGTTCGAACCGCGCGAACGCGTCGGTGATCATCTTGTCGCCGCTCTCCGCGATGGCGGCCTGCACGTGGCCGATGAAGGTCTTGTACTCGCGCTCGGCGAACAGGGCGTGGCGCGCGTCGCCCGCCTCGTAGCCGGCGCGCAGCTCGGCCACCGTGATCGGCCGTTCGGGCAGATCGAGCGCGCGTTCGCTGGCACGCACCGATTTGAACCAGTCCCACGCGCGCACGAAGTCGCCCGCCTCCGACGCGTCCGTCGCCTTGTCCCACATCGCCTCGCGTTCGTCTTCCGGCGTGGCCCCGGCGTTCGGGAAGTCGAGCGCGCGCGGCATCAGGTTGCCGAGTGCGAGCGTGCCGCTGATCAGCAGCGCGCCGAGCAACACACCAGCGGGCGAGAGTCGGCGCAGGCGACGGCGGAATTCGGGTTGGAGCTGGATGCGCATGACGTGCGTGCGGGCTTCGCGGCGCGGCCTTGGCGTGATGATACGAGGGTGCGCGGCCGGATTCTAACGCCGGATTGCCGTCCCCGGCTGTCACTCCACAATCGTGTAGATCGACTCCGGCGCGAGCTTCACCTCGCGGTTGCGCGAGAGCGTGTCCGGCCGACCCACCGGCTGGCCGTTCTCGTCGAGCCGGCGCACGCTCTTGAGCCGGCGGTTCGCGCCGCCGAGCGTGACGGTCGCGTCGAGCTTGCGGACGTTCAGCGGGTAGCCGCCGAGGGCCGTGATGCGGTCGCCCTGCACGCGCCAGCCGAAGTGCGTCTCCTCGGTCATCGTCTGGATCAGCAGTTGTTTCGACGCGCTGATCGGCTTGTCGTCCAGCGCGATCACCAGCACGGCCGCGTACTCGTTGCCGCACTCGATGGTGATGTCGTCGAGCTCGATCTTGCCGGCCGCCTTGAGGAAGCCGACGGCGCCCTGCGCGGTCTTCGTGTTGATGCGCAGCACGCCCTTGTCGGTGTTCCACTCGAGTTCGCCGGTGGTGCTGGTGACGGTGTGCGTCGCGCGGTCGATGTACTTCGACAGGTTGATCATCGAGGCTGGCTGCTTGCCGTCGATCTCGCGCGTGACGCGGCCGACGTAGAACGCGAGCGGGTCGACGCGCTGCATGTCGGGGTTCTTGACCATGCCGCGGCCGTCGGTGTCGCGCGCGCGCAACTCGTCGAGGTTCACGCTCTCGGCCAGCGCCTGGCCGCGGAAGTCGAACAGCTCGTCGAGCTTGAGCGCCTGATGCACGGCCGTGTCGCCGACCTTGATGTCGCCGCGCCGGTACATCAGCGCGAGGCCGGGGAACTGCGCCATGATGGTCGGCACGTTGAGCGGGAACTTGCCCGGCGACGAATCCCAGTGCGCCGAACCCAGCGCGAAGAAGAAGAAGCCGTCAGCGTCCTGCAGGCTGCCGTAGGCCGAGCAGAGCCACGGGAACTCGGCCTTGAAGCGGTTCGGGTTGGTCCAGCCGATCTCGCTGATGATGTGCGGCCGGCCGAGCAGATCGTTGAACTCCACCGGCAGACCTCCCTGGCCGTTGGTCATTGTCAGCGCGCTGCGGTCGGCAAAGCGATCGCCGACGCTCACCGCGTAGCTGCTGCGATCGCCTTCGTGCCGGCCGCCGAAGTAGCCGTGCTTGTCGATCACGTCGCCGGCGGTGTAGGTCCAGCGCTCCAGCGGGTCGAGCACGCGCGGGTCGGCGGTGTGCCAGTTGCTGCACGAAACCAGCCCCTCGAGGCCGCACTCCTTCTTCAGCCAGGCGGCGGTGGTGGCGTAGTAGTCGCGCTGCAGCTCGCACATGAAGCGCAGCTGGGCGCTCTTGCGGGCGCGACTGCCGAGGCCGCCCTTGCTCACGCCGTCGCCGGTGAGGTCCCAGATGTCGAGCATCTGCAGCGCCCCTACCTGGCCGGGGCCCTGCGGTATCACGTCGCGCGGCAGACCGTTGCCGCCCCACGCCGCCAGCGCCTTGCCCGCGTCGCCGTGCGTCTTCACGGCCCACTCGTAGAACTTCTGCTCGAGCTTGCTCCATTGCGCCGGCGGCACGGTGCCCTGCTTGAACGTCCAGAACAGCATGCTGTCTTCGTTGATGATCTCGACGATGCCGACGGCCGGATCCTCGCCGAGCGCGAGCTTCGTGTACGGGTTGGGCGTGGTCAGCACGGCCTTCGCCCAGCCGCGCCACAGCTCCTGCAGCCGCGGGTTGAAGTACATCAGCGCGAACGGCGTCTTGTTCTGGCTCGTCTCGTAGCCCTCGATGCCCACACGCGGCGTGACGTCGAGCCACAGCGGGAAGAAGAACGAGAGCTTGGTGTAGATGCCCTGCTGCTTGAGGCAGTGCACGAACCACTGCAGCTGCTCGAGCCGCGTGGCGTCGACCTTCTCGGGGTTGGCCGCGTCGAACATGCCGCCGTGCACGCGCACCATGTTCACGCCGAGCTTCGCGAGCTTGCGCGCGAGGTACTCCACGCTCGACTTGTCGAGGCCGATGATGCCCGGCCCCGCATTGACCGCCCAGAAGCGCACCGGCTGGCCGCTGCCGAGCACGAAGTTGCCGTCCTTCGTTTTCAGCGGGCCCTTCTCACCAGCGGTCTTCTCGTTGAGGCTGCGCAGGTCGCTCGCGCTGTCGGCAAACTCGTCGTACGGCGGCTCGAACGCGAAGAACCCCGGTTCGGCGTCGCCGGTGCGCGCCCCCGGCTTGAGCTTGCCGCGCGGCACGAACGGCCGCTTCGTGAGCAGGAACGCGTCGAAGCAGGCGGTGCCGCCTTCGCCCTGCTTCGCGAGCAGACGGATCTCGAACGGCTGCGAGCCGCGCTTGAGATCGACCGCGCCGAGGTGCACCCAGTTGGCGCCGACATGCAGCCGCAGCTCGACGGAGTCGGCCAGCGCGCAGTCGCGACCGCACTCGCGCCATTCGCCGTCCTTGTCAGTCCCGAAGCGCCAGCGGAACGGGCCGTGCTTCCAGAATTTGCGCGTCCAGAGTTGCCACTCGCCGCCGGCCGGCACGTCCACGGTGTACTTCGCGAAGACCTCGTCGGCGCCGCGCGGGCCGTCGTTGGTGAGCCAGTCGTCGTTGCTGAGCAGTTGCGAGTTCTCGATGCGGCCGCCGGCCAGCCAGGTGTTGCGCGCGAAGTTGGTGTCGGTGGTGGACTCGCCCTCCCACCAGACCCACGACGTGCCCTCGCCATCGCCGGGCTGCGCGGCCGCGGGCAGTGGCTGGTGGATCGGCAGTGCGCCGGAGAACAGCAGCGCGAGCGTGGCGACAGCGAGCAGCAACGAGCGGATGCGGATGCGCGGGGTCATGTCGGGCCGGGGCAGGCGGAGCATGGAGGCGACGTGAAGGCGGAGTGCCACACCATCACAACGCCACGGGGCGGGCAACTGTTATCGAGATATGGTCAATGGCGCCCTGGCCTCTCGCAACCAGCGGGGCGCGCGAGTAGTCTGACTGACATCATCAATTGCCGGCTGAGACGGTGGCGGCTTGACGCCTGCGTTCCAACACCTGCCAGCCATCGGTCCGCGATGACTCACTCCAAAGGCGACACCGGCATTCGCAGAGCCGGGCAAGCGGTACCGCACCGTGCCGATTGGCGCTTCGTCGAGAAGCTCGGCGCGGGTGCGTTCGGCGAGGTCTGGCGCATCTGGCAGCCGCAGACAGAACGCGACGAAGCCATCAAGTTCGCGATGTCGGCTGACGCCGCGGAGTTGTTGCGCAGCGAGGCTGCTGCGATGCGGGTGTTGGCGAACAAGACGGGAGGTTGTCCGCACATCATCCGCATCACCGGCACCAACCTTGGCGTGGAGCCGACCTGGATCGCAATGGAGTATGCGGCCGGCGGCAGCCTGGCAGACCGCCTCGGTCTCGGTGAACTTCCCGTTGAGGAGTTGCGCCTGCTGTTTTCAAGGATCTGCGGTGCTCTGGCGGCCGCCCATGAGTCAGGAATCGTGCACGGTGATGTGAAGCCGCCAAACATCCTGTTGATGGCGGACGGTACTCCCAGGCTCTCGGACTTCGGTCTTGGCACCCTGCTGGATGCCGCCGATCACACGGCCAGCGCGGTGGCCAACTCGGCACTGCAGACGCGTCTGGCGGGTCCCGGCGGGACGCCTCTGTTCCTTTCTCCGGAACGTGCGGCTGGCGCTTTGCCGGTCGCTGCTGATGACGTGTTTGCCCTTGGCGTGACGTTGATGCAGGCCCTGACGGGCGACCCGTTGGCGCACCCCCAATACGCGGGAGTACTGCTGGAGGCAGCGGACGATTCCCTGCGTCGTGCCGTGCTGGCCTGCGTCGGGCCACGACGCATGCGACCGTCCGCGCGGCAACTGCAACGGTGGATTGGCTCCGAGGACGACGACGAGTTTCATCGCGATATTGCCTTGCTCCTCGAGTTGGAAGCCAACGATGTTGAACGCGGCGCAGACGATCCGCTGCAGCACAACTCGCCGCGACCGCAACTGGACATCCAACCGTTGGAATTGGACGTAACCGCCCGCCAAACCCTTGCACGGATCAACGCCTTGCGCGAATGGCATGGGTCGTTGATGAGCACGCAACAGGTCTGGAATGAGGCGAGCATCTTCTACGGTGCGCAAGGACGCGATCGATTTCATCACGACCTCGACGTGTTGGATGCCAGCGGAAAGCTGGCAGGCCTGGCAAGTCTGCGAAGTGAGGTGATGGAACGCCGAGCCGAACAGCCGCCACCAGGCTGGGAGAACGACAGCTACTACTACGGCTACAGTGACGAACGCGTGCCGGACGATGGTTGGCCGGAGCCAGGCATCCACTTGCCCACTCACAAGACAATGTCGGTTCGTGCCGTCGAAGCGGCGCGGGCGCGACGCCACCCGGAGCCGGCTTTCTCGCAACCCGGAAGGGTCCGCACCGCGATCGCGGCCTGGGCCGGACTCGCGTGCTCCGCCATCTTCTTCGTGTTTGCGTTAGCGCATCTCGGAGGCGCCGGGGGCAACCGATGGGGTTGGTTCTTTGGCGTGGTCCTGTTGGGTGCCAGCGTGGCAATCGTCTACCGTGCAGGAAGCGCGCTGCGAGATTTGGATCGAGCTGATTAGTCGACAGCACGCCGTGAGGGGCCATGGCCGGAGTGCGATCCGTGCACGCACGGCCGCGGCGTGTGTGTGGACGCGTGCGCGCGGTCGTGCCATTCTGGCGCCAACGATTGCGAGTACCGACAGAGCCATGACCGAGAAAGCAGACACCACACACGCGAACGACGAGGCAGCGGCCGACGCCGCGCCCGCTTCCGATCCGGCGGCAGAGCCCGCCCCGGCTCCAGCTGTGGCGACACCGGCCGCGGCGATACCGGCCGTCGCGCCGACCGCTGACACCTCCGACCGGGTCGTGGAGACGAAGGACCTGGTGAAGACGTTCCGCAGCCGGTCGCTCGCCCACGGCAGCTTCTGGCAGCGCGCCGCGCGCCTGTTCGTCGGCAAGCCGGTCGACGTCCACGCGGTCAAGACGCTCAACATCCACATCCGCCGCGGCGAGGTGTTCGGCCTGCTCGGCCCCAACGGCAGCGGCAAGAGCACGACCATCAAGATGCTGCTCGGCCTGCTCGTGCCCACCTCCGGCAGCATCACGCTGCTCGGCGAACCGCCGGACAAGGTCGCGGTCAAGTCGCGCATCGGCTTCCTGCCCGAGGAGTCGTACCTCTACCGCTTCCTCAGCAGCGAGGAGACGCTGGACTTCTATGCGCGGCTGTTCGGCATGGGCAAGGCCGAGCGCAAGCAGCGCGCCGACGAGCTGATCAAGCTCGTGGGCCTCGAGCACGCGCGCAACCGGCCGACGAAGGAATACTCGAAGGGCATGGCCCGCCGGATCGGCCTCGCGCAGGCGCTGATCAACGACCCCGAGCTGGTGATCCTCGACGAGCCGACGTCGGGCCTCGACCCGATCGGCACGGCCGAGATCAAGCACGTGATCAAGCAGCTGAAGGCGCAGGGCAAGACGGTGCTGCTCTGCAGCCACCTGCTGGCCGACGTCGAGGAGGTCTGCGATCGCGTGGCGATCATGTGCAACGGCGAGCTGCTGGCGATGGGCGCGCTGAGCGAGCTGCTGCAGATGCGCGACCGCCTGGACGTGCAGTTCGACAAGAGCGACGACGCGTTCCGCCAGCGCGTCGAGGCGTTTGCGAAGGCCGAGGGCGTGGACATCGTCGCGGCGCGCAACGCGTCGGACTCGCTGGCCCGGCTGTTCCTGCGGCTGATCGAGCAGCAGGACCCCGGCCGCATCCCGGCTGTGCTGCGCGACGAGCTGATTCTCGGCAAGGTCGATGGTGGCGCATGACGGCGACGCCGGACGTGTTCGCGGGCTGCGACATGGTCGCGTTCGACCTCGACGGCACGCTGCTGGCGAGCCACGAGTACGCGCCGGCCGCGGCGGTGCAGTCGTTCGTGGAGTTGATGGCCGAGCTGGGGTTGCCGCATGCGCCGCCGACGATCGAGCATGTGCGGTCGTGCATCGGCCAGCCGTGGCAGCAGTTCTACGAGGGGTTGCTGCCGGAGGAGGCGAAGTCGCGCGCGCTGGACTTCCACGCGGCGATCAGCCGGCGCGAACTGGATGCGATCGACAATGGCCGGGCGCGCCTGTTCGAGGGCACGCAGGACGTGCTGCGCGAGCTGGCCCGTCGCGGCTACAAGCTCGCGCTGATTTCCAACGCCA
>JBFWQT010000083.1:0-17577 GCA_050249295.1 Planctomycetota bacterium
TTCAGTCGCGCGGCCGGGCTGGAGACCGGCGCGAGCACCAGCATGCGGTGGCGCCGTTCGCCGGGCACCAGCGTCAGCGCGACGTCGCCAGTGAACGTGTCGAGCATGAACTCCGGCCGCTTGCGCTCGTCGAGCTGCCACACCTCCACGGCGTAGTGCGGCTCGCCGCGCGCAATGATGATCTCGCAGATGCCGTCGGCGTCGAGGTCGGCGGCCTGCACATCGTTGACGCGACCAGCGGCACCGCGCGCGATGGCGGTGGGCGCGGAGAAGCTGCCGTCGGGCTGCTGCAGGCGCATGCTGACCGCGCCGTTGTCCACGAGCAGCAGGTCGCCCAGCAGGTCACCGTCGAGGTCAGCGATGCGCGCGATGCCGCGTGTGGCAAACGTCGCGCTGACCGGCACCGCCCCGGAGCGACCCGGTTGCGTGATGTCGTGGATCACAACCAGGCCATCGGCATGCAGCAGCGCCACGGTGTTGGTTCCGTCGCAACCAGCGTCGATCAGGCGCGGTTCGCGCTGTCGCAGGTTGATGCGGCGTGCGCCGATTGTGGCAGTGTTGCCCTGCACGACGATCAGCGAGCCGCCCTCGCTGCGTTGCACGCCGCCGTCCAACCGGTCGCCGATCGCGGTGCGGCGGGCAATCATCAGCAGGTCGTTGGCGTCGCGCAGCACGGCGTTGCGCTCGTCAGGCGGCAGGCGGTCGCCGAGCCACTCGTCGGCCTTCGCGGTGACGCGACCGTCGGGCGTGACAAGGTGCAGCAGGCAGCCCAGCGCCATCAGGTGGGCCGTCACTTGCGGGTCACACGGCGACGGCTGATCGGGCGGCAACTGCAAGAGCGCCTTGCTCATGCCGACGAGCGCGCGTGGCTGCAGCTCCGGCGCGCTGTGCGCAAACGCGGTGAGCGCGAGCTGGAACTGCAGCACGAGCCGTTCGAGCGCGGTGATCGAGTCGACCCGCGCGAGACCACGCTCCGAGAGCAGCAGCATGCCGAGCCCGGCGTAGCGCGAGTCGGGCGCGGCCATCCATGCCTGCGCGATCCATGCGGTCATCTCGCCGCGCGCCGGGTCCATCATGTCGGGGCGCTGGCCGGCATCCAGCGCGGCACGCTCGTTGACGTCGGCGCGGTGCGAGTACACGCGCGCGAGCCAGTAGGCGTACGCGGCGACTTCCACGCCGGTGGCCTGCAAGCGCGCCGACTCGTCACGGAAGCGGGTGAACCATTGCTCCGCCCGCTCGAGGTCGGCGCCGGCCGGCGCAGCGACGTCCGCCGGCAGTTCGCGCATGGCGGACTGCGACCACTGCGCGAGCGCGGCACGCTGCAACTCGCGCACGGCCGGTGGCAGCGCGGCGGCCTGCTGCACCCACTCGGGATGATGGCGCACGACAAGCGCGTTGGCCGACAGCGATGCGAGTGCCGGCGCATGCTGGTGCGCGAACGCGTCGCCGGTTGAGATTGCGATCGCGAACTTGCCGTCGGCGATCTGCGCGCGCATCGCGTCGAGCGACGCGGCAGCCGCCTGCAGCTGCTTGCCGAACGGGTCGAGGTTGCGCTGCATCTCCGCGGCGCGCGCTTGCCCGGCAACCCACCAGCCGACGCCAGCAAGTGCAACGAGCAGCACCGCCACGACGACGCCGAGCCGGTTGCGCGCGATCCAGCGCACGGCGCGCTGCGCGGTGGTGTACCGCGCGGCCTCGACGAACCGGCCATCAAGGAAGCGATTGACGTCGGCCCGCAGCAACTCCACGGACGCGTAGCGCGCAGACTGCTCGACAGACAGTGCCTTCAGCGCGACGGCCTCGAGTTCGGCCGGCACCTTCAGATGGCCGCGCAGTGCGTCGTCACGTTCGACCCGCGCGCGCGGCGCGACAATCTCGCCGCGGACCACACGATCGAGCACCGCGTACACCGTGCCGGGCGCGATCGGGGGCGCCAGCGTGATCAGCTGGTAGAGAATCGCGCCGAGGCCGTACACGTCGGTGCGCGCGTCGATGCGATCGAGCTGCCCGCGCGCCTGCTCGGGGGACATGTACGCGGGCGTGCCGAGCACCTCGCCGGCGCGCGTGGTGATCACCGGCCCGGCGGCATCCTGCGCAATCGCACCATGCCGCGACGTGTCGGCATCCTCGCGCAGGCGCGCGAGCCCCCAGTCCATCACCTGCACCTCGCCGAACTGCCCGACCATCACATTGTCGGGCTTGAGGTCGCGATGGATCACACCGCGCGCATTCGCGTAGGCGATCGCGTCGCAGATCTTGCCGAACACATCGAGCCGGCTGCGCAGCGGGAACGCCGCATCGCCGCGACCGGCCGCCACGTCGTCGCGCAGCGCGGCCAGCGCCGCCGAGAGCGACTGGCCCTGCACCAGCTTCATCGTGAAGTAGTCGTGCTGCTGCGCATCGCGGCCGAGCTCGTGCACCGGCACGATGTTGGGATGCTCCAGCTGGCCGGTGATGCGCGCCTCGCGGATAAAGCGCGCGCGCGTGCCGTCGTCGTCGGCTGCCATCTCGCGGATGACCTTCATCGCCACGGTGCGACCGAGCCGCCGATCACGCACGGCGATCACCGCGCCCATGCCGCCGCGCGCGATCTCCTGCAGTACGTCGTAGGTGCCGGCGGCCGGTGCATCGGGGAGCTTCGCTGTGAACGCGCCCACGCGCGGACTCACCGGCGCGAGCGTCACCTCGCCGATCGTCGCCTGCGGCGGCGGCGCGGCCACCTTGCGAACGGCCGGCGCGAGGCCGAGCGTGTCGTCATCACTGTCGGAGATGTTGCCGAACAGGCTGCCCAGCACCGCCTTCGCATCGGCCTCGCCTTCGCCCGGCTCGTGAGGCGGCACTGCGGGGTCCGTAGGGTCCGTGGGGTCGTTCGGCATCGTACTGATCCGTAACGTGGCGTCAGGCGCGCAGCGTGCGGCCGCTCATCTCCGGCGGCAACTCCAGGCCGAGCAGATCCAGCACGGTCGGCGCGAGATCCTTCAGGCCGCAACCGCTGCGCAGCGAGCGGCCCTTCGAGCCCTCGTGCACCAGCATGCACGGCACCGGGTTGGTGGTGTGCTGCGTGTGGCGGAACTCCTTCGGCACGAGGTTCGGGTCGCCGCGCTTGTACTCCTCGGGGCAGTTGTCGTGGATCAGCTGCTCGGCGTTGCCATGGTCCGCCGTGATCAGGCACGCACCACCCTTCGCCTGCACCGCCGCCACGATCCGGCCGACGCCGGCGTCGACCGCCTCCAGGCACTTCACCACGGCCGAGAACACGCCGGTGTGACCGACCATGTCCGGGTTCGGGTAGTTCATCATGATGAAGTCGTACGTGCCGGAGTTGACCGCCTCGACGACGACGTCGGTCAGCTCCGCGCTGCTCATCTCGGGCTGCAGGTCGTACGTGGCCACCTTCGGCGACGGCACGAGCCGTCGCTCCTCGCCCGCAAACTGCTTCTCCACGCCGCCATTGAGGAAGTACGTGACGTGCGCGTACTTCTCGGTCTCGCTGGTGCGGAACTGCACCATGCCGGCATCGCTGATCACCTCGCCGAGCACGTTGGCGAGGCTCTGCGGCGGGAACGCCTCGGGCACCGGCAGCGAGTCGTCGTAGTGCGTGGTCGCCAGGAAGTCGATCTGCGGCCGCTTGCCGCGCGTCCACGTCACGTCGTGGTCATCGACCTTCGAGGTCTGCGTCGGGAAGGTGTCGTGCACCAGCGCAGCCGAGAGCTGGCGCGTGCGGTCGGCGCGATAGTTGATGTGCCAGATGCCGTCGCCGTCACGGATCACGCCGTCGCTGGCGATGATGCGCGGCGTGATGAACTCGTCGGTGTTGTGCTCAGCTCCCTCGTAGCCGGCCAGCAGCGCGGCTTCGGCGGTGTCGAAGGCCTCGCCTTTGCCGAGCACCATCGCGTCGTATGCGCGCTGCGTGCGCTCCCAGCGCTTGTCGCGATCCATCGCCCAGTAGCGGCCGATCACGGTAGCGATCGTCGCGCCCACCTTGTCGCAGTGCGGCTGCAGCCGGCGGATGCAGTCAATCCCGCTGCGCGGCGGCGTGTCACGGCCATCCAGGAACGCGTGATAGAAGAGCTGGCCATTGCCCGCTTTGCCGAAGCCGAGCTTCTGCATCGCCTCGAGCGCGGCGAAGTAGTGCTTCTCCGAGCTGTGCACGCCGCCGTCGGAGGTGAGGCCGATGATGTGCATGCGACCGCCGCGCGCCTTGACCTTCTGTGCGAGCGCGACGACCTCGGCGTTGCGATAGAAGTTCCCGTCGGGGCCTTCATCGATGGCCGCGTTGATGCGCACGAGGTCCTGGTAGATGATCCGGCCGCTGCCGATGGTGAGGTGGCCGACCTCGCTGTTTCCCATCTGGCCGTCGGGCAGTCCCACGGCGCTGCCGCTGGCGTCGAGCGTGGTGAACGGCCAGTTGGCACGCAGCGCATCCACGTTGGGATGCTTCGCCGCGGCCACGGCATTGCCGATCGGCGAGGGGTTCTCGCCCCAACCGTCGAGGATCATCAACAGAACGGGACGGGTAGCGGCCTGTGCGCACATGCAGGTGGACTCCGGTTGCCGGACGGCGGGCGTTGATTGTAGCTCGCGCGCGGGCCCGCAGGTGGGCGGTGTGGACGCGGCCCGCGACGCCTGGCATACCGTGCGCCCACCGGCACTCCGGCCGACTGTCTGACACATGCGCACTGCACTCTGGCTTGCGTTGTTCCTGCTGATCGCGTGGCCGCCTGGCGCGAGCCGCGCCTTCGCCGACGACCCGAAGCCAGCCGCCGCACCGGCCGACCGCGACGCGGACTACCTCAATGCGCCGCATCGCCAGATGCCCGCCGGCGTGCGCTTCTTCATGGATGGTGCCTACATCACCGCGGGGCGCGCCGTGACCTTCGACTTCGCGCCTGGCGACACCGACGGCAACCTCGAGCCGCGCGGCGCCATCGGCATCGGTCTGTGGCTCGGCGAGGGCTTCGGCAAGAGCCTCGGCGAGCCGCTCTCCAACCCGCTCGGCATCCGCGTGGGCGTCGCCTTCGGCGGCTCGATCGGTGGCAAGGACGTGGGCAGCGCGCAGGACAAGGACTTCTCCGAGATCGCCGTCGAGATCGAACTGCTCTCGCCGTGGAACAACTACGGCGTCGGTCCGCAGATTGTGCTCGGTTCGTGGGACATGTACGGCACCGTCGACAGCGACCAGGACTTCCGCGGCAGCACCGTGGCGAACGGCTCGTTCATCCACCAGAAGATCGAGTTCTACGGTGCCGGCATTCCGTTCACGTTGTTCAGCGCACCCTTGTCGCTGGGTAAGGCGGTGCCCACCTTCGTGGGCGTGGTGCTCAAGTACGCATTCATGCAGGTCTCGCTCGAGGTGGCGTCGCCGTCGACAATCCGCGGGTCGGTGCCGAGCCACACGATTCTGGGCGGCGCGTTCGTCGACTGGGGCGTGGCGACGTGGCTGCGTATCTTCGCGCAGGTCGAGATCGGCGGCGTGGTCGGCTACCCCACCGACGCGATCGTCAACTTCCGCGTGTCGGCCACGTTTGTGCATGTCCCGCGCTGGATGTTCGACGGCCGCGTGCAGATCCTCGCGACGTTCGGCCTCGACATCTCGAACCTCTCGCTGCAGTCGCGGTACCTGCACGACCCGGCGGCATCGACGTTCCCCGGCGTCATCACCTGGACCAACGTCGCGCTGCGCGTCGGGTTGCGGCTCTGGCTGTGATCCGTTCGACGCGGCGGCGACAAACGAACACCGCGCGTTCTGGTAGGATGCCGGCACTCGACGCGTGAGCACTGCTTGCACCGCCACCCGCCACATGGATTTCCGCAAGCTGATCGGTACCCGCCTCGGCGAGTACACCGTGCGGCGCGAACTCGGCCGCGGCGGAATGGGCGCGGTGTTCGAGGCCGATCACGCGATCCTGCAGCGCTCGTACGCCGTGAAGTTGTTGCTGCCGCAGGTGCAGAACAACGAGGCCTACCAGCAGCGCTTCTTCCGTGAGGCGCGCAAGGCGGCGTCGGTCAACCATCCCAACGTCGTCAACGTCGTCAACGCGGGCCACTACGAGGAGTGCGTCTACCTCGTGATGGAGTACGTCGAGGGCCAGTCGCCGGCCGAGTTGCTGCGCGCGCGCGGCAAGCTCGACGCCGGCGAGGTGGTGGCGATCGCGCGGCAGGCGCTGGCCGGGCTCGCGGCGGCGCATGCCGAGGGCATCGTGCACCGCGACATCAAGCCGGACAACATCATGGTCACCGGCGCCGGCGTGGTGAAGGTCACCGACTTCGGCCTCGCGCGCGGCATGGACGACGACGCGACGAAGATCACGATGAGCGGGCAGTTGCTCGGCACGCCGGCGTACATGTCGCCCGAGCAGTGGGAAGGCAACGGCGGCATCGATGCGCGCAGCGACCTGTACTCGCTCGGCGTCAGCCTCTACCAGATGCTCAGCGGGTCGATCCCGTTCAGCGGCACCAGTCCGCTGGCAGTGGCTCGCAAGGTCGCGCTCGAGACGCCACCGCCACTGGCCGAGGCCTGTCCCGGTCTCGATCCGACGCTGATCGCGTTCGTCGACCAGATGATGCACAAGTCGGCCGAGCTGCGTTTCGTGTCGGCCGATGCCGCGCTCGATGCACTCGAACACAAGGTGGCCACGCAACCGACGCCGCTTGGCAACTCGGTGGTGATGCCGCGACTGGCGCGGTCAGCGGCGCCGACGATCTCGCTGACCAGCAGCGGTCAGCCGAGCAGCGGGATGATCATCAGCGACGGCAACACGCGGCCGGTGCCGCCGCCCGACAGCGGCACACTGGTGGCCATCGGGCCGACTGGCCAGGCAACGATCGCCGCCACGACGCGCCGCGCCCCCACGCCGGCGATCACTTTGCCGACGCGCCCGCCACGGCGCTGGACGCGCGGCCGCGTCGTGTTGACCACGATCGGCGTGGTGATCGCCCTCAACCTGCTTTCCGCGCTCGGCAAGTACCTGGCGCAACACCGCACCGAGACCCGCACCCCGGCCGTCTCGACGGACAACACTGCGGCGAACGTGCCGGCCGACAATCGCGCCACGCCGGTGATCGACCAGATGCGGTACGCCGCACCCGACTGGCCGTCCGGCGACGAGCACGAGGTGGCCGCGCTGTGGGACCGCTTCCGTGCGCTGGTGGTGGGTGGCGACTGGCGCGGTGCGTTGCAGTTGTGCACGCCCGCGGCGCGCCGTCGCGTTGCGGCTGCCGCCTACATCCGCCGCTGGTACGACGTCGAATGGCAGTTCGCGGCCGGCACCATCGAGGAAGTGGACTTCCGCCGCCAGAGCGACGCGATGCGCCAGCTGGCCACGGCCGGCGCGAAGCCCCCGCAGTTGCCCGGCTCCAGCCTGTTTGCAGACGCCGCCGACAGCTTCCTGCCTGCGGAAGCCGACCCGCTGATCGTGATCGGCGGACTCGAGAAGCTGTACCCCACGGTCACGCGTGGCCGGCATGCGTTGCTGCTGCCCGGCGCCGGCACGCTCGAGCAACTGAAGCCCGGCACCGGCGAGATGCTCGGTCATGTGGCCAACAGCCCGGCCGGCGCGCCGTTCCGCGCGGTGCTCACCGGTACCGAGTGGCGACTCGACCGGTGGATTGACGCGGCGATGCGAGATGCGGCGATGCTGTGGGACCACTACACGCTGTATGAGCGGTGGATCGTCGTTTGCCAGGCGATTCGCAAGCGCGACGTCAGCGACTTGTTGGATGCGCTGACCGATGACGCGATTCGACGCGTGGCGGCCGGCCTGGTCGTCGAGTTGCTCGACCGCGCGTCGGACGACAGCGCGCGACTGGCTGCGCTGGTTTCGGAGCTCGAAGCCAACGGTGCGATGGCCGCCGAGCTTGCCGCCGCCACCACGCCGCGCCAGTTCGCCGACTGCCTGGACCGCGGCAAGGGTGGCATCCGCTACACACTGCTCAACGTGATGCGCGCGGAGCCGGACACGGCCACGCCGCTCGTACTCGCCGCTATCGGCGGGTACCCGGCAGCGATCAGCGTCGGTCAGGGTGCTGACAACCGGGCCACCTTGCAGCTCAACGACAACACCGGCACGCCCGTCGGCTCCGTGGTCTTCAATGGGCCGAGGGTGGACAGCTGGCCCGATGCGCTGGCCGATCACCGGCTCGCACGCTTGCCTGCGGTGCAGCGCATCCTGCGCAACGCTGCGCCGCCTCGCCCCAGCACCGAACTGCTGGCCGGTGAGTGGCGTGCCGACGTCGAGGCCACCATGGCGGCGCTGCCGGTCTCCATGCGCAGCAAGGATGCGGAGATTCGCGCCCTGGTCTCATCGCTGCGTGTCCGCTTCCGCGGTTCCGACATGATCCGCGACATCGATGGCGAGTCGGAAACGCTCGGCTTCGACCTCGTGGACGTATCCGGCGCAGAGTGCACGCTGCGCGTCCGTTCGGGCGAGGGCTCCGGCGAAGATGACGTGCACGTCCGTTTTGTCACGCGCAACCAGATCATCTTCATGGCCGACGACGGATCGGACCTGCAGATTTTCCTGATTCGCAACGAGAAGGGCGGGTGACACATGACCTGGGAACTATGGGTCCTCAGCGGCATCGGCCTCGTGCTCGTCCTGATGACGATCTACGACCTGACGCAGAACAAGCACGCGATCCTGCGCAACTTTCCGATCATCGGCCACTTCCGCTACTGGCTCGAAGCCGTTGGCCCGGAATTGCGCCAGTACATCGTCACCGACAACAACGAGGAACGGCCGTTCTCGCGTGACCAGCGCCGCTGGGTCTATGCGTCGAGCAAGCGCGAGAACAATTACTTCGGCTTCGGCACCGACAACGAGCTCGAGCTCTCGCCGAACTACGTGATCATCCGCCAGGCGACATTCCCGCTCAACGAGCCGGTCGAGGGCGACGCCGACTTCGACCCGCTGCACCGCCTGCCGTGCGCGAAGATCGTCGGCGGGCCGCGCGGCCGTCGCAAGGCGTTCCGCCAGCAGAGCGTCGTCAACGTGTCGGCGATGAGCTTCGGCTCGCTCAGCCCGCGCGCCGTGGAGGCCATCAACCGCGGCTGCGCCATCGCCCACTGCCTGCACAACACCGGCGAAGGCGGCATCTCGCCGTACCACGATCATGGCGGCGATCTGATCTGGCAGGTTGGTACCGGCTACTTCGGCTGCCGCGAACACGACGGCACCTTCAGCATGTCCCTCCTCAAGGAGAACTGCGATCGCTACCCCGTGAAGATGATCGAGATCAAGCTCAGTCAGGGTGCCAAGCCCGGCAAGGGCGGCGTGCTCCCGGCTGCCAAGGTAACGGCGGAGATCGCGAAGATCCGCAACGTGCCGATCGGCAAGACCGTGATCAGCCCGGCCTGCCACAGCGCGTTCCACTCGGTCGACGAGATGCTCGACTTCGTCGAGAGGATCGCCGACGAGACCGGCCTGCCGGTCGGCATCAAGTCGGCGGTCGGCGAGATGCAGTTCTGGCACGACCTCGTCAAGCTGATGGGCTCGGGCACGCGCGGCGTTGACTACATCCAGATTGACGGCGGCGAAGGTGGCACCGGTGCCGCGCCGCTGGTCTTCGCCGACCACGTCTCGTTGCCGTTCAAGGTCGCGTTCAGCTCGGTCTATCCATTGTTCGCCGAAGCCGGCCTGCACGAGAAGGTCGTCTTCACCGGGTCCGGCAAGCTCGGCTTCCCCGAATGCGCCACGCTGGCATTCGCACTCGGCTGCGACACCATTTCGGTCGCGCGCGAGGCGATGATGTCGGTCGGCTGCATCCAGGCGCAGAAGTGCCACACCGGCCACTGCCCCACCGGCGTGGCCACGCAGAGCCAGTGGCTGATGCGCGGCCTCGACCCCACAGTCAAGTCGGCGCGTCTGGCCAACTACGTGGTGACGCTACGCAAGGAAGTGCACGCACTCTCGCTGGCCTGCGGTGTGGCACACCCCGCGCTGGTCACACTCGACATGATCGACATCGTCGATGACCGCTTCGGCTCGTGCTCGGCCCTCGATCTGTTCCGCTACAAACCGGGCTGGGGCCGCCCGTCAGAGGAGGACATGGCGCTGGTGGGCCGCGGGCGCACCACGCGCCTGGTACGCACCTGACCGCACCTGACTGCTCGGGTACCCTGTAGCTGCAACGCATCGCCAACGCTGACGACTGATGGACTCCGCACCCGACACGACCTATTGCGTCGCCCTGATGCGCCAGCGGCCGCTCGATGTCACGCGATTCGGCCCGCTGATCGGCGGCGTGCTGCAGCTGCACCGCATTGACGCCAACCGCCAGGTGCGCCGCCAGCGCGGGTTCGTGGCCACCGGACTCACCGCTGGCGTGGCCGAGCAACTCCACGCGGCGCTGCTCGGAGCCGATGTCGCCTGCGAGGTGATCGACGAACGCCTCGTCGATCGCCCGCCGCGCGCCGGCTCGGCCTACTACCTCGACGGCTGGGACGAGGGCCTGATCGTCGGCAAGGAGCAGGGCGGCGAGCACGCGTGGTCGCGCGTGGCGATGATGACGATCGGCGCAATCCTCCCGTCCACCGCGGACGGGAACATGCGGAACGCTTTTGCCGCGCCGGTGGCCAGCAGCGGTCTCACACCCGGCGAGCGTGCCCTGTTGCGCGACCGGGCCGGCGAGCCGCCCACGGCTGCGCTCGGCGAGCTGTCGCGCTGGCTGTCGGTGGTCGACAAGGAAGGCTTCGCGCTGATCGACAAGGACATCCCGCCGTTCGTGCTCGACCTGATCCTGCGCGAGCCGGAGCAGCGCTACCGCGTGGAGGCGCGCACGATGATCGCGACGCCGGTCGGCGCGGACCGCAGTCCGAACTGGCTGCGCAACTTCAGCGTGATTGCGCAGCGCGTTGCCTCGTACATCCCGCCCGACGCGCTCAGCCCCGGCGCACGGCTGTTCCTCGATGCCTGCGGCGGCTACGACCTGGAGTTCGACCTGATCACCGAGTTCGACGAGTCCGTGACGTGGCTGTGGTTCCGGCGTCGCCAGGCCGAGCTCGACGAACTGCTCGCCGACGATGACGCTGCGCCGGCCGACGACACGGACGCCGCCGCAGGTTCGGGCACCACCGCCAACGACGAGCCCGCCGCCAACACCGCCGGCCCGGAGGAAGGCTGACCATGCGCATCCGCACGATCATCGCGCTGTTCATGCTGCTCGCGCTTGCCCTGCCCGCCGTCGCGCGCGCGCAGGATGACAGCGACGGCGTCTTCGTCGAGTGGATCGACGGTCGCGCGCAGGGCGGCAAGCTCCGGTTCATCACGCAGGCCGAGGTCTGCATCGTGCAGAAGGTCAACCCCGACGACGCCACCGGAACCGAAGTCCGCGAACGACTCAACGAACTGGTCAGCATCACCTGGGGCCGTGGCGTGGGCTACTCCACCGGCGTGGACAAGCTGCCGATGCAGTACCTGCACGACGGCACGCGGTTCCGCGGTCGGATCAAGGCTATGACCGACAGCGGCGTGCAGATCCAGACGCGCTGGTCGAGCCCGACCCCGTTGGGCGGCGATGACTCGAAGCGCCGGCCATTCAACGTGCCGGTCGAGCAGGTGCGCTTCATCGCGCTGCAGGAAGCCGGCGTCGAGGCGGCATCATCGCCCGACACGATCGACCGGCTGATCAACGGGCCGACGCCGGACGACGACGTGCTGGTGATGACGCACGGCGAATCGGTAGCGCTGATCCACTGCATCGTGCTCTCGGTCGACGAACGGCGCGTGCAGGTGCTGTGGAACAACGAGGACTTCAAGCTCGATCGCAGCCGCGTCTGGGGCGTGCGCTTCGCCGAGCTCCCCGGCAGCACGCCGGACGCCGCCACAGGTGGCGGGTTCCTTGCCATTGGCCCGCTCGGCGACGAGCGCATTCTCGGCAAGAGCTTCCTGCGCAACGCCACCGACAACGCCAACGACCGCGACATCAACATCAACCGCCCTGACGGCTCGCGCTGGACGGTCAACCTGTCGTTCGTCGCGTCGATCCGCTTCAGCTCCGCACGCGTGCAATCGCTGACCGCGCTGTCGATCGCGAAGGCCGAGTCGGTCAGCCTGATGGGTCGCCCGTGGCCGGTGCGCATCGGCCGTTCGGTGACTGACCTGCCGCTGCGTCTGGCCAACCGCATCTACCGCGACGGCATCGGCTGCCACGCGCCAGCCCGGCTGACGTTCGACCTGCCGGAGCCATTCGAGTTGCTGGTGGTGACCGTCGGTGTCGATGCGAGCGCGGTGCCCGCGGGGTCGGTGGTGTTCCGTGTGTTCGACGGCGACGGCAAGCAGCTCGCCGAGTCGCCGATGATGAACCCCGGCGCGTCGAGCAAGCGCATGGTCGTGAAGATCAGCGGCGCAAAGCGCATTGTGCTGGTCGCCGACCCCGACGTTCGCCTCGACGTCGGCGATCACGCTGACTGGGCCGAACCCCGGCTGGTGCGCCCCGCGAAATGACCGGCCACGCGCGCGGCTTTGATCCCGACTGGTCGCCGCCGTCGGACGAGCACGAGAAGCTCGGCCGCATGGACCGCATCTGGTGCGGCCCCCTCGATGATCGTCGCGGCCCGCGCCTCGCCGCCGACTGGCTGCCTTTCGCGCCGGGCTCCCGCTTCCCGCTGCCCGAGGCAGCCACGGTGGCCGACACCGATCTTGCCGACGCGCTACGCGTCAGCATGCCTCGCGTCGCACCCGGGTCCCGACTGACGGAGCACTGGCAGCCGGTGGCGTCGTGCATTCCGCCGGCATGCCTGGCGGGGATGGTGAGGCCCGGCGCGGTGTCGCCGGACGGTCGCTGGGTGGTCACGATGGACCTCGGCGAGACCGACATCCGGGCGTTGCCGTCGGGCCGGCGCGTGCGACGCGGCGTGCGGATCGACGACATGCCCAACTGCTACACGCCCGACGCCCGGCATCTGTTGGTCCGCTACGGCGGCGAAGTCCGGCTCCACGAATTGCACACCGGCGTAGACGACGCGACGCCGCCGATCCGCACCCACACCGAGGACTACGTCCGCGCGGTGGATTGCAGCTTCGATCTTGTCGCGCTGGCTTGCGACGGACCGGGCAACCAGCGGATCCAGATCAACGACCTGGCCACGGCCCGGCTGGTGGCGACCGTCCGGTTCGAGGGTCAGCCGTGCCGCTGGCTCAGGTTCCGCCGTGGCGGTAGCGAGCTGGTCGCAGTCTTCGACGGCGGCTTCGTTGTGCGCGTCGATCCGCGGAGCGGGCACATCACGCACCGCATGAACGATCCCGGCGGTCGCAAGCGCGGCCCGGCGGTGCTGACGGGTGACGGTCGGTACCTGATCCGCGCGACCGGCGATCGCGGACTGAAGATTCTCGACATCGACACCGACACGTGGCGCAGCATCGAGTGCGAACCGTTGCCCGGCACACGGTCCACCACGCCTCTCACGATGCTGGCAGCCGCCGACGGGGGACGCTGCGTGATGGTGAGTAACTACGAGCCTGGCGCCGGACGGAGCGTGGCGAACGCTATCCTCGACGCACGTGGTGACGGTCGGCACGGAGTGATCACCATCGACGCGGACGGCGCGACCGGCCGCGTGTGCTGGTCTGCTCCCGGCAGTGTCAGTGCCGCAGGCTTTCCCGATCGCCCCTGGTTCCTTGTCGGTCAGGGCTTCGAGACACACGCGAATCGGGTGCTGAACGACGACGGCACACCTATCAGTGGTGATGCGCCCGCATCCCCGTCGCCGCTGTCGGCAGTGTTCACGCCGGACGGTGCATGCGTGATTTCGTCGGGCGGACTGCTGCACTCGGCGACCGATGGCTCGGTGCAGTTCGACTTCGGTTGTCGCGGTGAAGGCGTGGCGGTGTCGGCGGACGGCCGGTTCGCGGTGATCAGTTGTGTTGCTGGCCGCTACAGCGGATACGTTCGCATCGGGCTGACCGAGCCGCAGCGGCGGGTCGCGCAGGACGACATCGTGCACCGCTCCGACGAAGACTTCGGGGGCACGTCGGCTGCGATCTCTCCTGATGGTCGCGTGGCCGCACTCGGTTGCCTGCTGGTGGACCTGACCCGGCCGGACGAGCCGGCGCAGCGGATCGAGACGGACGTCTTCCCGGTGCGTGCCTGGTTCTCGCCGGACGGGCGGAGCCTCGCGCTCAACCAGCAGAGCCGGATCGACATGGTGGACGTGCCGACGTGTTCGGTGCGGTGGAGCAAGCGCAGTGGCCGCGATGTGATCCGCATGGCCCGCTTCAGCGACAACGGCGTGCACCTGATCACCGGCCATGAGAGCGGCCGCGTGCGGTGGACCAACACTCGGACGGGTGCCGCCCTGCGGTCGGCGTCGGCGCCGCCGGAGGACGCACTGCCCGGATTCCAGCTGGTGGTGCCGACTGGCATCGGAAGCTCGCTGTGGCCGGTCGAGATTTCGTCCGACCTGCAGACGCTGTTGATCATCGAGGGGATGATCCTCTGCCGCCGCCGCCCGACCAGCTGAACGTTGCAACGCGGCGGGTGGGCAGGCAGCATCCGTGCGCCTTGTCGTCGTTGCGGTCGCGGTCGGATGAAGGATGTCGCATGAGTCGTCGCTCGCGTGTGCTGTTGGTGTCGTGGGTGTGTCTGGCCGCGTGGTGTGCCGTCAGCGTGGCGGATGATCCGCCGGCGGCGCCATCTCGACCGCAGTACCCGGCGGCGCCGCGCGGCGAGCACGTGGACACGTATCACGGCGTGGACGTGCCGGACCCGTACCGCTGGCTCGAGGACGCGGACTCGTGGGCCACGCGCGGCTGGATCGAGGCGCAGAACACGCTCACCGCCTCGTGGCTCGGCAACATCGCGCAGCGCGACGCAATCGAGAAGCGGCTGACCGCACTCTGGAACTACGAGAAGTTCGGCATGCCGTTCCGAGAGGGCGGCCGCTACTTCTACACCGTCAACAGCGGCCTGCAGAACCAGAGCGTGCTGATGACCGTCGACTCGCTCGGCGGCGAGCCGCGCGTGCTGATCGATCCGAACACGTTCTCCGAAGACGGCACGAAATCGCTCGGCGGCACGGCCGTCTCGCCGGACGGCAAGCTCATCGCCTACGGCATCTCCGACGGCGGCTCCGACTGGCGGACGTGGCACGTGCGCGACGTGGCCACCGGCAAGGAGCTCGCCGACCTGATCGAGTGGTCGAAGTTCTCGCGGCCGTCGTGGCTGCCCGACAGCAGCGGCTTCTTCTACAACCGCTACGCGAAGCCCGAAGACGGCAAGGTGATGCAGGGCGTCAACCAGGCGCCGCAGACGATGCTGCATCGCATCGGCACGCCGCAGTCCGACGACACGCTGATCTACGAAGACCCGCAAAACCCCGAGTGGAGCAGCGGCGTGTGGCCCACCGACGACGGCCGGTACCTGCTGCTGAGCATCTGGAATCGCGAGAAGCGCGCCGGCAACCTGCTCTACCGGCCGATCGACAGTGACGGCCCGTTTATCGAACTGATCGGCGGATTCACCGCCGACTGGTCGTTCATCGACAACGTCGGCACCACGTTCTTTGTGTCCACCAACCTCACGCCGCGCGGCAGCGTGCTCACGTTCGACATCGCGACGCCGGCCGAGCGCACGACGATCATCCCCGAAGCGACCGAGACGCTGGACGGCGTGAACATGGTCGGCGGCAAGCTGTTCGCCAGCTACCTCAAGGATGCGCACAGCGTGGTGCGCGTCTTCAACCTCGATGGCACGCCGGCTGGCGACGGCGAAGTCAAGCTGCCCGGCATCGGCAGCGCCAGCGGCTTCCGCGGCAAGCGGCTGGAAACCGAGACGTTCTACAGCTTCTCGGGCTACACCACGCCGGGCTCCATCTACCGCTACGACACGACGACCGGCGCCAGCACGCTGTTCCGCCAGCCGAAGCTGGACTTCGACGCGGACCGCTACGAGACGAAGCAGGTCTTCGTCGAGTCGGCCGACGGCACGCGCGTGCCGATGTTCATCACGCACCGCAAGGGCGTGCAGCTCGACGGCACCAATCCGACGCTGCTCTACGGCTACGGCGGCTTCAACGTGTCGCTCACGCCGTACTTCTCGCTCAGCACGCTGGTGTGGATGGAGATGGGCGGCGTGTCGGCCGTGGCCACACTGCGCGGTGGCGGCGAGTACGGCGAGGACTGGCACCTGGCCGGCACAAAGCTGCACAAGCAGAACGTGTTCGACGACTTCATCGCCTGCGCCGAGTGGCTGATCGACCACAAGGTGACGAGTCGCAAGCGGCTGGCGATCCAGGGCGGCAGCAACGGCGGCCTGCTGGTGGGCGCTTGCATGACGCAGCGGCCGGAGCTGTTCGGCGCGTGCCTGCCGGCCGTCGGCGTGATGGACATGCTGCGCTATCACAGGTTCACGATCGGTTGGGCGTGGGCCAGCGACTACGGCACCGCCGACGAGAGCGAGGAGATGTTCCGCTACCTCTACAGCTACTCGCCGCTGCACAACTGCCATCCCGATCGCTACCCGCCGACGCTGATCACCACGGCCGATCGCGACGACCGCGTGGTGCCGGCGCACAGCTTCAAGTTTGCGGCCGCGCTGCAGCACGCGCAGATGGGCAGCGCGCCGATCCTGATCCGCATTGAAACGCGGGCCGGCCACGGTGGCGGCACGCCGACCAGCAAGCGGATCGAGCAGGCGGTCGATGTGCTGGCGTTCCTCGCGAAGGTGTTCGACATGCAGGTCTCTGACGGCACCGGCGGCCCGGACCACCATGACGACTGACGACCTGGTCATCGGCGACTACACGCACGACGACGCGATCATCGCGGCCACCCGCGCCGACGGGCAACTGCGCGTGCGCGTGTATCGCCTGCCGGAGCCGGTGGTCGTGCTCGGCAAGGGCAGCAAGGTCGATCGCGAGCTCGACGTGTCCGCGTGCCTGGCCGACAAGGCGACCGTGCTGCGGCGCAGCGGTGGCGGCTGCGCGGTGGTGATCGACCCCGGCAACCTGATCGTGGCCGTGACGATCGCGGCCGAAGGTCTTGGCGGCAACAAGCGGCGCTTCGATCTCGTCTCGGAGTGGCTGATCGACGGCCTCGCGCGCAGCGGTGTGCCCGGCGTGGTGCGTGCCGGCACGTCCGACCTCGCGCTCGACGATCGCAAGATCAGCGGCAGTTGCATCCACCAGTGGAAGGACCTCGTCTACTACTCGGCGACGCTGCTGGTGGAGCCGGACGTCGAGTTGATGACGCGCTGGCTGCAGCACCCGCCGCGCGAGCCCGACTACCGCCGCGGTCGCTCGCACGCCGACTTCGTGACGGGTGTCGCGTCGAAGCTGGACGATGCCGACGACGCGACGGCGGTGTTGCACGCGCGCCTGCAGGCTGTGCTCGATTCAAGAGTCAAAGAACTGATCGCGGCGTTGGCCGCTGCGTGACCGGATTCGCGCACAAAGCAAGTACAGCGAATCACAAGTCATCGTCCTATCGAGGAGCCCTCCGGGCGAGCCGGGGGTGTAATCCCCCGGAGTGGTTCAGGGACCAGCACAAGACTCGGTTTGTGGCGCGGCGCGGACCAGGTGGCGCCCAGCGCAATACACAGTAACAGACACCGGGGGCTTAAACCCCCCGCACCCCCGGAGGG
>JBFWQT010000084.1:0-17527 GCA_050249295.1 Planctomycetota bacterium
CGCGCGGAGTGCTGATGTTGGAAGCCATTGGTCGTGGGAGTCTCGAGGGCGCTCGAGATCTCATCGGCACCTGGCGAACCGACCTTGAGGCGAATCACGAAATAATCCGATGTCGGCTCCTAAGCCCGGTGTAAGCCCCCGGAGTCTGGTACTGAGGCGAGCGCTCGGCGCCACCGGGTCCGCGCCACCAACAGAGTCATGTGCTGGTCCCAGAACCAGACTCCGGGGGGCTTACACCGGGCTTACACCGGTGGGACGAGGACTTGCGATTCGCTGTAGTAAGCGGCCACGCGAGCTGACCACCGCTCTATCGCCGCGGCGTGGGCGCTCAGCTCACGGTGGCCGCTTGCTGCGCGCGCGGCTCAGATTCGCCTCACTCGGCGGGCGGCGGATTGTCGGCAGCGGGTGGCGTGTCCGCGGCCGGCTTCTCCTCGGCTGCCGCAGCATCGCCGGCGGCGGCCTTCGCTTCGCCCTCCGCGGCATCCTTCGAGGCGCGCGCCTTGCGCACATGCTTCGACAGGAAGTCGCGCCGGAACTCGGTCGCGCTCGCCTGCTCGCGGCGGAACAGCCAGAACACCACACCGAGGATCAGCACGAAGATCCCGACGAAGATCCACTTCATGATCGACACCGGGTCCTTGCGCGGGGCCCGCTGCACGATCGAGTGCGTGACCACGCGGACGACATCGACCCACTCGCGCGCGCCGCGCGTGCGGTAGCGCCACTTGGTCAGGAAATAGCCGTTGATGATCACCTCGTCGCCGACCTCGAACGGGTGCTTCGGGATCGGGTCGCCGCACGGCATCAGGCCGTTGCCTTCCTTCGCCTCGCGGTAGTTGTAGTGCGTCTGCGCCTTGTCGTCCCAGCAGACCCACTCCAGCGCGTCGAAGATCACGGTCTGCTGCTGGCTGCGCTCGTCGAGCACGACCATCGCGCCGGTGTACTGCGTGCGCAGGCCCCACGGATTGGGGTTGAGCGTGTACTCGGCGATCGGCTCGTTGGCGGCGGTGCCGTACTTGCCGATCTGGCCCTCGAAGCGCAGGACGGTGGGCTTCGTGCTGTACGTCTCCGGCTCGTGCATCAGATCGCCGTAGTGCACCGTCTCGTCGACCGCGGCGTTGAGCATCTGCTGCGCGTCCGGCGTGTGCGCCAGCGTGTAGAGCAGGTTCTGCATCGCCGGCACCGGCAGGTATTCGCGCGCCAGGTCGGTCGACGTGTTGATCGCCTTCATCAGCACCGGATCGATCTGCGCGGGCAGCGGCGCAGCGACCTCGATCGGCCCGGCCACCAGGTGCGGGACCACGCGGCTCGAGCCGGTGCCCTTCTGCACGTGGCGGCGCAGGTGCAGGAACAGGCCGGTCACGCGGACGCGCAGCGGCAGTGCGTTGCGGTCGGCCACGCGCGCCGCGGTGACGCCGTCAGGCAGCGGGCCGAGCGAGGTGAACTGCGCCAGGCCGGTCTCGCGGACTGCCGTCGCGCCAGCCTCGCCGACCTCCAGCCGGTCGTAGCCGAACGCCACCAGGCCGCGCCACACCGTGGTGATCTTGCGCGCCTCGCCGCCGACCGTGATCTGCGTGTCTTCGAGATTGAACGCGGCGGCCGGCATCTGCTCGAGCTCGAACAGCGTGCCCTCGACCGAGAACGTCCGGCCAACCATGCCGAACAGCAGCGACTCGCTGTGCCCGACCGTGTACCAGCCACGCTTGATCTCGTCGTCGGGCACGGTCGACGCGAGGATGCGCTCGGGCGGCGTCTCGTTGACCACCTGCAGGAAGTGGTGGTGCAGTTCGCCGTAGTCCTGGTTGTAGACGTCGTCGACGGTGATGTTGAACGCGCCGATCAGGCCGTCGGGCACCGGCTGCAGCCGCGGCGTCTTGAACTTCTCTTCGCCCTCGGCGATCAGCCGGGCGCGCTCGCGCTGGAACGCCTCGGGGTCGTCGATCGGCGGCGGCTGTGGCGCGACAGGCCCCGGGCCGGTGCCGGGATCGGGCCCCGGCTGATTGTCGTTGCTGCCCGGCTGCGCGCCAACCGGCACGTTCGTACCGCGGTTGCCCGCCACCGTCGGCATCTGCAACGAGGCGTCGGCGTCGCGATCCTGCGGATTGTCGTCGACCACGCGCAGGCCGCTGCCCGGCACGTAGCCCTGGTCGCCGCTCTGGCTGGCATGCGAGCCGACCGTGCTGTTCGAGCGCTTGTCGGCAAGGTCGGTCTGGATCTTGCCCCACAGCCCGGCCAGGTTCGTCGTCACGGCCAGCAGCATCACGATGAACAGGATGCCCATCGCGTAGAAGCGCATCGCCGCCTGCCGGCTCATGCCCCACAGGTTGCCGGAGTGCTCCGGCTTGAGGTGACCGAGCAGGTTGCCGCTGGTCGGCCGTTCGTCGGTGCCGCCCACGAAACTCACGCCGGCCGCGCCCGCGACGGACTTCTTGCCCCCTGCCGCCCCCTTGCGCATGCCAGTGGCGAACGGGGACTGCTGGGTCTTCTTTTCGGGGAGAAAATTGAATGCCATGCGTGAGTCGGGATTCGGCCACTGTGGCCCGCGCCGCGCGTCCTCATAGCTGGGAACGCGGGGTGGGTCAAATTGTTCGACGCGTCGCGGCGGTAAACCACCCCGGCAGGCGCCAGCGGAACACGAACGGCGCGCGGCGGCAAGCGCAACCGTGCGCACGCGGCCCGCGTGCGGCACATTGCCGCCCACCGGGCGACATGGGATGAACTCGCGCCGCACGCTCAACCCGGAACCGGCAGCCATGGCAGTCAGTCGCGCGAAGGTGGTGGACGACAACTTTGCAACGCGCGTCGCGCCGATCCGTTCCGGCGGTCGCCAGACCGATCGCAGTGCGCCGGTGGTGCCGGGCGCGCAACTCACCGGCGGCCTCGCGCTGCAGCTGTTCGCCTCGCAGATCGCCAGCCGGCACCTCGACCTCGCGGCGCGCGAGCTGCGTGCGAAGAACCAGGGCTTCTACACCATCGGCTCGTCGGGCCACGAAGGCAACGCCGCCGTCGCCGCCGCCTCGCGCCACACCGACATGGCGTTCCTGCACTACCGCAGCGGCGCGTTCTTCTGCCAGCGCGCCACGCAGGTGCCCGGCGTCGACGCAATCCGCGACGTGCTGCTCGGCATGGCGGCGAGCACCGAGGAACCGATCGCCGGCGGGCGGCACAAGGTGTTCGGCAGCAAGCCGCTGAACATTCCGCCGCAGACCAGCACGATCGCCTCGCAGCTGCCCAAGGCCGTTGGCGCGGCGATCATGCTCGAGCGCCGCCGGAAGCTGAAGCTGCCGAATCCGATCCCTGACGACTCGATCATCATCTGCAGCTTCGGCGATGCGTCGCTCAACCATTCCACCGCGGCCGGGGCGATCAACGCGGCGTGCTTTGCCGAGCATCGCATGCTGCCGGTGCCGATCCTGTTTGTCTGCGAGGACAACGGCATCGGCATTTCGGTCGCCACGCCGCAGGGCTGGGTGGAGGCGGCGGCGACGCGCAAACACCTGCACTACGTGCGCGGCAACGGACTCGACCTGGCTGACGCGTACCGCGCCGCCAGCGAGGCCGTCACGTGGGTGCGCAAGAATCGCCGGCCCGCGTTCCTGCATCTCGATGTCGTGCGCCTGCTCGGCCACGCCGGGTCCGACGTCGAGCAGCTCTACCACTCGGCCGGGCAGATCGAGGCGGCCGAGGCGAAGGATCCGCTGCTCTCGTCGGCGAAGCTGCTGATCGAGAACGGCTGGCTGACGGCCGACGAGGCGATCGCGCTGTATGAGCGCACCCGCGAGCAGGTGATGCGCGAGGCCGACCGCGCGATGACCCGCCCGCGGCTGCAGACGGCCGAGGAGGTGATCCGCCCGCTCGCGCCGATTGACGCGGCCGCGATCGCGAAGGAGGTCGCACGGCCCGTCGAGGGTGACCGTCGCGAGCGTTTCTGGCACGACAAGAAGCCGGAGGACGACAAGGCGCGCCACCTCGCGGTGCTGATCAACCGCACCCTCGGCGACCTGCTGGCCAAGTACCCCGACGCGATGATTTTCGGCGAGGACGTCAGCAGCAAGGGCGGCGTGTACCACGTCACCGCCGACCTCAAGGATCGCGCGAAGGTCGGCCGCGTCTTCGACACGCTGCTCGACGAGCAGGGCATCCTCGGCCTGGCGATCGGCGCCGGCCACCTCGGCGGGCTGCCGATTCCGGAGATCCAGTACCTCGCGTACTTCCACAACGCGTGCGACCAGATTCGCGGCGAGGCCGCCTCGCTGCAGTTCTTCAGCAACGGCCAGTACCAGAACCCGATGGTCGTGCGCATCGCCTCGTGGGCCTACCAGAAGGGCTTTGGCGGCCACTTCCACAACGACAACTCGGTGGCGGCGCTGCGCGACATCCCCGGCATTGTCATCGCCTCGCCGTCGCGCGGCGATGATGCCAGCGCGATGCTGCGCACCTGCATGGCCGCGGCGAAGGTCAACGGCGCGGTGGTGTTGTTCTGCGAGCCGATCGCGCTCTACATGACCAAGGACCTGCACGAGCCGGGCGACGGCCTGTGGTCGTTCGACTACACACCGCCGGGCGCGCCGGGCGAGGTGCACGTGCCGATCGGCAGCGGCCGCACGCACATCGTCGGCGGCGACGGCAGCGACCTGACGATCATCTCGTGGAGCAACGGCCTGTGGATGTCGCTGCGTGTCGCGAAGCGGCTCGAACAGCAGCACGGCGTGAAGTGCCGCGTGCTCGACATTCGCTGGATCAACCCGCTGCCGGTGGCCGACATCGTGCGTGAGGCAGCGGCGACCGGCCGCGTGCTGGTGGTGGACGAGTCGCGCAAGACCGGCGGCGTCAGCGAGGGCATTTTCACCGCGCTGATCGACGCCGGCAGCCCGGCCCGCATGAGCCGCGTGACCAGCGCCGACACGTTCATCCCGCTCGGCGACGCGGCGAACCTGGTGCTGGTGCAGGAGGCGGACATCGAAGCGGCCGCACTCGGGTTGGCGAAGCAGCCGCGCGGACAGTGACCCGGCTCGGAGTCGGAGCCATCGCCGCCACCACAGCTGTGACTCCCGATTGAAACCCCCGATCGGTCCGAGCCGCGACAGTCAGGAAGCGGGACCGTGAGCCCGTGGATGCTTGCTGTCCCGCTCCCTGACGGCCGCGGCCCAGACCGGATTCTCGACACATTGGCGCGACCACCACACTAGACTCCGCACATTCGCGACACCGACCCCGCCTTCGCGTGACCGACACGACCCCGAGCCCCACCCGCGAGCAACGGCGCGAGCCGCGCATCAACCTCGGCTGCGGCCAGTATCCCAAGCCCGGCTTCTTCAACGTGGACTTCGATCCACGCGCGAAGGCCGACATGCAGGTGGACCTGGAACAGCTGCCGTGGCCGTTTGCCGACGACAGCGCCGAGTTGATCGAGGCCGACCACGTGCTCGAACACCTGCACGACCCGTTCCGCTTCATGCGCGAGGCGCTGCGCGTGCTGCAGCCGGGCGGCACGCTGGTCGTCCGCGTACCGCATGCGTCGCGCGCGTTCACGCACCCCGACCACAAGCGCGGCTTTGATGTCAGCTTCCCGCTGTACTTCAATGCCAACTGGCCCGGCGGCTTCTCCGGCATCGCCTTCGAACACGTTTCGACGCGCCTGCGCTGGGCCACGCAGTTCGAGCTCAAGCGCACCGTGGCCAGTGCGCCGGTAGTGATGATCTACCGCGTGCTCGGCGTCGTGATCGACTTCTTCGCCAACCTCAGCCAGACGCTGACCAGCCGTCTGTGGTGCTCCTGGGTCGGCGGCTTCGAGTATGTGGATTACCGCATGCGCACGCCGGCCGCGGCCGCCACGACCTGAACCGGCTCGCCGTTGCGCCCCGGGGCGCAACGACCGATACTGAGCCGGTCACGCGAACGTTCACAGTCCAACATCATCCGCTGCCGACGCGCCGGAGCGCCGCCCATGACGCCCGAGGAACAGGTCCGCCAATTCGCTGCCGACTTCCGGATGCTCCGCGAGGAGATCGGCAAGGTCATCGTCGGCAACAAGGAGATCATCGACGGCGTGCTGATCACGCTGTTCGCCGGCGGCAACTGCCTGCTGGAAGGTGTGCCGGGCCTCGGCAAGACGCTGCTGATCCGCACGCTGAGCCAGGCGCTGGACCTGAAGTTCTCGCGCATCCAGTTCACGCCCGACCTGATGCCGTCGGACATCGTCGGCACCAACCTGCTGGTCGAAGACGAGCACACCGGCCGCAAGCGCTTCGAGTTCCAGCAGGGGCCGATCTTCGCGAACATCGTGCTGGCCGACGAGATCAACCGCGCCACGCCGAAGACGCAGAGCGCGATGCTCGAGGCGATGCAGGAGCGCCACGTCACGTCGTTCGGCGAGACGCGCCAGCTCGACAAGCCATTCTTCGTGCTGGCCACGCAGAACCCGCTGGAGCAGGAGGGCACCTACCCGCTGCCCGAGGCGCAGCTCGACCGGTTTTTCTTCAAGCTCTTGCTGCCGTACTCGACGCGTGACGAGATGAACGAGGTGCTGGCCCGCACCACGCGCGCCGACCAGCCGGTGGTCAAGCCGATCATGAACGGCGAGAAGATCACGTCGTGCCAGCGGTTGGTGCGCGAGATCGTGATTGCGCCGCACGTGATGGACTTTGCGACGCGCCTGGTGCTGGCCACGCACGCCGGCACCGCGACGGCCACGCCGCTGGTCGCGCGCTACCTGCGCTTCGGCTCGTCGCCACGCGGTGCGCAGACGCTCGTGCTGGCCGCGAAGGTGCTGGCGATGCTCGACAACCGCCTCAACGTGGCGTTCGTGGACATCGAGCAGGCGCTGCTGCCGGCGTTGCGTCACCGCATCATTCTCAACTTCGAGGGTGAGGCCGAGGGCATCTCGCCGGACGACATCCTCAAGGACGCGCTGGCCAACACCCCGCGTGAAGGCTGAACAAGCAGGGTCAGAGCCGGGAGCGACGGTGAACAAGAGCCGCGACCGTCAGAGCCTGTCCGCGGGAATTCCGATTCCGGGCGAGCTGGGGGTGTAAGCACAGCGAATCACATATCCTCGGCCCATCGAGGAGCCCTCCGGGCGTGCCGGGGGTGTAAACCCCCGGAGTCTGGTTCTGGGACCAGCACATGACTCTGTTGGTGGCGCGGACCGTGGTGGCGCCGAGCGCTCGCCTCAGAACCAGACTGCGGGGGTTTACACCCCCGGCTCGCCCGGAGGGCTCCTCGATGGGACAAGGACTTGTGATTCGCTGTAGTAAGCGCGGCTGACACCCCCGGCTCGCCTGAACAGGCATTCGCGGTCAGGCTGTCACGCCGCGGCTCTTGTTCAGGCCGATCGCAGCTCGCACTGCTAGCCGTTCATCACGCTGGTCAGGGCACCGATGCCGCGCGCTTCGGTCTCGTTGAGCGCGTCGAGCGCCGTGGCCACCGCGGCCGCAGATGCCTCATCCAGCTCCGCCTCGCCGGCCGGCACCAGCGCGCGACACTCCGCCACCTGCGACGCCACCTCGTGGAACAACTCGCCGGCCGCGACCGTGTCCCAACCGCTGGAGGCACAGCTGTCGATCAGGAACGCCGCCGCGGCCGAGCGGGCGGCATGCAGGTCGTTGAGCGCGATGCGCAGGCTGACCACATCGACATGGCCGCCCCGCACGGTGTTGGCCCACGTGGCAAACGACGGACGCACCAGGCTGCTGCGCACCTCCTCGTCGAGCACGTCACCATCGAGCATCGGCGCGTCGTCGCCGCTCGCGCTGATCACGCGCGTGGCACTGATCGCCGCGGCCCGGCGCAGGCCGGCGCGCAGCTGGTTCTGCACGCTGCCGTCGTTCGGCTCGCTGCGCCGTTCGAGCACGCCGATCGGATTGCGCCACGGGCCGATCTCGAGCATCACGCTCTCGGGGTCGACCGGCAGCTCGACGCGGATCTGCTGCTGCGGGCCGCCAGCCTGGCCCTCGCCGTTGTCGCCGGGGCAGCGCACCATGTGCAGCGCGCGCGGCGGGCCGAGGTTGTCGTCGCAGGTGTAGCCGATGATCAGGCACGGATGGTGCGGCGGCTGCGGGTCGCGCGTGAGCACCGCCACGCGGGCGTCGATGCTCTGCATCACGCGCTGGAACATGCCGCTGGTGGAGTTCACGAGGTGCGAGGTGAAGTCGAACCCGGCCAGTCGTGCGGCCAGGCGCAGCGGATCGGGGCCGTCCCACTGGGCGGGGCGGAACCAGCCGAACTGCGGGTTCTGGCCGGTGCGCGTGTCGGTGTTCACGCGGAACCCGAACGAGAACGCGAGGCCCGACACGCCGAGCAGCATCGACCGGGCGATCGGCGACCCGGCGGCCGAGAGGGCGCTGTGCAGCGCGTCCATCTCGCCGAGCATGCCGCCGGTGGAGGGTGCCACCGGCAATGGATCGAGTTTCGTCTCGAGGGTCATTTGCGTCGGGGGCCGGACGAGGTGGTCGAGTTGTTCAGCGTGCCGGCCGGGAACCAGTCGCCGACGTCGGCATCCTCCGCGTCGGTGGCGTCGTTGTCGGCGGTGGGCCGCGGGTCGACGGTGCCGGGCGGGAGGAACTCGCTGAACGGCCGGACAAGCTGCGTGAACTCGCGGCGGCGGACGGTGACCGTGCCCCAGCTGGCGCTGCGTTGCCGGCACAGGCTGCGATACTCGGCGACGTCGCAGGCCACGATGCCGTACGGTGTGCCGTCGACATCGAAGGGAGTCCACGCCCGGCCCGGCGGCACCGATGGATCGCGATGGCGGTACACGAAGACGAGCAGTCCACGGAATCCCTGGCCGAAGCGGGCGATCCAGGTTTCGAGCGCGTCGAGATCCTCGGCGGTGACCCAGTTTTCCCACACGCCGCCGCCGGAGGTGGGGAATTGCCGCCCCTTGATTTCGAGCAGCAGGCCGCCGTCGGGCGTGCGCACGACGTAGTCGAAGTTCTTGGTCGGGCCGTCGAAGAGTTCGATCCGCCGGATATCCCGCACGCGGCAGAAGGCCTGCCGTTGCCTCGCGAGCAACGTCTCGATGCACCACTCGTAGACGTTCATTGGCGCAATGATGCTGCTGAGGTCGAGGCGTCCAGTGTGGACCAATGGTGTAGCGGCGTCAATTCGTGGCGCCTGAAAGTGCGGCGTGTGCAAGTGCCGGTGCCCGCCGCACGCCCCCGGATGCGCGCATGAAACGCGGCACGCGAGCGACATGGCGTGTATCATCGCCGCACTCTCGCCCACCGCCTCCCGGCCCGCCGCCCGCTCGGTCTCATGCTGAATCACCGTCGATCCACTGCTCTCAACCTGCTCGGCCGCATCGCCCTGCTCGCGCTGCTGGCCGCTGTCGCCATCCCCGCGCTGTCGGTGGCCGATCAGCCGGCACGGCGCCGCGGAGGCGCGGCCGCTGCCGACGACAAGAAGCCGGCGCCGCCGCCGGTCGAGCACTTTGCAAGGCCGCGCAGCTTCGACGTGCAGCACCTCGAGTGCGACCTGGAGGCCGACTTCGCGAAGCAGTCGATCAACGTCACCGTCGAGCACACGCTCACGGCCGTTGTGCCGGCGATCAACGAGGTCACGTTTGACCAGGTCGGCTTCGAGTTCCACAAGGTGACCGTCGACGGCAAGGACGCGGAGTTCCGCCTCGCTGGCGAGACTATCGTCGTCCCGCTCGGCCGCTGGCTGCACCCCGGCGAGTTCGCGAAGGTCGCGCTGGCCTACACCGCGAAGCCGAAGAACGGCATGTTCTTCCTCGTCAACGATGGCGTCGATCCGGACGCGTCGAGCACGCAGTTGCACACGCAGGGCGAGCCCGAGCTCAACCACCACTGGCTGTGCTGCTACGACTTCCCGAACGACAAGACCACCACCGAGATGACGCTGACCGTGCCGGCCGGCATGGTCGGCCTCTCCAACGGCAAGCTGATCGACAAGCAGGATCTGCCCGACGGCCGCAGCCGGTTCCACTGGAAGGAAGAGATCGCGATGGCGACCTACCTGATCACGGTGGTGATCGGCGAGTTCACCGCGGTGACCGACAAGTGGGACAACCTGCCGCTGACCTACTGGGTGCCGCCGTCGGCCGCGCCAATTGCGCGCAACACGTTCGGCAACACGCCGCTGATCATGGACTTCTTCTGCAACGCGTTCGGCGTGCGCTACCCGTGGCCCAAGTACGACCAGACGATCATCTGGCGCTTCCGCTACGGCGGCATGGAGAACACGTCGATCACCAACATGACGTCGCACCTGCTGCACGACCAGGTGGCGCACGACGACGGCGAGAACAGCGATAGCATCGTCGCGCACGAGATGGCGCACCAGTGGTTCGGCGACATGGTGACGATGCGCTCGTGGCCGCACCTGTGGCTGAACGAGGGCTTCGCGACGTACTCCGAATCGCTGTGGGCCGAGCACAACACCGGCGCCGATTCGATGATGTGGCGCATGGACCGCAACCGCGGCGCCTTCGGCTGGGCCGACAACCGCAACCCCGAGCCGATCGTGCGCCACAACTATGGCGACCCGCACCAGCTGTTCGACGGCCGCACCTACCAGAAGGGCTCGTGGGTGCTGCACATGCTGCGCAACCAGATTGGCGACGAGAAGTTCTTCGAGACGCTGCGCCAGTACATCGAGGCCTACCGCGGCCCCGACAAGAACCCCGTGACCAACGACTTCCGCCGCATGGCCGAGCGCGTATCGGGGCAGGACCTCGGCTACTTCTTCACGCAGTGGGTCTACCGCGGCGGCTGGCCGAAGCTCGACGTGAGCTGGAAGTACGAGGACGGCAAGGCGTGGGTGACCGTCAAGCAGACCCAGAAGGTGCAGGACATGTGGCCGCTGTTCGCGTTCCCGTTGATGCTCGGTTTTGTTGACGCCGAGGGCCAGGAGACCGGCCACAAGGTCAACGTGTCGCGCGCCGAGGAGACGTTCGTGCTGCCGATGAAGGTCCGGCCGGTGCGCGTGCGCGTCGACCCCGGCCACCGCGTGCTGCGCGAGCTCGACATGCACCAGTCGGACGAGAACTGGGCCGAGCAGCTGGTCTACGACGCCGATGTAGTCTCGCGGCGCGAGGCGCTGCAACACTTCAATGAGGTGGCGCGCGGCAAGGACACCAGCCCCGAAGACCGCCAGCGCAGCTGTGCGATGGTGCTCGCGGCCGTCGATTCGCCGTTCGCGCCGTTGTCCGAGGAAGCGATGGATCGCGTGCGCAGCCTGGTCTTCGACGGCAAGTGGGTCGACGACAAGGGCTCGCCGCTGGCGCCGCTGCTGCACAGCTGGCTGACGAAGAACGTGCACACCGTGGCCGTGCGCGCGGCCGCGCTCGAGACGCTGGGTCGCCTGTCGTTTGCTCCCGCCGCCGGGATGATCCGCGAGCTGGCGCTCAACGGCGACAAGAAGTCGTACACGATGCACGCGGCGGCGTTGCGCGCCGTGGCGCATCTGGACGCCGACAAGGCGTTGCCGACGCTGCGGCTCGCGCTGAACTTCGACAGCCACCGCGACGAGGTGCGTCGGGCCGCGCTCGACGGCATTTGCACGCACGCACTGGAGGAAGGCCTGGAGCTGGCCGCGCAGTTCGCGCAGTACGGCCACGGCCACCATCTGCGCAACCACGCGCTCGACAAGCTAGATGACCACCTCGGTGACCCGGCCTTCGAGGCGTTGTTCCTGCGCCTGCTGAAGGATCCGGACTGGCGCATCCGCCGTCGCGTCGCCGGCTCGCTCGGCGAGCGTGCGTGGAGCGACCATGTGATCGCCGTGCTGGACGAGTGCGCGAAGACGGACCCGGACCCGTACCCGCGCGATGCGATGGCCGGTGCCGCGAACCGGTTGCGCGAGCGCCGCAAGCAGGCCGAAGCGAAGTAGCCGACGGCAGCGAGGCCGGCCAGAAGCCGACGGGAGCTGCAGGGCCTGCATGGGCGAGCCGGGGCGAGCAGGGTTGATGCCCTGCGTGCGGCCGTCTGCCGCTTGAACAGGCGGGCGAGGCGGATGGCCGGGTGCCGGCACGGCCGGCTCACGGGTCGGCTGCACAGACACGAAAACAGGCGCACCCGGTGGAGTGCGCCTGCTCTCTATCGATCGATCAATCAGTGGGCGAGTCAGTCAGACGTGGTGGGTCGGCTCACTTGCCGCTGCCGTTGCCCTCGTCCTTCTTCTCGTCGTCCTTCTTCTCGTCCTTCTTGGCCCACGGGTTGCCGCCCGCGTTGCCACTGCCGGCGCCGGCTGCACCGCCGTTGCCCGAGCCGGGCGCACCAGCAGCCGAACCGGGACCGCCCTGACCACCGGGACCGCCCTGACCAGCGCGCTCGGCGCGACGGGCCAGCGAGTCACCTTCCGTTTCCCAGCGCGACTTGTCGTCCGGCAGGGTCGCGTTGTGGCGATCCTCGAACTCCTTCTTCGCGTGCGCGCGCATCTCGGCTTCCGAGATCTCGCCGTCGTTGTTCGTGTCGATCTCCTTGAATTCCTCGTCCTTGCCGCGGAACTCGTCCTTCTCGACCTTGCCGTCCTTGTTCTTGTCGTGGCGCTTCATCAGCTTCTCGGTCTCCTTGTCGAGGATCTCCTTCGCCTTGTCGGCGGGATACCGCTCGCGTTCGTAGAGACGCAGTTCGTCCGCATCGACCACGCCGTCCTTGTTCCGGTCGAGCGCGTCGAAGACGTACTCCTTGTCCACGCCGGCGAACTCGTACTTGCTGAGCTTGCCGTCACGGTCCTTGTCGTGTTCCTTGATGCGCTTGCCGACCGCGCCACGGACGTCAGCGTCGGTGCCGACCGCGCCGGGATAGATCGGACGCTCGGCTTCGCCGCCGCCGTCGGTGCCGTCAGTGCCGGGCTCGTCGCCGTTGTCGCCGTTGTCGCCGTTGTTGTCGCGGTTCCAGCCTTCGCCGCCGAAGATGCGGTCGAGCGCAGCCTGGTCGCGCTCTTCCTCGGTCATGTTGCGCTCATCGCCGCCGCCGTTACGGTTGCGGTTGTTGTTGTTGCCCCAGTTGCCGGGACGCTGGCCACCGGCCGCGCCGGCGCCACCACGGCCACCGCGACCGCCACGGCCCTGCGCGTACAGGTCGGCGGTCGTCAGCGCGACCACTGCGATCACCGCCACCGCGATAATCAGATGCTTCCGCATGGTTGTCTCCAGGAGGGCTGCAGCGACCGGCGAACGGCGAACGGAGAGAGGGATCGATCGGACGTGCAGCGCCGGGGATGGAATGGGCTACATAGAGGAAACACACTCATGGGCCCGAGGTGATCAACAAAATACACGGCGAGCATCATTGCGGGAAGGGCAAGCGAGATCGGGCCTGGATGCAGCCCGCTGGGCGAGGCGTTGGTAGTCCGACCAGAATGTATAGAATCGGGAATTATTTCTATCTGAAGCTATGTTTTAACGTCGTGCGTCCGGCGGATACTTCGCACCGTCCGACGAGTCGGCACCGCCGGCTACTGGCTGGCCTTGCGGAAGGCCTCGAGCGCCTTGCGTTGAGCCGCGTTGAGCGTGCGCGGAATCTCCACTCGGATGTGCACCATGTGATCGCCGCGCTGGTCCGTGCCGCCATGGAAGTAGCCCTTGCCGCGCAACCGCAACGTGGCGCCGGGCTGCGTACCTGGCGGCACGCGCAGGCTCACCGTGCCGTCGACCGTCTCGACGTCCATCTCGCAACCGAGCGCGGCGTCGTCGATCGTGATTGTCACGTCGGAATGGATCTGCCGGCCCTCGCGGCGGAAGCCGGGACGCTCGGCCACGAAGATCTCGAGCAGCAGGTCGCCGGCCGGCTTGCCGTTGGGTCCGGCATGACCGAGGCCGGCGAGCCGGATCGTCTGACCGTCGGAGACGCCTCGCGGGATTGTGACGGTGGCCTCTTGCGGGCGGACTACGAGGCCGGCACCGTCGCAGGTCGTGCACGGTGACTCGATCAGCTTGCCGCTGCCGCCGCACACGTTGCAGGGTCGCTGCACGGTGAATGGTCCGCCGCCCATCGCGACGACGCCCGCGCCGCGGCAGGTGCTGCACGTGGAGACCTTGCTGCCGGGCGCGGCACCACTGCCCTTGCAGGTGTCGCAGGCGGTCTGGCGGCTGAAACGGATCGTGACGGAGCCGCCGCGGAGGGCCGTGTCGAACGGCACGCGGATACTCGATCGGGCGTCGTCGCCGCGGTTTCGCTGGCGGGCGCGTGGCTGCCCGCCGAAGCCGCCGGTGCTGGTGCCGCCGCCACCGCCACGACCGAAGAGCGAGCCGAACAGGTCGTCGAACGAGGTGCCCGAGAAGCCGCCGGGCATCGGGCCTGCGCCGCCACCACCACCACCACCGCTCGGGCCGCGTCTGCCGAACCCGCCCATGCCGCCGTAGCGACGGAAGTTGTCGTACTCGGCGCGCCGGGTCTCGTCGGAGAGTACCTGGAACGCCTCGTTGATTTCCTTGAAGCGGTCGGTCGCGTCGGGAGCCTTGTTGCGATCGGGATGGTATTGCCTGGCGAGGCGCTTGAACGCCTTCTTGATCTCGTCGGTCGTGGCTTTCTCGTCCACGCCGAGGATCTGGTAGTAGTCCTTGCCGGTCACTGGCGTCTTCCTCCGCAGGTCGCCGGACGGATTCGGCCGTCAGTCGTTGCCTTCGCTGTCACTGTCGCTGTCACTGTCGCTGTCACTGTCGTCGTCACCGTCGCGGTTGCTGTCGCTGTCACTGGCACTGTCATTGTTGGTGTCGTCGCCACTGTCGCCGTGCGTGTCGCTGTCATCCGTCACGTACTCGGGCGGGAAGCCCTCGGGGTGTTCGACCTCGTGCGCCTCGCGTTCTTCCTGCAACTTGCGCAGCGTCTCGCCAACCTCGATCGCGCCGGCGATCGACTCGTCGTAGTGGAAGCGCAACTCGGGCACGAATCGCGTCGAGAGTTCGTCGCCGAGTGCATGGCGCAATCGGCCGTTGGCGTGCGTCAGCAGGCGCTCGGCGGTGCGCTTGTCTGCGTCGGTGCCGAGCACCGAGTAGTAGACGGTGGCGATCCGCAGATCGCCGGAGAGTTTGACTCGCGTGAACGTGATGCGGCTTGTGACCCGCGGGTCGTGCAAGTCGAACTGCACCGTGTTGGCGATGTTGCGCAGGATCTGTCGCTGCAGCATCTCCACGCGTCTCGGGTTTGGCATACGTCGCGGCCGTCGATCGTCAGTCGGTCATGGTGCGTCCGCCGGAGCAGCCGGGGGCTCTCCGCGGTCGCTGGAGATAATACGTTCGAACCGGCCGGAAAGTTCCGCAGATCAGGGCGCGGTGCTGGTGGCGTCGACCGTGCCGTCGTTGTTCAGCACGTAGATGCCCACCTGCGGGCCGCCTGCCGTCGTGCCGCTGGCCACACTGATCTGCCAGGTAGCGGGCGGACCGGGCACGACATTGGTACACGTGAATGCACTATTGAGGAAGTTGCTGCTGTCGTAGTCCGCAGGGGTCAGCGCGAGGAACGAGTAGTTGATCGCCGAGGCGCCGATCACGGCCGCGGCCGGGAAGGCGCCGCTCTGTTCGGCCACCGACACCTTCAGCGGAGCCATGATCGCACCCGCGTTGGACTTGCCCTCGGCCCACTTCGCCCGCTCGATCGCACCCTGGTAGATCGGAATGGCGACGGCGGCGAGGATGCCGGCGATGACGATCACAATGGCGAGTTCGACGAGTGTGAAGCCGCGGTTCATCTTGCGCTCCTGCGCGTTGCAACCAGAAATGCCTCCTGTTCGACAGTAGTCTACGCACAGAAAGCCCACCGTGGAACCGTCAATTATTCCAGTCTCATCGGCGGGACAAACCAGAAGTCCGGACCCGCGCAGAAGTTGTTCTCGCGAGTGAATTTGCAGCGCGTACGTTGCAACTTGCATTCACAACAGATCAAACGTCCAGTCCGGGCTGTCGTCGCGGATCAGCGGCTCGAGATCGAGCTTCGTGAGTACCGTCTCGACGAGACCCTGATGGCTGCCCGTCTCGACGTTGCACCCGTCCATCCACGGCAGGATGCCGAGCAGCGGGACCGGGCACATCCGGCGGATCTCCTCGGGGTTGGTCTTCTCGATCAGGCCGACGCCGTCGCGGCCCCACGCGTTGATGACCACCCCGGCCACGTGCACGCCCATCGCGCGCGCGTGGTTCACAGTCAGCAGCGTGTGGCTGATCGTGCCGTGGCCAGGTCGGGCCACGACAATCAGCTCGGCGCCGAGTTGCAGCACGAGGTCGAGCGTTGTCTCCTCGCGATTCATCGGCGCCATCAACCCGCCTTCGCCATCGATCACGATGATCTCGTGCATCAGCGTGAGTTCGAAGTAGCGGTTCTCGACGAGCTTCAGATCGACCTCTTCGCGCTTCTCGACATACGCCGCGACCGACGGTGCGACACGCGTCTCGTAAAGGTACGGATTGACGATCGAGAGGTCGTCTTTCACGCCGCTGACGCGCCGCAGGTACTCGGCGTCGCGACTGAGCAGCTTGCCGTTCTCGTCCTCGAAGCCGTCGGTCGCCACCGGCTTCATGATGCCGACGTTGAACTCCATGCTCGCGAGGGCGCCGGCAATCCCGGCCGCGACGACGGTCTTTCCGACTCCCACGTCGGTGCCGGTGACGAAGAATCCCTTGCGCATCGTGGTGCCGCCGTGCAGTGCGCAGTGCGTTCGTTGCGCCGCGGGTATGGCGCGAGGATTGTAGTTTGCGGGGTTTGCGGGCGGAACAGTTGCGTCGCGGTTCTTCCGGAGGTGAGTTTGTCGGGTATTGTGGAGGCTTGCTGGTTGCGTCCCGTGCCGTCCCGTCTGATGGATCGAACTGCCATGCCCGCTCGTTCAACAAGTCTGTCTGTTGCCCGCGGCATCCTGCTGCTGCTCGCCTGCGTGGTCCTTCCGGCGTGCAGCGGTGGCCCGGCCGACTTCAATGACCATGGCCCGGCCGCCGGTGTGCGGCTGACCACCGCACCGCTGGACGAGTTCGACACGCGTGAGGAGCGCACGGCCGGCTCCACGCGATCCGGCGGGTGGGCCACCTCGGCCAACCGGGGCTTTGGCGGCTACGACGATGAGGCGGTGATGCCGGCGCCGTCGCCGGCGCTCGATCCGTCGCCGGCGGATGGCGCCGAGAACACTCGCGCGACCGAGGCCGGCTCGAGCGCGCCCGCCGCCGATGCGCCGGCGCGCAAGGAGTTCCCGGAGTCGATGCTCGTCGAGCCGATGCTGATCACCGATGCGAACGGCAAGGTGACGATCGGCGTGGAACGGATGCCGGACTCGATCACGACGTGGAAGGTGCGCGCGATCGGCCACAGCATCGATGGCGCGTTCGGCGAAGGCAGCGGAACGTTCCGCGTGTTCAAGGACATCTTCCTCAACCTGCAACTGCCGCGCGTGCTGACCGTCGGCGATGAGCTCTACGTGCCGCTGACCGTGATGAACTACAGCGGCGCGACGATCGACGTCGACGTCGCGATCCAGCGCGAGACGTGGCTCGAGCTCGATGCCGACGGCAGCTACTCGTTCGCGGTCGATCCGAAGTCGGCCAACAAGCAGTACGCGCGGGTGCGCATCGTCGAGCCGG
>JBFWQT010000085.1:0-17511 GCA_050249295.1 Planctomycetota bacterium
AGCAAGCCCTACATCGAGTGGGAGGGCTGATCGCCCGATCGAATCTGGTTGCGTCCGTCGCGGACGCTGTCGCGCACCCGCTTCACAGCGGGTGTGTGGCATTTGGCCGGGCGACGACGACAAACACGAGCCGCGACTGTCAGGGAGCGGATGCACAGCGAGCGGTTCGCTCGGTACATCCGCTCCCTGACGGTCGCGGCTCTTGTTCAACCCGGCCCGGCCCGCAGCGCTCACTCGCCGGCCGGCTCCACGCTCTCGCCGCCGTCAGTGCCGTCGCCTTCGCCACCGCTTGCGTTGCGCATCGCGGGGAAGAAGACCACGTCGCGCAACGACTCCTGGTCGGTGAGCAGCGCAACGAAACGGTCGATGCCGAGGCCGAGGCCGCTGTTGGGCGGCATGCCGTGCTCCATGCAGAGGATGTAATCCTCCTCCATCATCATCGTCTCGTCGTCGCCGGCCGCGGCGTACTCCTGCTGCTCCATCATGCGGGCACGCTGATCAATCGGGTCGATCAACTCGGAGTACGCCTTCACGATCTCCCACGAGTTGACCAGCACCTGGAACATGTCCAGCACGCGAGGATTGGAATCGCTGCGGCGCGCCAACGGCACCATCTCCGTCGGGTGATGCAGCAGGAACGACGGCTGGATCAGGTTCGGCCGGATCACGTGCTTGTACAGGCCATCCACCATGGCCGGGTACGACTTGAAGTCGTCGAGGTGGATGTCGGCGTAGTGCGCCTTGATCGCCGGTGCGAGCTTCTCGCGCGTGTCCAACTCGTTGATGTCGATACCAGTGCCCTTGCGGATCGCCTCGGCGTAGTCGATCTCGGGCCACTCGCCGGCGAAGTTGAGCTCCACGCCCTGGTACGTGAGCGTCTGGCCGCCCATGAACTCGCTGAGGATCGCCTGGATCAGCTCGCGCACGAACGTCATGTTGTCGCGATAGTTCCAGTACGCCGCGTACCACTCCAGCATGGTGAATTCCTGGAGATGGGACGGATCGATGCCCTCGTTGCGAAAGTTCTTGCCGATCTCGTAGACGCGGTCGAAGTCGCCGACGATCAGCCGCTTGAGGTAGGTCTCGGGGCTGATGCGCAGGAACAGGTCGCGGTCGAGCGCGTTGTGGTGCGTGACAAACGGCCGCGCGGCCGCACCCGACGAGGCCGCCTGGAGGATCGGCGTTTCGACTTCGAGGAAGCCGTGGTCATCCAGGTAGCGGCGGATGAAGCTGACGATGCGGCTGCGCAGCACGAAGCGCTGCTTGGTCTCCTGGTTGGAGATCAGGTCGAGGTAGCGCTGGCGGTAGCGCGCTTCCTGGTCGCGCAGGCCGGCCCACTTCTCGGGCAGCGGCCGCAGCGCCTTGGAGAGCGGCAGCACGCTGAGCACGTTGACCGTGCGCTCGCCCTTGTTGGTGGTCCACATCTCGCCGTCGACGCCGATGATGTCGCCGATGTCGAGCACCTTCTTGATCAGCGTGATCGTGTCCTCGGGCAGATCCTTCTTCTGGAAGCTGATCTGCACGCGGCCGCTGCGGTCGGCCAGCGTGGAGAAGGTGATGCCGCCGCCGACGCGATGCAGCACCAGCCGGCCGGCCACCTTCACCTTTGTGCCGTCGGGCAGTGCGCCGAGGTCGGCCAGCACGTGGGTGATGTCGTAGCGATCGTGGTAGGGGTTGAACCCCGCTTCGCGCAGTCGATCGAGCTTGCCGATGCGAACGTCGCGCTGGCTCTGCGCCGGTTGGGCGTTGGTCATTGCGTCGGCGGCTTGTTGGAGGCGGCCCGGCGTGTCGTGGCGTGGAGTGGCGTGGAGGGGCGGATTGTACTTCCGCGCGCGCAGCGGTCAAAACCGCGGTGTGAACAAGAGCCGCGACCGTCAGGGGGCGGATGTGCGGGAGTGTGGTGACGATGCAGAGCGGGCGGTGCCACGGATGATGGCGACGCGATTTTCTTCGCGCGCGGGTTGCCCCCGCTCCCCGGCTCGCCCCGAACACGACCACTCTGACATCCACTGTCGGCCGCGGCTCACGACAACTTCGCGAAGCGTTGCAGGCGGTCGCGGATCGGGCGAACCTCTTCCGGCGGATAATGGAAGCGGCTCAACAACAACTCGAGCAGGCTGTTGGCGATCGCCGGCGTGCCACCGGGGCCGGTCATCTCATTGAAAATCCACTGGTGCTCGGGCGCAAAACGGTCACGGTACTTGCTGAACGTCGCCAGCAGATTCGCCAGACGCATCGCCGCGTCACGATGCTCGAGCTGCTGCAGGCCGGCCTCGCCCACCTTCGCCAGCTCGCGCACAGCCTCGTTGCAGAGCATCACCAGGTTGGTCCAGAACAACGACCGGCGCTCGCCATCCAGCTGCGTCACCGCGTCGCGCAGGTCAGCCACCGGCAGATCGACCGACTGGTAGGCCGCAAAGCCGATGCTGCGCACGTTGCCGAGCAACGACCAGACCGCCTGCAGCACATGGCCGTGTGGCGAGGCGTTGGCCTCGACCTCGGCTGTGCGCGCGCGGGCGCGCTCGCGACTTTCCTCGGTCATCGGCGACGGGCCGGGACGGTGGAACGTGGCAAGCCAGGCCTGCTCGATGAAATGCGAGAGCGTGAAGTAACGGCCGAGCCGCGTCAGCTCCTGGCCGAACAGCGAGAGCCGTTGCACGGCCGAGCCCATCTGGTTGGCCCATGCAAGGCAGAGCAGGCCGAGCACCAGTTGCGGCGTGCGCTGATGATTGAGGTCCTTGGCGCATTCGTCGGCCGGCTCGTAGGGGCGCAGGCAGGCGAACGCGGCCAGCAGCCAGTTCTCCTCCGACACCGTCGGTGCCGTGGCGAGCGGCAGTCGGCTGATCCAGCGGTGGTAGTGGCGGAACGCGCGGGTGGCGCGGTTGTCGGGCCGGAACAGCCACTGGTCCTGGATGCCGGTCGGGTAGTCGGGCTTGCCCTTTGTTCGCAACGGCATGCCGCTGGCGAGTACGGGCGGAGCGCCGTCGACGGCGGGCACTTGCGAGGCGAGCACAACCTGGGTGGGGAAGCGCTGCGGGTCCTGCATCTCGGAGCCGACGATCCAGCGCATGCGCCAGGCAAACGGCAGCCAGTCGAACAGCGTGACGACGTTCTCGGCGGGGAGGCCGTAGTCGCCGGTGAGGACGAGGCCGCGCGGCGCGTAGAGCAGGGCCTGGACGAGGGCGCCATCTTCAGGGCTGAAGCCGCGGTTGCTGCCGCCGCTGTCGGGCACCGACGTGGGGATGACGCTGTCGCGCAGCCAGTCGGCGAGCGCGGCCTCGTCGTCGAGTTTTGACGCGCTGGAGTTGCTGAGGAACCAGTCGCCGGGAAAGCGCAGCGGGTTGTAGCCGGGCCAGTCGGTGGCGAGGGTGGCGCGGTCGAGCAGGATGCTGTGGACGCAGACGCGTCCGCGGCCGGCGCGATCGACGCCGGCCATGAACACGCGGGTCATCACGCGATAGTCGGCGAGCGGGAAGGCGTACCAGCGGGTGGCATCGACGGCGCCCTTGCAGTGGGCGCTGGCCCAGGCCTCGAGCTGCGGCTGCACGGCGGTCAGACGGTCGCTGCAGAAGACGGTGCGGTAGCCGTTGACGGACGAATAGATGTGGTGCCCGATGGTGACGGGCCCGTGCACCTCTGTGGTGGCCCGCCCGTCCGGGTCGAGGTCCGACAGCAGGTCAAAGTCGATCTCTGGGTCGGGTGCTGGCATGGCGGACCGGCGCCGCGCGGGCTGTAGTGTGGGCTTGCGATGGTGTCGAGTGCGCGAGCATGCACACGCTGGTGTGCGGCCCGGCAGCACACTAGCCGACGAGGCCGATGCGGGCAAGGGCGTGGTGCCGGTGCGCACCGGCAATGCACTCCGGTTGGCAACGTCGAGCGCATGCTCACGGGGGGCGGCGCGCGCGTCGCCGTCGCTGCCGCCTTGCGCCAGCGCAGCTGTTCGATTTTCAAGCGTTTTATGTTCGAGTTGCAGGATCAAGAATTGAATGACCGGGCCGAAGTGCCGATAATATCCCCAGACATCGGTCCAATTTAGCTAAAGTTGCATTCAACATCCTTCGGCGACAGTGGTTAGGTGCTGATTTCGGGCCCGAACGTAGGACATTCCTCAATACAGAGGGAGAGCACTGTTCTGAAAACCCGGCCCGCTGAGTCGATCCGGAGTCGTCGCCATGTATGCCAACGTGATCATTCTTCGATTTGATTCTGTCGGCTTTTTGAGTAGTGACCCCTCGGTCGCCCGCCCGCGGTCGGCCAGCGTCGCACGGCGGGTGCGCGGCGGTGGCGCGTCGGCACCGCGACGTGTTCCGGGGCCGGTCACGAGCCGCGACCGCAAGGGAGCGGACCGGGAGGGCCGCTCGCCCGCGAACCCACTCGTTGACCGTGCATTGAGCGCGAGACATTCAGCGAGAGGCTGTCCGCGTATCCGTACCGGTTCCGGGCGAGCCGGGGGCTTGCTACAGCGAATCACAAGTCCTCGTCCAATCAAACCAGCCCTCCGGGCGAGCCGGAGTGGACAGTTTCGGCACTTCACGACATCTGTATCCCGGAGCCAGCGGAAGTCCAACGCTGGCGCGAGACTAGCGTCCGTGCGGCCTCCGGTCCGTGGCAGTGAAGCCGGGGCGGCCAGTAAGACGGCCAGTCGCGGCCCGCCAATGCGATGCAGCCGCTGCCGGCATTGCGCACGTGAGATACGATGATTCTCCGCCTCCCCGAGTCCGGGTGCATCGCATCGCACGCTCACTGTTGAGCATCGCGGGAACCGGCGATGGTCGCAGTGGAAAAGCTGAACGTCGCTTCAGACCACCCGCGGATTGCCGCTCGCCTTGATGCCGCGAGGGATGTGAGTCACGCAGTACGTCGATGGTGCCTGCGCTCGAATTCCAGACCCCGGCTACGCCGAAGTCACGAGCAGCCCTGATCGCAACGCATATCTGAGGACCATTCTCTCCCGGACACGTGGTTTTTTGGACCGTCACCTGGTTCCCTAGAAGCCGGGCGTCCCGAGGCGTGCGCGAGGCAGGCGCCGTCCGCTGGACAGTTCCATGCTCTCGTCGCGGCGTACCGCCGGAAGTTCCGGAGAGACTTCCATTTCGGCCTCTGGCGACGTGACGCGGTCATCCACACCGGGGAACGGAGCAATCCAGACCACGCCGCTGGACTCGGGGCGGGCAATCGCGTACCGACTTCGCACGCGGCGCCACCACAGTTTGAGGAAGACATCTGCGGATAGCCACGTCGCTTCGAGCAGGCGGGCACGCCTGACGGCTTCGGGTGAGTCACGATTCTGCGACCATCCGGGTGGGCGCAACGTGCGGCGCCATGCAGCCCACGTGGTAGCGGCCAACCCCAACGGTGGCGGGAACCGCCACTCACCCACCACCTGTTCGCAGCCGATGAGCACTTCCATGCCCGCCTCCCACCATTCCAGATCGCCGTTGGAGAACGCCCGCAATTCGTCAAGCAGGCTGGCTGGCACGGCCTGCTCTCGCTCCACTCCGCCGAGGATTCGTGGCGGGCGCGCGTCCTCGAGTGCGGCCCAGGCAAGCGCAGCTGCCCGCCGTGCGGCAAGGGCCACCGGAGGAGGCTGGCGGATCGCAGAGACCAGATCCTCGTACGCTCTGAGCACCATCTCGACTGCGATGCTCTCGGCTACCAGTTGGAGCCGACGAGGAAGGCGATTGAAGACCAGGTCGATCCATGCGTCGATCGACTCGGACGCCGGGCGCGGCCAGCCTTGATCGAACGGCAACAAGTGGGGGTGCAGAAACTCCTGCCAGTCGTCAATGCGAGTGCGCCGCCCAGTCTGCAATCGTTCCAGCAGCCGGGTGTACTGTTCTGCAGCGTCCGTCCGGGTCGACATGTGCTTCTGTTGAGTGCGGGTCAGCGCAGCCTTCGGCAGAGCGAGCGCATGCGGCCGCCCATCCCGCCGGGCTCGGCATCGTCCGACTGGCGCGCATAGCCGGGCCACGGCGATGTGTTGTCGCCGACCAGCAGCCATTCGGGTGGTGCGTGGCGCGCCAGTTCCCACAGTGGGCTCTGCTCGCCCCCGAACGTCGTCCAGTTGCCGCCGAATCCGTGGTCCTGGATGACCACAGCGAATGGCGGGAGCTGGTCGCGATTACAGAAGAGCGCGTCGTACGTGGCGATCCCATCGCCGCCGACAACAATGATCGCCAGCCGTTCGGGGCCGTGATCGTTGCCAAAGCCGTCGCGCCGCTCCACCACGGCCCACACCGCGTAGGGTCCGCCGGGCGGTCGGGTTTCGATGAAGTGTCGGCCCCGTGCCCTTTCGGCAACTGCGGCGTTTGGAGTCCAGCCGTGTGGCACCAGATCGGTCTGCTCCAACTGGCGCGCAAACACGGGACGATAGCCTGCCGGATGCCCCGGATGATCCTGGTCACCAAGTTGCGTGAGGATTTCGGCCGAGCCAACCCCGTAGTCAGCGAACACAAAACAGTGCGCGGCATGCGCGGCACCGAACAGGCGCAACGGATGGCCATCGGTGCCGGACCCGGGATAGTAGACCGTCCGAGACCTCAGGAATGCATCGCGCGGAAAGGGGGCATCGGTCGAGAGTGAAGCGAGCCACTGCGGAATCTGCTCGCGTTGCTGAGCCATCAGATCGCGAAGCGTCACGGGCTACGCCTCCTCATCTGCGATGGCGAGGCAGGCACTCCAGACTGCCCCGTAGGTGCGTGCACGGTACGGGTTCTCCGCGCCCACGGCGGACTTGAAGTTGTCGTAGTCGATGGCCTTGACGATGTCCGCCATCGCGGCGGCGAGATCCGCGGATTGTACGGACGCGCGGAAGCCGTAGTCCGCTCCGGGAGTTTCGCGGATCGGTCCGAGGCCGGGCACGAACTCGTCGCGCAGCTTCTCGAGATCGAGTCGGCGTCTTGCGCGAACCGTCAGCGTGCCGGTGTCGGCGTCATCGGGTTTCTGAACGATGCTGAAGAAGCCGACTGTTGTGAAGAGCCACATGGCGGTCGGGGGTTCAAGGGGTTCAGTCTGGCGGGATCGCACGTGTGGCGTCCCACACCGATGCGTACACATGGGCGCGGTGGCTATCGTGGCGATCCTCGACGGTGGCCTGGAAGTTGTCGTAGTCGATATCAGCGGCGATCCGTGCGACGGCCGCAACGAATTCGCTGCGGGCCACCCTGGCGTGGAAGCGGTAGTCCCTGTCGGGGTTCTCGTCGGTGGGCCCGAGGGCTGGCAGGTACGTTGCACGAAGCGCGTCAAGGTCGGCCCGCGATCGCGCGCGCACGGTCAGCGTGTCGTTGTCCACGTCGTCGAACTTCCGGACGACGCTGAAGAAGCCGATGGTGGTGAAGAGCCACATGGCAGTCGTTGCGGGTCAACCCGCGGCATTTGTCGGCTGATCCTCATCAAGCCAATCCTGCACCGCAGCCTGCAGATCACGCGACTCTTTTTCGTCGCCGGTCGCGATGTAGCCCGCGCGCAGGCCGGGGCGCTTGCGGGGCGGCCCGGCTTCCACGTTGGCGCTGCGCAGTGCCTGGCCCTCGGACTCGGCTGCCGCCGCCTCCTCCACGATCAACCGGTCCAGGCCGCGCACTCGCAGCAGGATGCGGTCCTTCACCTCGTCGCGCAGGCGAATCCCCTCGACGCCATCGAACGCGCCGAGCAGCGCAACGGCCTCCTCGGGCAGGTGCTCGCGCAGGAACTCCCAGCCGATGCACGACGCCGGTTCGGCGTCCGAGACCTGGCACCAGCCGCCGATACGCCCGGTCTGAGCGTCGCGAGCGCGGAACGTGCCGTCCGTGTCCACTGCCACGACGATGTAGGTGCGGCCGGACTCGTACCCGATGTTGTTTCCACGGATGCGGACGGAATCGCCGGGCTTCAGTTGATTCATGCTGACCTCCTGGACTGTGCTCGCTGCTCGACTCAACTCAACCCTGTGTGCGACCGGGAGGCGAACTCATTGCGCAGCCCGATCACAATTCGGCCTCGGGGCGCCACAACTTCGTCCCACGGCGAACGCCGGGGCTCCTCGGGATAGACGATGGCCAGCTGAATCCGCTGCTGCCGCAATTGTGCCCGCAGCGCAGCAGTCAGGTCGCCACGCCCGTCGGTCACGATCACCGCGTGCCGCGTGCGACGCTTGAGCAGATCCGCAGCGACCGCGTTGAAGTCGGTCCCGCCGGTACTGGAAATGCGCCCCGCGCGAAGGTCGCGGCGACTCAACGGCTCGATGCGCGTGGAGAATGCGCGCAGCGGCTCCTCGAACCGGCCGTCGCCCTCGCGCAGCAGCGAGTCGAGCAGTACCGGCAACTCCGACTGCATCGACCCCGACACATCGAGGTAGATCGGCAGCCGGACCGGCCGTTCGCCGCCGCGCGAATCAGCCGCTGCAAACGGAGTGGCGCGAATGCCAGCGGCGTGGTCCACCAACGCGCGCCGGGCAATGCGCGAACCCGCGTCGTCGGGCTGCAGGTACGGGCCGGCCGGATCGTCCACCGGCAAGCCGGACTCGACGGACTCGCCGAACGCAAGCTGCAGAGCCCGGAGAAGCCGACGGCCCGCGTGGCGGGGGTTGATCGGCACCTCATGGACCGAACCACCGGAGCCTGCCTGGGCGCCCGCTGAAGCCCCGGAGCACAGTGAGCCGCCCAGCCGGCGGCGTGCTGCGTCCTTCGCGGCCTGGCCGGCCCTCGGCCGACACCCGGCGGCCACGCGTTGCAGTTGATCCTCGGGCAGTTGGTCGAAGAGAGGGGTCAACTGCCGGATCGTCTGCAGCGTGGGTGCATCGAACATCTGGCCGGCGCGGATGGCGTGCTCCCAGCCGGCGGCCCACTGCTCCGGCTCGTAGGCGTCGCGTCCCGGTGCAGCCGGCGGGGTCACATGCTGGCGGAAGAACGCTCGCGCCGCGTCCGGGCCCGGCGCCACGCCGAGTGCTACTGCGCGCGGCGTGAGCAGGCCCTCCACCGGGTTCGGGCAGGGAAGGTGGCGGCGTGCCGCAAGACAGGTTCGCGGGTTGAACACGCCCGCGAAGTCCGGCCCCAGCAGCCACGCGTTGTTCAGCACATCGGTGACGATGTTGTTGATGAGGTGATGCCGCGGCGTGGGCGACGGCAGACCGTGGTCGTCACGCACGAGATGCGCGATCTCGTGCAGCAGCAGGAAGAGCAGGTCGTGCTCGTCGCGGATTTCTGCCGCCAGGAACTCGGGGTCGATCTCGATGCGGAAGTCATCGGCGTCCGGATCGTGATGCAGTGCCGCCGTGCCGAGACCCGGCGAGAGTCGGACCGGCGCATCGGTGCGGATCAGCGAAACCATCCGCCAGACCAGCGGGTGGCCGAGCGCGCCGACGCGCGCCCACATGCGCGAGAGCAGATGATCGAGTCGGGCATCAGCAGGCATCGGCGCCTCCGGTGTGTCCGTTGACTCCCGGCGCGCCGAACAACGCCAGTGGGGCGGGCGCGTCGGGGTGAGCCTGCGGTTCCGAGGCGGGATGGTAGATGCCGTCCACCACCCGCGAACGCAGCGCATCGTAGAGCGGGCCGTCATCCACGATCGGCGCGTGGTTCACGTCGGCGGCCTGCCACACCGCTTCGTGCAACGGCCAGGCAAACGCCGGGCACTGAAAGCGACGGCAACACTGTCGGGAGACGCGCCGCGACTGTTGCCAGCGGAATCGCCGCGCGCCGGGCAGCACGATTGCCTGCAGCACTGTGCCACGCGGCCGTTGCCGGAACGCCGGCCGTTCGCCCGCTGGCAACAGCCGCGCGTCGCTGGAGTCCAGCTGCTCGAACATGGCGGCCGGCACCGTGTCGAACCGCTCGAGCCTGCCGTGACCGACGTGAAGCGCACCGGCCGTGCGCCCCTCGCGCATCCGCATGAAAAGCAGATGCCGCACCGGCAGCTTGCTGCCTGTCGGAGCGCCCCACCGCTCGAACCACTCGAGAATCAACACGTCATCTCCCGCTACGTCGTGGTCAATGCCACCTGCCGCCGTACGGCCACCCGCCAACAGGTCGCCCGCCGCTACCACTACCGTCCCGCCGTCCGTTTGCACCTGGATCATCGCTCGCGCCTCCGTGACCCACACCACGCCGTCCCCGGCGGGCCAGCAACATGCCAGCCCGCCGGAAACGACTTCGCCGCCACACATGGTGGCGGCGAGCAGGGAGTTCATTTCATTGCACGGGTGCATTTCTCAAGAAGTCGCCGTGTCCGGCCCAGTTGTCCCGCACGACGTCAACTTTCAAGTGGACGTTGGCACCCCCTGGGCACCCTGCCGGGGATGGCACCCGGCGCACATCACGGAAGAGATAGTAAAACAATGCTCCAATGATCACGGTTCGTCCATGCGGGCGGTGCGGCTCATTTGGACGTGCCGCAGTCGCCAAGATTCCGTCTTGCTGGCGTAGGATGTTGTACGCTATCTGCAAATGGTTCCACGTAACGCAACCGTCGGTCACCGCTGCGCGTCGCCTAGGATTGCCCACTGGCTCACCCTCTCGAGGACTCAGCGAATGGACCGGCCATATATTCCAATGTTGGGCGACAGGGCCGTCTGGTGTGTTCATGTCAATGCCACTGTTGCCGTCAATGGATAAAAACCAGATGCCCGTGGCCCCGTTCCTCCAATGCTCATGGTTTGCATGGACCGTGCGCCACCAGTTGTGAGGTTGGAGGCGCGGCGTCTTGCGTTCTGTCGTCAGGAGTGTGCTAAGGTTCTCGGGCTCACTCGGTAGCAACGGCACTTGGTCAGCAGGGAGCAACGAAACGGTGTCGCATTTTCCAACGCCAGACCCCATCCGCAGAAACTGTTCCGGCTCTTCATTCACACCATCGTCAATCCAGACCACTACATTTTCCCAGCGTCGATGATCTGCCAATGGATGGACCCTATCGCCAACTCGAAGCCGGCAAGCAATCGCGTTCTTGGCCTCTTCCCATGTTTGCGGCAACATGCTGGTTCCTCTCAACAACTCAGGCTCAGATCACTGCCGCCTTTCAATCTTCAACACGCCCGCTCGCGCGTTGTAGGAGATGGAAAACCGAGAGGCGACACCACGAAGAGCGAGCGCAGTGCCGGCCACCCAGGCCGGCATGATTTTGGAAGTCGCCTGATTGTACGACAAAAAGTGATCGTCGTCGCAGATCTCGATCGCCCAAGCATCGTTGCGCTGGAGGCCGCCGGCCGGCGCTTGAATGGTCCACGGGCCGGCACCTCGGAGTGGCAGAGCTGCGCTCACGGCGTCCGCGTACTTGCTTCGCCGGGGGAATGCGACGCAGACCGGTTGCTGCGGTTCCGCCAACGGTCGAGTCGGCGCGGCCGCCACGCGGCGACGCGGGCTGCCTTGAGCAAGAGAATTCGAAGTGTCCGCTGCGAACGCCGGTTGATGCGCATGTTCAAGCTGGCGAACGCGGGCCGCGATTGTGGCGAGTGTCCACGCACCACCCGCTGCGGCGGTGACGAGCGCGATGATCAGGCTGGCATCCATATCCGGGTCTCCTGCTGGCCAGGTCAATCGGTCGGGAATCTGTAGTGCGGATCAGCGGGCATTTCATGTCGCGCTGGTCTGCCAGGCGCAAAGCAGTTCGCGGCACTCGTCGGCCGACAGGGTCGGATGCCGCAGTTCAGACAGGGCACGCTTGCGAGTCTGGTCCTCCGTTGAATCCGCAACCGATTCGTCAGCCGGCAATGCAGCGCTCCGCGACCACGCCTTGCAGACGGCGTCGAAGGCGGCCTCGTGGGCGCGGCGAGTTCCGGCGGCCTCGTGGTCGGCAGCGCGGGCAATGTGGGTCAGGCCAATTGACACCACAGCGTCCAGGTGCTGCCCGAGGGCGTTCGCGGCGGAGTCGGGATCGCCGAGTTCCACCGTGAGCGCGGCCAGTAGTGACACCAGCACTTCCCGCAGAGCGACCACGCGGCGGCCCTGTGGGCGGAAGGGGTGCCCCGTCCGGTCCCACGCGGTCACGGCCGCCACAGCCAGCCCGGCCATCATCCGCGGGAGTGTCGGGTGCGATTCGATCGCTCGCGCGGCCGCGCAGACGGCATCGACCCACACGGTCAACTGCTTGCCGGCCGTCGCTTCATCATCCCCCGATTCGCCGGCTGCGATCCGCAGTTGCTCCTCGCGGCCGAGGCTGCCGAACGAGTCCATCCACACCGCAGCGTGGAATCGGTCGGCCGTCGCGATGCCGAGCGGGAAGCAGCCGTCCACCTCCGGCGGATTCATGGCGGCCAGCACGTGTTCGATGCGCGTCGGCAGGCCGTCCATCAGCCGCTCGTGCGCGAGCTGCAGCCAGCGGTTCTGCGCGTGCAGCGGCGCGCGCGAGATCTCGTCGATGAACACGAACCGCGAGTCGTACACCGACCACGGCCCCGGCACGATCTCCAGCTTGCCGCGGTTCAGGCTGCGCGGCCGGATGTAGCCGCGGATCTCGGCGAAGTCGGACGTCGCCGCGTTGAGCAGCCGGAAGTGACCGCCGCCCAGCGCCTCGCCCAACCGGCGCGCCAACAGCGTCTTGGCCTGGCCGGGCAACCCGACCAGCAACAGCCGCCGGCGCGTCGCCAGCAGCGCGAGCACGATCATCGGCAGCGGCGGCCTGAAGTGGAGCCCCCAGGCGGCGAGGATCTCACGGGAACTCAACGTGGAATGCGGGAACGACATCGGCTGACTCCATCTTGCACCTCTTGCCAGTCAGCCGATGGTGCGGTTGGGAGGCGACTTCATTCCCCCGGAAGCACATCCACCTGTTGCCAGTCGCCCTCGAACTCCAGCAGCTTGTCTGTCGGTTGGAGGTCCGCGACTCGCTCGATCGAGATGAATCCCGACTTGTCGGCCGCTACCGCGAACGTACCGCGTGCCCCATGAGCCTTGATGGCCGTGCAGGCCGCTCTCAAGCGGGAGGGGAAGTTCTCCGGATCTCGTTCTTTCCGGGAGCACCAGAAGCACTCGCCACTGGTGATCACGCACACGGCATGGTCTGGGCCCGGGCCAGTGTGGAGCTTCACGCTGACGGCTGATGAACCGTCCCACTCAGCGTACTGCAGCTCGCCAAGTATCCGGGCGGCGTGACACGTCTTGCGCTGCTTCACGACGTAGCGATACCAGGGCATGGCATTGTCACCGTATCCGGATTCTGAGGAGGGGCCGACCGACCGACCGGCCCGGCCGCACAGGGCCGGGCAGGTTGGCGGCTGGAGGTTCACGCGGCGTGCCAGTAGGGCGGCAGCCGCTTGCGCGCCTTGCACAAGCGCGAGGCGAACAGGCTGGGTGTGATGCCGAGGGCATCCGCCGCCTCGATCCCGCTGGGGTAGCGCAGATGGGCCAGGATCACTTCCGCGTCTGTGGGGTGATCGGCGGCCAGCTTCTCAACTGCGCGGTAGAGGCGATTGCTGCGATCCCGCGCGACTGGATCATGATCGGCGTCGGTTTCGTCGCTGGCAACGTCCAGACCCGCATCCAGTCCGAACAGCGACCGCTCGCTGAACGACTTCTTGTTCTTCTCTGCGGCCGCAGCGGCCATCGCGGCCATGCGGGCGCAACTGCACGTGTACGTCAGAAGAGAGGCCCCATTCAGGGCCTTGTATCTTGCCAGCAATGGCACGTTCATCAGCACGTTGATGCGCACCGTTTCCGCCAACAACTCGCCGTTGGTCCAGTTCGCCAACTGCCACGAGGCGGCGCGCAGCACCGCGTCGCTGAATGCCACCCACATCACCGCCAACACCGCTTGTACGTGATCGTCCACCGGCTCGCCCGACCGGCATGCCATGAACTGGTCGAACGCCCCGCGGGCGCGCAGCCAGCAGTGGTACGCCTCCACGCTCTTGATCGCCTTCAGCTTCTCCATCCGGCCTCTTTGTCAGGTGAGACCCCGAACCAGCGGGCCTCACGGACCTGGCCCCATCCCGGGCCGTCATTCGAGACCCGTATTTTATCACCGATGTTCGATCCAGTCAACATATTTCTTACTATTCGTACTACTCTGCTGATTCGACGAAGCGGACGCGATTGCCCGCAAAATGGCTCTCGTAGGCGCGCGCCAGTTGAGCGAGGTATTTCTGGGCCACAATCGCGCTGCGTTCGTAGCGATCGACGGCTGCCATGACTCGTGCTGGCAGGCCGGGAGTGTTCTTGAGCAGCCGTTCGCGTACAGCCCGATTGCCGTGGTTGACCTGCACGATCAGCACACCACCAGCATCCTCGTGCAGCACGCGATACGCCTCCAGGGCTCCTCCGAAGGCTGTTTGTCGATCCGCCGCGGCCGGCATCTTCTCTGTCGGCCGAGTCCGCCGATCGCCAGAGACCGGCCTTAGAGTGATCGTGTGCGACACACTATCCACCTGTAGATCCAACTCGCCATCGGAATCAACGTCGATTGCCTTCATCAACGGGGCCGGGATTTGCACCTCAGCCTGCCCATCCTTGAACCGGACCCTCACGCGCATCGGTATCCTCCCCGCTCGCCGAGTCTCGATCGCATTTTATCATCCGGATTATTCATTCAAATCTTATTTTGTCGATGGCGGGCGTCTTCGCTGGCCCGTGACAGGCGCTGCACACCGACCTAGCTAGCTATAAGCCGACGGACAGCGGGATGCACGTACCCGCGACGCCGGCTTCCGGGGGCCCTATCTCGAGGTGCGGACCTGTTGCACGTCGAGCGGCCGTGCGGTCATCGACCACCTGCGCGAAACGGCCACACGCGAGATCTCACTGCAGGGCGACAGCAGCGTCGCGTGCTGCGTGGGAGATACTCCTCAGACCGGAGACAGGATCGCCGCGAGCGTCTGGATGCCGTTGTCGCCGCTTTCGGCTGATCCCGAAGCGCTACCGGAGAACCTGCTCCGCGTTGTGGAGCAGGTGTGGCGATGGCTTGCGCTGGTCTGACCCTACCAGTCGCGTCGCATGGCGTTGCGCAGGTCGTCGGTCTGCTGGCTCGTGCCGCGCGAATAGACTTCGCTGGATCACCAGATCTGGGGGTCTCGGTTTGCCGCGATTCCTTGCGGTCGCCTCTGTAGCCAGTCTCTGGCTATGGTTGAGAAGCCGCGGCGGGCATCGGGTAGTATGAGTCGTGCAAACGCACCTCTGTACGCGATCTCCTATGAGCACCGAGCAGCAGCCAAGCGGACCGCCAACCACCCAGCCAGCCGCTGCGGCGGATCGTGTGGAACCGCCAGTGCAAGATGAAACGTTGTTGGCGGTCCGTGGGGACCGGGCGCTTGTCGATGCCAGCACGGCCACTTGGATCAGCCCGCCGGAGACTGCCTTTCATACACCACTGCAACCCGGCGGGTACGTTGGCCACACAATCGGCGAATACAGGCTGGAGCGCTTGCTGGGTGTGGGCGGGATGGGCGCCGTCTATCTGGCGCGCACCCAACGGGCCACACCCTCGCCGCCCGTCGCTGTGAAACTGCTGGCGCCGCACCTGGCCGCCGACTCACAGGTGCAGGCGCGATTCATTCGGGAAGCACAAGCTCAGGCGAAGTTGAACCACCCGAACATAGCCCGCGTGCACTCGGCTGGCGACGAACGCGGCACGCCGTACATCGTGATGGATCTCCTGTCCGGTGGGGACCTGTCTGGCCTGATTCGAGAGCGAAAACGCCTCGACGAGCATGAGGCTGTCGGTCTGTGGATTCCGCTGCTCGAAGCTCTCGACTATGCGCACACGCGCGGCTACGTACATCGTGACATCAAGCCCGGCAACGTGATGCTCGACGGTCTGGGGAAGCCCTATCTCGCCGACTTCGGTCTGGTCGGCACGCTGGGCTCGGATGCCAGTTCCCACAAGGCCGGACCGGCGATCACGGCCGGCTCTCCGGGTGATTCGGGCGTGATCAACCTGACCGCAACAGGGGATGTCCTTGGAACCCCGGCGTTCATGTCGCCTGAACAGTGCGCCGGCAAACAGGTCGACCAGCGCGGTGATCTATACAGCTTTGGCTGTCTGATGTTCGTCTCGGTCACAGGTCAGTTGCCGTTCAGGTCGTCGCTGAACTTGTTCGACGTTCTGCGGCAGCAAATGGAGAAGCCAGCCCCGAACCCACAATCGCTGGTTCCACACATCTCGGATGACGTGTCGGCCGTCATTCTCCGACTGATGGAGAAGCGCCCCGAGGACCGGTTCCCCACAGGCGCCGAGGTGGCCCGCGTTCTTCGGGGCGGCTATCTCAGCGACTACAACACCAGCGACCGACAAAGGCGTCGGGCGGGACGGCATCTTGGTTCAGGCCGCGTTGTCGCAGCGGCCATTCCAGAGCCGGCGGCCACGGATTTCGATTCGCGCCGGCAACCCCCGGCACGCTCGATCATCTCGTGGCGTTTGGTGGTCGCTGTGTTGATCGTGCTGGTCGCCGCAGTCGGAGTTGTCGGCGCATTCGGGTTCTTGCCCAGACAATCAGAAAATCGCCCTGGTCCCTCAGATCCTCCCTCGACCATCCAGAGAACACAGGTACCCACTCTGGTGCCCGAGCAGCGCGGGTGGTGGTCGCCGGGAGCAGCTTCACCGTACCAATCGGAGGAGTCCCGACGGTTTGTCCTCACCTCTGATTTGCCTGGAACATACAGGCGCTACATCCTCAGCCATCTGGAGGAGCACTACGGAGCGTGGCAGAGGTTCCTGGCACCTGCGATCACGCTCCCAGATGCACCCCACATCAAACATCAGATGCGGATCTTCGCGGGCCTCGACAGTTTCAAACGCTACTCGGCCGAGTTTGTCGGGGATACCTACAACGGCTTCATGTGCAGGAGCATGGACGGTGAGGTCTCCGGGTACTTCTCGTCGTGCCCGTTCACGTTGGCCTGTTTGCGGCATCAGTGCTTTTTGGCGGTGCTGCGTGCAGCGGTGGCCGGGCGTCCCGCCTTCTGGCTGGAGTCAGGTCTGGCTTCATACCTGGAAGCCAGTGATCCCGGGCTTCTGCCATCCGCGCACATCCATGTTGGCTGGGCCTCTCTGCTTGAAGGTGCGGGACGAGCCGACAAGGCAGTTGCCCTCCTTGAACTCCTGCAGTGCGGAAACCAGCGGCCTGGGGCGGAAACAGATCTGCGACGCGCACAGGCTTGGGCGTTGGTCTGGTTCCTGTGCGAGAATCGCGGCATCGACGGGCGTGACCTGATACAGGCGGCTTTGAAGTCGCAGGGCCAGGGGCCAGCCGATGCCAATCGAGACGCAGCTTTGGATGCGTTGCTGAGACGAGCCGGCAACGACATGCCGGCGATTGTCTCCGGATACGGCCGTTTCCTTGCGGATGTCGAGCCCATCCCGGGATGTGCCCGTCTTCAGGTGGCAATTCGTCGGGCCATGAAGGAAGGCCCCGACCGCGAATCGGCAGCCGAGACAGTCGCAGATTTCGCCCGCCGGAACCCTCGGTACGGTCAGGGGCTCAACTACTATGAAGGGACGTTGGCGGCCGTTGGGCAGCGAGAAGAAGCCCGGAAGTTGTTGCTGCAGGCAGCAGACCAGGAGCCCACAAACGGGAACACGTTGTTCGGCGCATCGCGTATCGCTGCCGAACTG
>JBFWQT010000086.1:0-17406 GCA_050249295.1 Planctomycetota bacterium
CGCTGTTGATCAACTGGCAGCGTTCGTCGGGTCAGTGGAGCGACACGCCGTACTCGTTCCTCGGCGTGGAGCATCGCCGCAACACGATCACCGCCATCACCGCCACCGCGGCGTGGGCGCTGGCGATTCACCCCGGCACCAACGAAGCGGCGGCGAAGGCTGCACTCGCGCGGGCCGATGCGTTCCTGCTCGACGCCGGCAACCTGAGCACGACGGCGATCGAGAAGGTCTACGCCTACCTCTACTCGCTGCTCTACTTTGCGCGGACGCTGGAGCTGCGGCCCGAAGCCGACCGGCCGAAGTTCCGCAAGGTGGTCCAGCTGCTCGTCGACAAGCTGTCGGAGGTGAGCAATGACGGCCAGTGGGGCCACGAGTACACCAACCCGTTCGCCAGCGGCATGGTGCTGATCGCCCTCGGCGAGGCCCGCAAGGCCGGCGCGACGGTGACGGACGAAGTCCTCAAGGCCGGCGCCGATGCGCTGACCCGCGTGCGCGGTGCCGACGGCGCGTTCCCGTACGACTTCTCGAGCGGTCTCTCTCGCGCCGGCGCCGAGGCCTCGGCCGGTCGCATGCCGCTGTGCGAGTACGGCCTGCTGCTGGCCGGGCAGTCTCACCAGAAGCGGCTGGCCGACGCGTTGTTCGCGTTCTTCAAGTGGAAGCACTACCTGGAGGCGGTGCGCCAGTACGACTACCACTCCGACAAGTTTGCCAACGGCGGCTTCTTCTTCTTCCACGACATGCTCGGCGCCGCGCTGGCGATCGAGGGCCTTCAGGACGACACGTCGCGCTGGCTGGCCGCCACGAAGCTGCGCGAGATGATGCTCTCGTACGCCGAGATGGACGGCGGGTCGTTCATGGACAGCCCGAACATCGGCCGCACGTGGGGCACCGGCTCGTCGCTGGTCACGCTGGCGATCCTCGACCGTGTGCTGGAAACGACGCCGGCGCCGGAGCTGAAGCCCACGAAGCCGGACACGCCGGGCAGCGGCCAGGGCGACCAGGGCGAGGACTTCTGACCGCTGACAATGGCAGCACTCGTCATGTGTTGCACCGCTACGAGATGACATCGCACGTGCCTGTCATGTGTGATGCCATCTCGTGGACGCTGTCCGGCGCAACGCGCAATATGACGCGGTGGTGGTTCCCACCCCCCCGCGCATGGACCCGCAAGACACCTCGCTCCGCAACCTCGACGGCGGAAACAACCGCTTCTTCCGCGAGCTGTTCGACAAGCTGCCGGCCGCCGCCTACATGTGCGACGCGGCCGGGCTGATCACGTATTTCAACCCGTACGCCGAGAGCCTGTGGGGCCGCGCGCCGCGGCTGCACCACCCGGATGACCGTTTCTGCGGGTCGTTCCGGCTGTTCTGGCCCGACGGGTCGCCGATGCCGCACGGGCAGTGCTGGATGGCGCGCGCACTCGGCGAGAACGTGGCCTTCACCGGCTGCGACGTGACGATCGAACGCCCCGATGGCCGGCTGGTCAACGCGCGCGCGCACGCCAATCCGTTCCACGACGAACACGGCAAGCTGATCGGCGCGATCAACGTGCTCGTCGACGTCACCGAGCGCAGCCGCGTGGACCGCGTGCTGCAGCAGATCGCGCAGGCCGTCGCCCCGGCCACCGGTGACAACTACTTCCGCGAGCTGGCCAACCACCTGTGCCGCACCTGCCGCATCGAGTGGGTGTTGATCGGCGAGGTCGACCGCGACGACCCGCAGACGGTGCAGTCGATCGCGGTGTCGCACAAGGGCGCGCCCGCGCCGAACCTGCGCTACCACCTGGTCGGCACGCCGAGCGAGAACGTGATAGCGGGGCGCTTCTGCCAGTATCCGCAGCACGTAGCCGGGGTGTTCCCGTCTGACCGGATGCTCGCCGACATGGGCATCGAGGGCTACCTGGGGTGCCCGCTGCATACCGCGAGGGGCCGACCGACCGGCCTGCTCGTGCTGATGCACACGAGGCCGATCGACGAGGCCGAGGTGCTGCAGGCGATCATGCAGGTGGTCGCGGTGCGCGCATCGGCCGAACTCGAACGCATGCACGCCAGTGTCGAGCTGCACGAAGAGAAGGAGCAACTGCGACTGCTGATGGAGCACTCGCCGTTCGCGATCCAGGTGTTTGCCGCCGACGGCACGCTCGAGCGAGTCAACCGCACGTGGGAAGAGATGTGGGGCCCGATCGGCAGCCAGCTCGTCGGCCGCTACAACGTGCGGACCGATCCGCGCGTCGACGAACTCGGCGCGCGGCCGTTCTTCGATGCGGCATTCGCCGGGCTGACGCCGCCGGTGCTGGATGTGCATCACGCGCCGAGCACTGGCGGCAAGGGCCCCGCCGACGGGCGCGTGTATCCCGAGCGCTGGCTGCGCATGCGCGGCTACCAGGTGCCGGGCCCTGACGGCGGGCTCCGCCACCTGGTGGTGCTCAACGAGGACATCACCGGACTGCGCCGCGCCAGCGACGAACAGCGGCGGCTCGAGAGCCACCTGCAGCACGCCGAGAAGCTCAAGAGCCTCGGCGTCCTCGCGGGCGGCATCGCGCACGACTTCAACAACCTGCTCACCTCGGTGCTCGGCCTCTCCGGACTCGGCCTGATGCAACTGCCGCCCGATTCGCCGGTGCGCGGCGTGCTCGGCGAGATCGAGCAGGCGGCGCACCGCGCGTCCGACCTCACGCGGCAGATGCTCGACTACTCGGGTCGCGGGCGATTCGCGATCGAGTCGTTGCGCCTCGACCAGCTGGTGCGCGAGATGGCCGACCTGCTGAAGACGGCCGTGTCGCGCAAGGCCAGCCTGGCGCTCGAGGTCGCACCGGCACGGGTCGAAGCCGATGCTACGCAGGTCCGGCAGATCGTGATGAACCTCATCACCAACGCGTCGGATGCGCTCGATGGCAACGTCGGGACGATCCGTGTGCGCACCGGCGTCCGCCATGCCGACTCTGACGACCTGCGCTCGGACTGCATTCCGGATCAGCTGCCGGCCGGCGAGTACGCGTTTGTGGAGGTGCAGGACAACGGGTGCGGCATGACGCCGGACACCGTGGCGCACATGTTTGATCCGTTCTTCACCACGCGCTTCACCGGCCGCGGGCTGGGGCTTGCGGCGGTGCTCGGCATCGTGCGCGGCCACAAGGGCAGCGTGAAGGTGGAGACTGCACCGGGCGCCGGCACCACGATGACGGTGATGTTGCCCGCGGCACGGACCGCGCCCGCAACGCCGGCCACGCCGACGGCGCCGGCAACGATTGCGGACTCGCCACTGCGTGCCGGCGAGGCCGTGGACACCGTGCTCGTGGTGGACGACGAGCCGGGCGTGTTGTCGGTGTCGTCGAAGCTGCTGGAGATGGTCGGCCTGACCGTGCTGACCGCACCTGATGGCCAAGCGGGGCTCGACCTGTTCGTCGCACATCGCGACCGCATCTCGCTGGTGCTGCTCGACCTGACGATGCCGCGCCTGGATGGCCTTGAGGTGCTGCGCCGTCTGCAGGCGCTGGGCGCCAACGTCCCGGTGCTGGTGATGAGCGGGTTCAACGAGCGCGAGGTGTCGACGCGCGTGGCCGGGACCGGGGCCAGCGGCTTCATCAAGAAGCCGTTCCTCGCGCCCGACCTGATCGCCCGCGTGACGGCCATGTTGCGGGCCGCCGGAAAAAACCGGATCGACGGATAACATCGCCGGTGCGGTTGCGCTCATGATGTGGTGGTGAGGCACGTGGTTCGTGCCGCCGCTGCCCGGCCAATCGCTAAGGGGCTTCAGGATCGGTCGGGCGGCAATCACCGCCTGCTACGGCACTCTTCGGAGTGCCGTTACGCATTTGGCGTGGTCGCACGCGTGCGCCGCCGCACACACGAACCACTCGCAGCGTGTATGATGGTGCCTTGACGTGACGGCGAGTGCGGCCGTATTCGTGGCTACCACGCGGCCGCCTGTTCCGTTGGAACAGTCACCCCGCACCCGCTTCCGTTCCGGACCGTTCCAGACCGATCGCCCCGACTGCCCGCAGCCGAGACCATGAGCGACCAATTCGGACAGATTGCCGTGGCCCGCGGCCTGATCACCCCGCAGCAGGCCGACGAGGCGATGCAGCTGCAGAAGAAGCAGCTCGCCGAGAACCCGCGCCGGTTCGCTCGCATCGGCTACCTGCTGGTCAAGGCGGGGCACCTCACCAACGCGCAGGTGCTCGACGTGCTGGCCGACCAGGGCATCGGCATCCTGCGCTGCGAGCAGACCCAGCGCCAGTACAACCAGAACAGCATCGACCCGGCGCGCAACTACCTGAGCCCGGACTCGAACCAGCCGATGCAGCATGTGTCGGCCAGCAACTGCAAGTCGATCCTCGTGGCGATGGACCTCGGCCGGCGTCGCGCCGGCGGGCCGAAGCCGGTGCGTCAGGTGGCTCCGCAGGGCGCCTTGAAGGGCGGCAACGCGGCTCCGATGGAAGCCAGCATGCCGACGCCGGAGGTGCAGGTCGCGCCGCGCGGCGCACTCGGCCAGGCTCAATCGGCGATGGCACCGCCCTCGCCACCCAAGCCATCCCGCAGCAAGCCGGCCGGTGGCGCTGGCGCGGGTGCAGGGCGCAGTACGCCGCCCGCGTCGTCACGCGGCGCCGGTGCGGGCACGGTCACGTCGCTGCCGACACCGCCGATGCCCGGCCCGTCGTTGCTGGACACGCGGATGCTCAGCACGCCGCCGTCGAAGACGCCGCCACCACCGCCACCGCCGCCGCCCGCGCTCGACCTGCCGCCATTCCCCGGCAGCGAACCGGCCGACCTTCCGCCGCTTCCGCCGCATCACGAGGAGCCGGCCGCGCCGTTGCACTTCCCGGCCTCGGCTCGCGCAATGCCTGAAGCGTGGTCGCCGGGACGTCCGCACGCATCGACCCAGCGTTTCGCCGAGGCCGAAGCCGAGGCCGAAGCCGAAGCGATGTCGGTCTTCGGTGATGCCGCGCTGACCGATGCGGACAGCGACGCCGACGTGTCGGATGTGGACATCTCGATGGGCTCGATCTCGAAGCGCCAGTCGCGCGTCGAGCCCTCCGACATGGCCGACGAGCCGGTGGTGGTGATGCCGAGCGCGTCGCAGAGCGACGGCTGGGACACGCCTCCGCCGATGCCGTTCGACAACGTGCCGATGCCGATGCCCGGTGAGGACATCCCCGCACTGCCCGGCACGCGCGCGATCAACGCGCCGAAGCCGACGATGCAGCCGGCCGGCGACCTCGAGTCGCACATCTCGTTGCCGTTGCCCGGCACGTGGGAGCGCGCGCCGGCCGACTACGAGTCGGAACTGGAGATCGAGCAGGCGCCGCCGGTGCGCCAGGTGATCGACAGCAGTGACAACGAGTCGCTCGGCGACGACGCCTTCGTCAGCGCGATGGCGGTGGCGTCGCCCGAGTCGTTCCCCGATCCGAGCCCGGACGCCGACCTGCAGTTCGAGGTCGAGGAAGCGCCGATGCCCGACGGCCCGGCGCTTGGCGAGTCGCAGCCAATCTCGTTGGCGGAGTTCCGCCGCCGATCGGCTGACGCACCGCCACCGGCACCCGCGACACCCGGCATGCCCGGCTCCGCATCGGAGACCGACGCACTACCACTGATGAGCGACACCGACTTGCCGACGTCGGTGCTGCGCCGGATGGATGTCGCCAGCATGCCCGAGAGCGACGAGTTCGCGTCGTCGTCGCGCGAGCAGCTCGAATCGCTCGACAGCGGCGACGAGGATGAAGAGGTCTCGTACCTGACCGGCCCCGGTGCGGCGATGCCGCAGTGGGGTGCCGATGCCGACGGCGCCGATGCGTCGGTCCCGCCGCTCGAGACCGACGCCGGCGGACTGATGCCGATGGACGTGCACACCGACGAGATCGTCGGCCACATCCGCCCGCCGCAGTTCAATCCGATCGCCGTGGATGGCGGCCCGGCGATGCACTCGCCGCTGTGGGACGACGCGCCGCCGCGTGCGAAGTTCCATCCGAAGGTCGAGGAGTCGTCGCCTGCGCCGCCACAGCATCTGCCGTTCGACTCCGAGCCGATCGCGCGCCCGGCGTTCCGACCGAGCACCACCGATGGCGGTGCCGAGGCCGGTGCGGCTGCACTGTGGGATTCGCCCGACGACACGCCGCCACCTCCGCCACCGTCGCTGTTCGCCGACGCCGGGCCGCTGGTCTCGCTGCCCGAGCCCGACGACCAGCCGCGCGAGAAGTGGGACGACACGCGCGCGCTTGTCGATCGCTTCAACCTGCCGGACGCGCCGGCCGACGCCGACCTGTTCGATGATGACGAAGAGGGCGGTGGACCTCTGGCATGAGCGCCCCGGACTCTGCGGCCGAGCAACGCGTGGACGCCGCCGAGGCAGCAGGCCGGATTCCGGCCGATGTGGCAGCCGGTCTGCGCAATGCGATCCGGGCCGCGCATGAGGCTGGCTGGCGCTTCGACCTGCACGACGACGACGCGCCCACGCCCACGCCGGTGGCAGAGAGCCTCGACGCCACTCGCCTGGCGACGCGCCAGGTCGCACCCGTGCCCTCGGCGGCCAGTGCCGACACCGCGCTGCTCACCGGCTACCGCCTCGGCCGGCTGCTCGGTGCGGGGGGTCTCGGCGACGTGCACCTCGCGCACGATCCGCGGCTGCAACGCGAGGTGGCCATCAAGACGCCGCAGCGCGACCTCGACCTTTCCAGCCGCGCGCGCTTCCTGCGCGAGGCGCGCATCACCGGGCAACTCGAGCATCCCAACATCGTGCCCGTGCACGAGCTGCTGGTGGCCGGTTCGCAACTGCAACTCGTGATGAAGGTCGTGCGCGGCCAGACGCTCGACGAGTGGGTGCGCACCGCGCAGCCACCGCTGGCCGAGCGCATTGACGTGTTCGCGCGCGTCTGCGACGGCGTCGCCTTCGCGCACTCGCGTGGCGTGATCCATCGCGACCTCAAGCCGGCCAACGTGATGATCGGCGAGTTCGGCGAAGTGATGGTGATGGACTGGGGACTCGCGCGCGACCTGCAACGCGGCAATGACGCGGACGCCGGCCCGGACGGCAATGCCATCTCCTCCGGCGGCCTGTCCGGCACGGGCACCAACGAGCAGACCGCGACGCTGGACGGCAGCGTGCTCGGCACGCCAGCGTGGATGCCCCCGGAGCAGGCGCGCGGCGACATCGACGAACTCGACGAGCGCAGCGACGTCTACAGCCTCGGCGCGATCCTCTACTACCTGCTCTGCGAACAGCCGCCGTTCGATGGCGCGAGCACGCTGGAGGTCTTGCGCAAGGTTCGCGAAGGCAGTCCGGTACCGCCGTCGCAGCGCGCGCCGGGCGTTCCGCCGCCGCTCGAACGGTCGGCGTTGCAGGCCATGCATCCCGACCGCGAACGCCGTCACGAGTCGGTACGCAAGCTGCAGCAGGACGTCCGCCACGGCACCTACGCCAGCCTGCTGCAAGCCGACCTGCAGCTCTCCGCGCCGGCCGCGTCGCCGCTGGCCGCGGTCGTGCATGGCGTGCAGCGCGTCGGCTGGCTGCTGCAGAATGCGGTGTACGTCTTCTACAACCGCGGCACCGCCCGCATGAACGCGGCCGGCATCAACCTCGTGCGCATCCTGCATGGCGCGCGCGGTGCCGCGGTCAAGCCGGCCGACGCAATCGGCCGCATGGTGCTGTGGTGCGACGACCCGCTCGGCGAGTGCGAGAATCTCGTGCGCATGGGCCTTGCCGTGGCCGAGGGCGAGGGCGACGACCGCGTCTACCGCGTCACGCCGGCCGGCAGCGCGCTGGCCGAGAGCGACAAGAAGTCGGACCGCATGCTGTTCGACCACCTTGCGGCGCACCGCTCGCTGACCGACGCCGAGCTCGCCACGCTCGGTTCGCTGCTCGGCCGGCTGCACGAGAGCCTCGATCACTTCCGGTTCTCCGACAGCGCTGACCATCACCTGGCCGGCACGCCGTTCGAACCTCTCGACGCCGACCCCGACGCGCAGGGATAATCGGGGCAACAGTTGCCGGGTCGCCGCGCCGCGCCACGAAGAGAATCACTCCCACGATGTGCCGCCTTGTCCTCTACCTCGGCCCGCCGATCACGCTCGCCTCGCTGATCACCGACCCGGTCAACTCGCTGATCCGCCAGAGCTTCGCCTCGAAGGAGCGCGTCGAGCCGCTCAACGGAGACGGCTTCGGGGTCGCCTGGTACGCGCACGGCCTCGACGAAGACCGCCCCGCAATGTTCAAGTCGATCTCGCCGGCCTGGAACAATCGCAACCTCCAGGACCTCTGCCGCGTCACGCAGAGCGGCTGCATCCTCGCGCACGTCCGCGCGGCCACCTCGGCGCAGTCGGTCGACGAGGTCAATTGCCACCCGTTCGCCTGGAAGCACTACGCCTTCGCGCACAACGGCGACGTCGGCGGCTTCCGCAAGATCCGCCGCACGCTCCTGCGCGGTCTCTCGGACGACGCGTTCAATGTCGTGCGCGGCAGCACCGACAGCGAGCACACCTTTGCGCTGTGGGTCGACCACATGCTCAAGCTGCGCGCGGGCGGTGCCGAGGAGACGGCCGACACGATGGCCGAGGCGATGCGCCGGACGATCAGCGACCTGGTGCGGATGGGCGCCGACGCAGAGGTCGACGAGGCCTGCTACCTCAACACTGTGGTAACCGACGGCAAGCGCGCCGTCGTCACGCACTATTCCAGTGACCCGGAATACATCGACTCGCTGCACCTGCACTCGGCCAAGCGCTACACCTGCGTGGCCGGCCACACGGCGATCATCCAGCGCGGCAACGATGCGGCCAGCGCGATCGTGGTGGCCAGTGAGGCGCTCTCCAACGAGACCGGCTGGAGCAGGATCGACAAGAACCGCGTGGTGGTCATCGACGAGCGCCTCGGCACCGTGATGCGCGAGATCCGGGTCGGCGAGCCGGTGGCCTGACGGCGGCCTGACGGGACCCGGGCCTTGAATCGGACCCGCACATCAACTAGATGATGGCATGCGCCGCACAGCGGCCAGGCAACCGGAGCAGCAACATCATGGGCCTCGAGAAGATCCTGCCGGACGGCATCATCGCGACGAAGATCAGTGCCCTCGTGAACTGGGGTCGCAAGAACGCGCTGTGGCCGTACATCTTCGGCACCGCGTGCTGCAGCATCGAGTTCATGTCGATCGCCGCGAGCAAGTACGACATCAGCCGGTTCGGCGCCGAGGTGCTGCGCTTCAGCCCGCGCCAGGCCGACCTGATCATCGTCGGCGGCCGCGTCTCGCTGAAGATGATGCCGGTGCTGCTCAACATCTACGACCAGATGAGCGAGCCGAAGTGGTGCATCAGCATGGGCGCCTGCGCCAGCACGGGCGGGATGTTCAACACCTACCCGCAGATCCAGGGTGTCGATCAGTTCATCCCGATCGACGCGTACATCCCCGGCTGCCCGCCGTACCCCGAGAAGTTCTACGACGTGCTGCTGCGGCTGCAGGACACGATCGCGAAGGAAGACATCCGCAAGAGCTACACGCGCAAGGCCTACGGCCCGATCCGCCGCTGGACGCCGAAGACGCGCGGCGAGGCGATCGACATCCTCAAGCAGCACCGCGACAGCGACTTTGTCGGCCCGGATGCCCGCTTTCCCGAGCAGCAGGTCGAATGGGAAGCCTGGAAGAAGAAGATGCACGAGCTGGAAGAAGACGCGAAGGCGAAGCTCGGCGTCAACTGAACGCCCGCGCGCGACGCGTATCAGTCGCCGCGCGGCTCACACCCGCATCCCCACGTAGTACAGCGCCGTGTGGCGCGCGCAGATCTCGCAGTAGCCGTGGTGGTCGATCATGTTCTGCACCAGGCTCTGCGCCTGGCGGCGTGACGTCGGATCCACATCCGACAGATCCTTGTCCACGTCGGCCAGTTTGCGCACCTTCTCCAGCGCCTGCTGCAGGTTGCGCCACACCACGCTGCTCTGCTTCTCGCGGTACAGCGACTGATACAGCGAATCGAACAGGTCGGCGTACACCGCCTTGAGATTCAGCGCCTCGCCCGGTCGGGCGTGGGCCGACGCGCGGGAGAGAATCTTGAAGCGCCAGAAGTTGCGCTCCTCCTGCGTGCTCTCCACACCCATGATCTTCTCGACGCCCTGCATCATCTGCTCGTCCGGATCATCCATCCGGCCGGTCGCGGGGTTGGCCAGCTTCTCCTTGCGGTTGTACGCGCCCACGTGCGTGAGGTACGTGCGGATCCGCGACTCCATCTCGTCGTCGGACACGCTGACCAGCGCCGACTCGACCTCGCGCGCGACAATGCCGTGGTAGCGGCTGCGCAGCGCGCGCACGAACTCCGGCGCGTCGTGGTAGCCTTCGTCCTTGTCGATGCCCAGGAAGTCGTAGTTCACCGGGCCCTGCTCGATCACGCGCTCGAGCAGGCGGAACACGTCGAACGGGCTGATGCAGCTGTCGGTCGCTTCCTCGCAGAGGTCGGCAAAGATGTTCTGCAGGATGCGCGTGGGAATGCCGCGCATGCCTTCCAACTGGTCGGGCACGGGGTGCTCGTTGCGCAGCTTGCGGCGGAACTCGCGCGTGAGCAGTTGCTGCTCCTTCTGCGTCAGCCCCTCGGGCTGGTCGCCGTTGTAGATCACGGCCTTGGCCAGCGGATGGTTGAGCTTGCGGAACAGATCGGTGGGCAACAACCCGCCGAGCTTGCTCTTCTCCACGCGTGTCAGCACGGCAAACATCGCCGCCATCTCGGTCGTGTGCGGCGCAAAGTGCCGGTAGCGGCGCGCCTGGCGCAGCGAGGTGTCGTAGATCTTCTTCTCGTGCTTCCACGCCAGCAGGTACGGCACGTCGATCTTGCGCATCCGGCTGCGCAGCGCCTGGCTGATCGGCTCCTGGCGCAGCAGATGGTACTCGAACGGATTCGTGCTCCCGAGAATCATCAGGTCGACGTCGACGTTGATGTCGCCGAAGTCCACCTTGTGCTCCTCCACGGCCGCCAGCAGGTGCTGCAGGTAGTGCACCGGCTTCTTGAAGATGTCGGAGTAGTGGATGATCCCGCGGTTGCCCATCACGTACTTGCCGCCGAACCGCACCAGGTTCAGCGAATTGATCATGTTCGCGAGGAAGCGGTAGTTCTCGTCGAACGAGATCGGCTGCGCGCCGGTCTCCACGTTGCCTTCCGGGAAGACCTTGGCGATCCCGCGGCCGGCCGGCTCGGCAAAGCTGAAGCGCTCGACGCGCACGTGCTGCATCGCGCGCTCCCAGTCGCCCTTGTAGCGGCGCAGCAGGTAGTCGAGGATCTGCCGGTCGTTGTAGTTGGGCTCGGCCTCCAGCACCTTGTGCGGGATCACGGGGCGGTCGGGGCCGTCGCCGTACTTCGCGAGGAACACGCGCTCGAGCAGTTCGCGGCGGATCGGCCGCGGGATCAGCAGCAGCGGGTTCTCGTGGAACTGGCACGGAATCGTGGCGATCACCTCGCCGAGCACGGGATCGGTCTCGCCGCTGTGCATGCCCGGCGTGTCGGCCGCAGCGGCCGCGCCGAAGCCCATGTGCTGCTCTTCGTCGGCGAAGCGCTTGCCGAAGATCCAGCGCCAGGTGAAGACCTCGCCGTCGGGGCGCATGGTGTAGTCTTCGAGGCCGCGCCCGATCAGGTCGAGCATGCTGGTCTTGGCGGTGCCGACGGGGCCGTGGAACACGAAGATGCGTTCCTTGCCTTCTTCGCGCGCGGCGCTGCGGATGTACTTCACGAGCCGCATGATCGTGCGGCCGAGCCCGTAGACCTTCCGCAGGCCGCCGTCGAAGGGGTCGTCGAAGAGGTTGTAGTGGGTGATCGTCTCGCCCGAGTCCTCGAACGACTCGCTGCCGTAGTGGGCGATCATGTCGTTGACGAGCTGGAACGCGGTGCGCGTGCAGCGGTACGGGTCGCGCTCGACGCGCTGCAGGAAGTCGCTGTAGCTTCCGCTCCAGAGCGCGTCGCTGTGCTGGCGCGCGCTGGCGCTGGCAACGAACTGCATGCTGCTGCCGCTGTCGATCGTGGTCATCGTTGCGCCCCGGTTGCTGCCGCGCGTTGCCGCCGGTTGATTGTAGCAGAGGCCAGCGGATGGATTCGCCATCGTCAGCCGCGGACGGACTGTCCGTCGCCGCGTGACGCAGCGCGTCCGCGCCCTCCGCTCGTGGCTCGCGCGGATGTACCCCGCTTCATTCCTGCGCGTCTACTCGTCGTCGCCAGACTCGGCGTCCTTCAGCTGCGCCTTCAGCTCCTTGATGTGCTCCTCGATTTCTGCCGCGGTCGTGGCGTCGCCCTGGCTGCTGAAGTGGCCCAGCTCGCGCTCCAGCATCGACAACTGATGCTTGAGGTCGAGTCGGTACATCTCCTTCTCCAGCTTGTCGGCCGCATCGCCTTCGCCCGCGGTCCGCTGATCCTCGGCCTTCCACGCCATCTGGTAGTAGCCGATCATGTAGCTGGAGCGCAGCACGGCCGTCTGCGTGTGGAAGATCGTCTCCTCGCACTGCGCCGCCGCGTCCTTGTCGCCGGCCTCCGCCGCGGCGGCCGCGCGCGCCTTGAGTGTCTCGATGCGCTCCTTGTTGAAGGCCAGGTCCAGGTCGATGCCGGCCAGCGTGGCCTTGCGAACGGCCGCCGTGTCGCCCTTCGACTCGGCGTCGATGCGCGCGACCTCGATCTCGATCACGCGGATGTTGTGGCGGTGGTACGCGATCGTGTCACTCAGCACCGCCTTCATCTCGGCGTCCTCGGTGTCAGCCAGTTCCTTCGTCAGGCGTTCCAACTCGGTTTGCGACAGCTCCTTCTGGTGCAGCTGCACGTTGCGCTGCATCTGGTTGGCCGTGCGCTGGATCGCCACCGAGAGCTTCTCGACCGAGTCGAAGTCTTCCTTCTCGTAGGCCGCGTTGAGCTGCTTCTGCAGGTCGTACATCTCACGCTCGAGCGGAATCTGGCTCAGCGCGAACGCGAACTCGGCCGCCGACTCCGTGTCGCCGTTCTCCTTCGCCTCGGCCATCGACTTCTTCAGCCAGGCCTCGCGCTCGATGATCTCGGTCAGCCCGGGGTCGGCCGGCGGATCGGCCGGCGGGTCCTGGCCGAGCAGGCCGCGCGACGGCAGGACCAGGACCAACAGCATCAGCACCAGCACCAGCACCAACTGCAACCACAATTGACGACGGATCATGAGGCGCTCCGGAACGGTAGGTCGGTGCCCGGATCATACTCGCGCAACGGCCCCGCCGCATCGCCCGCATCGCCTTCAGACCGCCGTCCTCACCAGCGGAGAAACCTTTGATCGTCAACGGCGCGGAGGCCGCTTGCTGCGCCCGCGGCTCCGACTCTGGCGGCCAGATTCGCGCCGTTGCGAATCGTAGCGGCCGCGCAGCGCGGAATCCGCCGGGCGCCTGAATCGTCGATCCGGCCGGCCGAGCCTTGCGAACAAACGGCAGCCTGTTACACCGCAGCACATGCGTCACGTTAGATGACGGGTCGACGCCCCTCTGCGGGCCCGCTCCGCATACCGCCTTCAACCTCACGCCGGGCATCGCGCGCACGCCGCACCGGCGCGGCGTGGCGCGCCGGTGCCGCACCGGAGTCATTCGATGAGCAGCAACGCCCCCAAGCCGCCCGGGCCATGGACCAGCAAGTCGCGCGCCGGCATTGTCGGCATCTTCTTCGGCGGCTTGATCGCCTTCGTGGTGCTCGGGCTGACGTGGGGCGCGATCATGACGGCCCACTCGCCGAAGCCGGCGGCCGCTGACAACAATGCGCCCGCCACCGCGAACACCAGCAAGGTCAGCAAGGCGCCGGCCGACAACAAGACCACGACCACCGTGGCGAGTGCGGGCGCCGGGTCCGCGCCGCCGGCAGAGATTCCGCGCACGCAGCAGGACTGGTGGCAGTTCTCGATGACGGGCATCTGGGGCGGCGCGATTCTCGTCCTGTGCGGCCTGTTCGGCATGCTCATCGCCTGGTGGCTCGACCGCGAGCACTTCCGCGTCTCGCAGTCGATGCCGATGCCGCTCGACCAGGTGAAGGACGGCGACCTCGTGTGGGTCAGTGGCGAGGCGTACGTGCCGAAGCCCGTCACGGCGCCCGAGATCGACATCCCGGTCGGCTACTTCAAGTACGAACGCCAGGAGAAGCAGGCCAACAAGTTTGTCACCGTGAAGGACGAGACGAAGCTCACCGACATCTACATCAAGGACGGCGACCAGCAGATCCGGCTGGAGATCACCGACGACACCGACCTCGACCATCTGCACGAGCGCAAGCAGTCGAGCACCACAATGAAGTGGGAGGTGACGTACATCGCCGCCGAGGGCCCGCTCAACGCATGCGGCAAGGTAGACGTGCAGGGCGAGGAGGACGGCGAGCGCGACCTGGTGCTCAAGCCGATCAGCGACATGATCGACATGAAGGTCACGCCCGTGTCGCGCGAGATGTGGACCGACCGCGCCGAGGCAGAGGAAATCCGGGCCGGCACGGGCAGCACCACGCTGATGTTCATCGGCGCGCTGGTGTTCTTTGCGGGGCTCGGCCCGGTCAACGACCTCTACACCGGCTCGCTCGGCGGCATCATCGGCCTGATCGCCGGCGTGGCGATGGTCGTGGTGGTTGGCGTGACCGGCACGCTGGCGCGCTTCGGCCGGCACTACAACCGCCTGCGCAGCGCGTGGGCCGAGGTCGCCAACGACTTCGATCAGCGCCGTGGCCTGCTCAACCAGCTGGTCGAAACCGCGCAGGCCAGGGCCGGGCAGTTCTCCGACGACGAGACGGCCGCGCTGCAGCGCCTGGCCGACGAGCTGCACAAGGCGATGGAAGCGGCCCCGCCGGCCGACGAGAAGGCCGACGCCAATACCGAGGGCAAATCGCGCGCCGCGCGCAAGGAAGAGGCCGAGGTCGCGGCGACGCGCGTGGACATCGAGAAGGTGCTCTCCGACACGCTGCGGGCCGAGGTCCAGGTGCTGCGCAAGTACCTCAAGGCCGAGGACGTGACGCGCGACATCCTGCACCTCGAGAACGAAGTGACGTTCGGCCGGCAGCACTACAACACCGTGGCCGGCGAATACAACCAGACGATCAGCGGCTTCCCGCGCGGCATGGCGGCCCGCCTGCTGGGCTTCAAGCCGGCGCCGTTCTGGACCGGCGACGACTCGGCGCTGGCCGAGGCGCTCGATCCGAAGCAGACGAAGATCGTGAAGAAGGACGCCGACGCGAGGCCGTCGTGAGCCGGCGCGGTCGCGTATCACGCGGGCTTGCGCACGACCCACACGCCCATGCTGCGCAGGTTCTGCACGTTCATCGACTTCACCGGCTCGAGCAACGTGCCGCCGATGCGTTCTGTCTGCGCGAGAATCTGCTCGAGCGAGACCACGTGCCGCCGGCTGCCGTCGCCGAGCTTCACCTGCCCTTCGCCGTCCAGCGGCCGTCGCGACGCCTCGGGCAGGCCGATGCTGGTGGCGAGCCGCGCGAAGAACAGCCCGCCCGGCGCGAGCGTGTGCCACATCGAGTCGAGCATGCGGTCGAAGTGCGCATGGCTGTTGGCGAAGTGCAGCACCGCGTTGCTGATCACCAGGTCGAACGCGGCCGCGCCGAACAGATCGGCCGCGTCCTCCACGTTGGCCACGCAGAACGGCTCCGGGTCGCGGCCGTGTCTGTGCGCCAGTTGCTTCACGGCGCTGACGGCGTCGGATGACTGGTCGATACCGGCTACACGCGGGTAGCCCATTGCCAGGAAGTACGCCACGTTGCGACCGTGACCGCAGCCCGCATCCAGCACGCGCGTGGTGGCCGGGTCGAAGCGCCCCTTCAGGATCTGATCGAGCAGATAGACATCCACTCCGCCGAGCAGGCGGATCAGGTCGGCTTCAGTCACAGTCATGCTGCAGGACGGGGTGTGTGCAACCGCGACCGCGTGACGCCAGGCGAGCCCCCGGGGGCTCTCATTGCGCTCGCGGTTGCGGCCGTGAGTCGAGGTGAGTCGGGCGTCAGTCGCCAGCCGGGAAGGTGACGATGCGGGGTGAGAAGCGGGCACCATCGCTGCCGAGCCGGATGTGATCTTCGTGCACCACCTGGCGGTCGGTGCCCACGCGGATGATCGTGCGCACGTGCGCGAACGAGCGGATGTCGTGGCCGTCGCTCGAGTAGTACTTCACCGTGATGCGGTACTGGCCCGGCCCGGCGTGCGGCAGCGAGATGCATTCGGGGCCGTAGCCGTCCTGCTGGTCCTCGTGCAACTGCGCGCCCCAGGTCACGCTCGGCTGCTTGTACCAGCAGCGCGCGCCGGTCGCGCCGAGCTTCGTCAGCCACAGGTCGACGTCGGTGCCGTCTGTGTCCCAGTCGAGCAGCACCACGAGGTCGGCCTTCACGAAGCGCGCGAGATCCTCGTCGTCGCCGACCAGCGAGGTCAGCCGAGCGGTCCAGGCGGCGGCCTCGTCGGCCTTGCCGGCGGCGGTGCAGCCCTGCGCCAGCTGCTGGTAGAGCAGCGCCAGCTCGCGGCGCGCGCGCTGGCGCACGTTGCCGTAACGCGGCGGCCACTGGCTTTCCGGCGCGTCGAGCACTTCGCCGAGCAGGTCGATCGCGGCGGCATGATGGCCGAGGTGCGCCTCGACGCCGGCTTCGTTGAACCACGCGATGGCCACATTCGGGCCGAGCAGGCGGGCCAGGCGGTACTCGTCGCGCGCGGCCTCCCACATGCTGCGCGAGCGGTAGTGGTTGCCCAGCCAGCGATGCGGCTCGGCGCTCTGGTAGCCGGTTTCCACCAGCGTGCTCAGCGCGCGCAGCGCCTCGTCGGTGCGGTGGCGGGCCTGCAGCCAGTCGCTCATCTGTTCGAAGATCTCGTGGTGCGTGGGATACACGGCCGACCACGCGAGCCAGACCCGCAGCGGCAGATCGGCCGTCGCCGGGTCGGCGCTGTCCACGCAGCTGTCGGCGAACGACGCGAGCGCGAGCCACGCGTTGGTGTTCTTCGGCTGCGGCCGCAGCTCGGCGATGCGGCGCTCGATGCGCTGCGCGGGCATCTCGTCGGCCAGCGTCTTGGTGCCGGCGTTGTGCGACCGCGTGGTGTCCACGTACGCGCCACCCGTGACCGAGCTCAGCGCCCGGAGGTAGGCCGCGTTGTGGTTGCCGACGCCGACCGTGTGGATGAACAGCGGCAGCTTCTCCTGGCGTTCGCCGAGCCACGCACCACTGACGATGCGCTGCTGGTGGGCCGCCAGGGCGGCGCCGTTGCCGATGCCCGTCGTCGGCAGGAAGCCGGTCGAGTCAGGCGACCACGAGGCCCAGCCGTCGGTGACCAGCAGCATCGCGCGGCCGGCCGGCGGAATGTCGCGGAACAGCGAGGCGGGCGCTGCGGTGAACACGCCGTCGAGCAGTGCGGGCAGGTTGCTGGTGTCGTCGGGGCGCACGCCGGAGATCGCGTCGGCGACGCGGCGCATCGTGGTGGCGCTGGCGC
>JBFWQT010000087.1:0-17387 GCA_050249295.1 Planctomycetota bacterium
CTGATCTCGCAGTCGTCGATGAAGAACTCCGGCAGCCAGAGCCAGCGCAGCGGCCGTTCGTTGTCGCGGCCGTAGCCCGTTGCGTCGCCCACCGGCATGCGCCCGGCCGGCACGCGCACGACATGCGCGCCGTCGGTCTTGCGCCGCCAGACCTGCATCGGCACGCCGGTGGTGTCGTGTGCCGGCGCATCGGCCACGGGTTCGAGCAGCTTCTGCAGCGCGGCTGGAAGCGGCTCGAAGGCAGGCAGCTGCTCGAGTGGCAGCGGCTGGAACACCGGCGGTGCCGGGCGCGGCGCCACGTCGGACCCGGGCATCGCCGGCGGAACCATGTGACCGGCCTGCCAGCGGTACGCACAACGGAAGCCCAGATTGCCGTAGCTCGCGTCGGCCGGTTCGCCCTCCTGATGGAACGTGCGCAAGTCGTCGACGCCGGATCGGCACGACCCGCCGCGCACCACGAACCGCCCGTCGTCGTCGCCGTAGCGATCGCTGCACCACTCCCAGACGTTGCCGGCCATGTCGAGCGCGCCGCACGGCGACGCACCGCCGGGCATGCTGCCGACGGGCATCGGACGCCCGATCGAGTTCAGTTCGCACACCGCCAGCGCGTCGCCGGTGGTCGGCACGGCGGCTCCCCATGGATACACGCGGCCATCGGTGCCGCGCGCCGCGTACTCGCGCAGCTCGCCGGGCGGGAGGATCACACCGGCCCACAAGGCGTACTCCTGCGCGCCCACCAGCGTCACGCCAACGACTGGCGCGTCCGCATTGCCGGCGGCGTACCACATGCCGCTGTCGTCGCGGCGCAGGCCGAACGCGTGCTCGCGGATGCTGTCGTCGCGCCCGGCGTCCGGCTTTGCATTGAGGTAGCGCGCGAACATCGCGTTGGTCACCGACGTGCGGTCGATCAGCCCGCCGGTCACGCGCGTCGTCTTCGCGACCGCGCCGAGCTTCGCGTCGGCGTCGGGCAGCTCGATCATCACGGCCCCGTCCCGCGGCCGCTGGTATTCGCGATGCCCGCTCGCATTGGTGCCCAGCAGCGTGAAGCCGGCCAGCAGGTAGTCGGGCGCGTCGTCGCGGTCGGTCGTTGGCAGGTCGAGCGTGGTGCGCAGCGCAAGGTCGAGCAGGTGCAGCGCCGACCCCGCGGCGAGCGCGCCGGTCGCGCGACGGAACGCGGCGACGCGATTGATCGCCGCGACGGCATCGCCATGACGCCACTCGGCGTTCGCGGCATCCAGCACGCCCGCAGCCCACCGGTCGCGCGCCGCCGAGCGCAGGATGTCGCAGGCGCGCGCGGCGTGGGGCGGCAGCTTCAGCAGCAGCAGCAGACGCTGGTACGCACCGATCGGGTCGTCGGCCGCGAGCCTGTGTTGCGCGTCGGCGAGCGACGGTGCAGTTGCCGCGCGCATCTGTGCGAGGTCGGGCGCGAGCGCCAGCTTCAACCAGGCGCGCTCGCCCGGCTCGACGCCAAGCAGGTACAGCGCCACGTCGGCGGCGTCATCGGTGGCCAGTCCGGCGCCGTGCTCGCGGACCAGTCGTCGCGCGATGGCGCCGCGCCGATCGCGCTCGTCAAGTGCGCCGAGCAGGCGGAACGCCTCCAGCAGCGATGCGGTGTCGTTGGCGGCTTCCAGCCGGGCGACGCGTCCGAGGATCGCCTTGCGCGCCGCGTCGTTGTCGCCGTCGTCCGCGCCCGCAAACAGCGTCGGGATCAACAGTGCGCCGAGCACCAGGATCAGCAATCTCGAGCGGGCAATCTGTTGCGGCATTGCAATCGGCCGGAGCGAGCGGCGCAGACCCCGGCCAGTATGCGTCATTCTCGCGGACAACGGGTCACTCGTCGCGTGGAACCTCGGCGTTCAGCCGACGGAGGTAGCCGGCAATGCGCGGGCGGGCCCCCGCTTCGTTGCAGGCGCGGTAGGCCCGCTGCAGCATGCCGATGGCTTCTTCATTGCGCTGCATGCGCATGAGCACGAGCCCGCCGTTGACGAGCGCCTGCCAGTTGCGCGGGTCGAGCGACGTTGCCTTGTTGTAGTCGGCGATCGCTCCGTCGTAGTCGTTGCGCTGGAAGCGGATGTTGCCACGGGTCACGTACGCGGCCGACTGGCCGGGATTGATGCGGATGGCCTGATCGAGATCCGCCACCGCATCGTCGAAGCGTTTCTGGCGGACGCGGATGATGGCCCGGTTGATGTAGGCCCCATCGCAGCGCGCGTCGGCCTCGATTGCCGCTGCGTAGTCCGCCAGCGCCTCGGGTATCCGGTTGGCCCGCGCGTGGATCTCGCCGCGATTGCAGAACGCCCCGGCGGTCGGCTTCAGCCGGATGGCCTCGTTGATGTCGGCCAGCGCCGCGTCCAGATCGCCGTTGAACTTGTGGATGTTGGAGCGGTTCCAGAGCGCGATATCGAGCTCCGGGTTGATGCGCAGTGCGGTGTTGCAGTCGGCCAGTGCCTCGTCGAGCCGGCCGAGCGAACACAGCGCCGTGCTGCGGTAGACATAGGTCTGCGCGTAGTCGGGGTCCACCTTCACGGCCTGCGCAAAGTCGGCCATGGCCTCGTCGACCTGGCCGATCATCAGGCGCGATTGGCCGCGGCAGGCCCAGGAGTCCGGCAACGCGTCCTTGAACTCCAGCGCCTTCGTGTAGTCGCGGATGGACAGTTCCCATTGGCCGGTGTCGCCGTAGAAGTTGCCCCGGCTGTGCCAGGTCGTGGTGTCCTGATCGCTCGCCGCAATCGCCGCGGTATACATCTCGAGCGCTTCGTCGAGCCTGCCCAGGGCCTTGAGGGCATTGCCGCGACCGATGAGAGCCGACACCGACTCCGGCGCGAGCTGGAGCGCCCGGTCAAGATCGCGCAGCGCGCTCTCCGCCTGGCCAAGTTTCAACCGGGCAGCGCCGCGCCCGACCCACAACTCGTGCAGGTCGGTCCGCTGCCGCAACGCTGCATCGTAGTCCTCGATCGCCCCGCTCAGGTCACCGGTCGTCTTGCGGATCAGCGCGCGTTCAAACAGCTGCGCCGGCGTCGGCTCGACACGGTTCTGATGGCACAACTCGAACAGCTGATCGTAGGCGATCATGTAGTCGCGCGCGTCCTTGCCCAGCCGGCGGCCGAACTCCTCGTCGCGCGTGCCTCGCGCACGAGCGCCGGTCAGTGCCTTGCGAAAACGCTCGATTCTGTCGCGCGACCCCTCGTCGAGCAGCGCCATCATGGTTTCAACCGTCGACTCGGTCTTCAGCTGTGCGGCGTGCGCCGCCTGTTCGGCCGCGCGTTGCTTCTCGATCGCGAGATTGCTCTCCAGTTCGGCGGTGCGCTTGTCGGCCTCGGCCAATCGGCGCGCCGACTCGCTGGCTTGCAACTGCCCGACGAGCACCGCCACCGCCAGGCCTGCCAGCATGATCAGCAGCGAGGCGAGCGAGAGCGTTGGATGCCGGCGCGTCCACTTCGCAAGGCGTTCGATCGGCCCGGCGCGCCACGCCGTGGTGGGAAGATGCGCCTGCCACGCGGCGAGGTCGGCCTGCATCGCATCGACCGTGGCGTAACGATCGGCCTTGTCGGCGGCCATGGCCTTGAGCACGATCGCCTGGAGCTCGCGCGGAATACCGGCCGCGGGCGCACGACGCCGCGGCGCAATCAACCGGTGCTGTGCCGCCAGTGCCAGCGTCTCGCTTGCACCGCGACCGGCGTACGGCGCCGACAGCGTGAGCATGTGATAGAGCACGCCGCCGAGCGCGAAGATATCGCTCTGCTCGTCCACATCGCCGATGCGTCCCTCGGCCTGTTCGGGCGGCATGTAGGCCGGGGTGCCGAAGACGTCGCCGTCCAGCGTAGCGGCATCGCCCGTCTCGCGGCGCGCCGTACGGATCGGCCGGGCAGGCTGCTCCGCCATGGTGTCGGCGTTGCCCGCCAGCGGCTTCGCCAGACCCCAATCGACGAGCAGCAACTCGCCGTACGCGCCCACCATGATGTTGTGCGGTTTGATATCGCGGTGAATCACGCCGCGGCTGTGGGCGAACGCGACGGCATCGCAGGCCTTGCTGAACATCGTGAGGATCGTCGCCATCCGCCCCGGCGGAATCGCCCGCCCACCGTCGCTGCGTTTCCAGGCGGCAATACGATCAGCCAGTGAGTCGCCCTCGATGCGCTTCATCGCCAGCCACGGCCGCCCATCGCTGTCGCTACCAAACTCGTAGATCGGCACGATGTTGGGATGCTGCAACTGCGAGGTGATCTGCGCTTCCTCGATGAACTGCTCCGAGGATGCAGGGTCGGCGTCGTGCAGTAGCTTGATCGCCAGCTCACGCCGCAGCTGCGGATCCTCGGCGAGGCGCACCGTGCCCATGCCACCCCGGCCGAGTTCATCGCCCAGACGGAAGCGGTTCATGCCGCTGGCAGCGGCGCGCGGAGCGGCCGGCAAGCCAGCGCGGGTGTCGGCCACGACACGCGACTGCGGACGGGTGCTCGCAAGGTCGTCGGAGTCGCCGGCGATCCTGCGCCGGGCGGCGCCACGCGGCACTGTCGGGTCAGAGTCGGGAGGCGGCTGCCGGGGTGGCATGCGAACCCCCGATCAACCGAACCGCACGGCGTACACCGGCGGCAACGTGGTGCTCAGGGTCGTCCACGAGTCGCCCTGGTTTTCGGTCAGCCAGACGTTGCCGGTGGTGCTGCCGAACGCCAGGCGGTTGCCGCTGCCGTCGATGTCCAGCGAGTGGCGGAACACAATGTCGTAGGCGTGCTCCTGCGGCAGGCCGTTGCGCAGCTGATCGAACGACTTGCCGCCGTCGCGCGTGCGCGTGACGACCACCTTGCCGTCGGGTGCGTAGCGCGCTTCGTCTTTCACGCCGGGCACGAACCAGGCCGTGTCGGGCTCGGTCGGGTGCACCGCGACCGCAAAGCCGAAGTTGCTTGGCTGCACGTCGGTGATCTCGGTCCAGGTCAGGCCGTGGTCGTGCGAACGGAAGATGCCGTTGTGGTGTTGCACCCACATCTCGTCCGGCTTCGAGGGGCACGCCACCATGATGTGCGGATCCTGGATCATCTCCTCGTGGGCCTTCTCTGGCGGCATGAACTCGGCGCGCATGCCCTTGGCCGAGAGATTCCAGCTCTTGCCGCCGTCATGCGTGTGCCAGCACCCGGCGCACGACACCGCGAGCGATACGTGGTTGGAGTCGCGCGGATCGACGCACACCGAGTGAATGCCCGGCCAGTCGGCGCCACCACCGAACCAGCGCTCGCGGTCGTCGTGCTCCCACAACGGCTTGTTGATCTCCCAGGTCTTGCCATGATCGTCGGACCGGAACAGGCCGCCGGGAATCGTGCCACACCAGATCGTGCCGGGCTGATCGGCGCCGCCGGGTGTGAGCGCCCAGATCATCTTCAGCGACCACGGGGCGGGGTTACCCTCCACCGGCGCATGCTTCGGCTTGTAGTTCTCCGGCTTGGCCGGGTACGCGGGCACGGCAATCTCGGTGAACGTCGCGCCGTCGTCGGTGCTGCGATGCAGCTTGCCGCCGAAGTGGCCGTGCTCGAGCGCGGCATAGACGCTGCCGTCACGCGGGTCGCGCATCACGAGGCAGCAGCGCGCGCCGAGGAAGTTGGTGTGCGCAACCTTCCACTGGCCGGAAGCGGCACGGGTGAACGTGAACAGACCCTTGCGGGTGGCGATGTGCAGGCGGTCGCTCATGGGCCGGCGGGGCTGGTGGAACGGATGCGTGGCGTCAATCGGACAGGCATCCGTTAGACCAAATGCGCGGCAGGGCGGCCAGATTGAGCCACGGCCGCCGTCAGCAACGGGTCAATCGGCCTGCGGTTCGCGGCCATGCCGGCGCATCACGTCGCCGATGCGGGCGCGCGCATCCGCATCGGGGCAGTTGTGGTGCGCCGTCTGCAACGCGTCGAGCGCCTCGTTGACGTGGCCGGTTCGCAGCAGGCCGTCGCCGAGCCATTGCGCGGCCTGCCAGTGGGTCGGATCGAGTCGCAACGCGTCGCGCAGGTCGGCTATCGACGCGGCATCGTCGCGCTTGCGGGTGAGGATGCCGCGCCGGAAGTGCCACTCGGCGCTCTGCGGGTTGATCTCGACGGCGCGGGTGATGTCGCTGAGCGCGGCCGTGAAGTTGCCGAGCCGATCATGCAGGCGCGAGCGGATGTTCCAGGCGTTGGCCAGCTGCGGGTCGATCGCGACGGCATCGTCGAGGTCGCGCATCGCGGCGTCGGTGTCGCCGAGCTGTATCTCGCAGATCGCGCGATTGGCCAGCGCGGTGGCCATGCGCGGCTCGAGGCGCAGCACGGTATCCAGATCGCGGCGCGCCAGGGCATGCTCCTTCGCACGGATCAGCAGGCTGGCCCGCATGAACCAGCCCTGCGCGAACGTCGGAGCCAGCTCGATTGCGCGAGTGAAGTCGGCGCGTGCCAGATCGTCGCGGCCGCGCTGCTCGTACAGCACGCCGCGGCCGATCCACGCGAGGTGGCTCTTCGGCGCCAGCTCGATCGCGCGGGCAAGGTCGGCCAGCGCTCCATCCGTGTCGCCGAGCGCCTGGCGGTTCAGCGCCCGGTTGAAGTACAGCGACGACTCGCGCGGCGCGAGGTCGATGCCGGCCGTGTACGTGCGGATCGCCAGTTCGCGGTCGCCGAGCGCCGCGCTCTGCAGCAGGCCCAGGTAGAAGTAGTCGAGCCAGGTGATCAGCGCGTCGTCGGCCGCGTGACCGACCTGGATCACGCGCTCGAAGGCCTGCACGAAGCGCTGCACGTCGCCCTCGCCCAAGCCGCGCACAAACTGCTCGTCGCTGATGCCGGGCGGGCGATGCTCGTAGAGGTCCATCATCTCCTGACGCACCGCGTCGCGGGTGCGCAGGGCCGCGCCGGTGAGTTCGCGCCGCAACTCGTCGAAGCGCTCTTCGGCGGCCAGCGCGCGCAGTCGCTCGTCGCGCGCCCGTTGCTCGGCGCTGGCGCGGTGCTGCTCGGTGCGGGCCTGCGCCGCCGAGGCCTCGGCCAGCACCGCCACCACCACGCCGGCGGCCACCATCAGCACGCTGGCAACCATCAGCACGACCGGATGCCGGCGCGCCATGCGCACCAGGCGCGACCAGAGCGGCAACCGGCGCGCGCTGATCGGCTCGAATGCCGACGCCGCGCGGATGTCGTCGGCAAGGTCGGTCACACGGCGATAGCGACGCGCGGGCTCGGCCGACATCGCCTTCATCACGATCGCGTCCAGGTCGCGCGGGATGCGCTGCGACGGCGCGCGGCGCAGTGGCGACTCGAGATTGCGCTGCGCCGCCTTGACCAGCACCTGCAGCGGTCCGTCCGCCCGGTACGGCGGCTCGAACGTGAGCAACGAATAGAGCATCGCGCCGAGCGCGAAGATGTCGGCGCGCTCGTCGAGTTGATCGACCTCGCCGCGCGCCTGCTCGGGCGGCATGAACGCGGGCGTGCCGACGATGTCGCCGTCCATCGTGTTCGGCGCGGTGGGCGGCGATCCGCTGCTGCCCGGCGTGGGCGTGGTCAGCGGAGTGGAGGCCAGGCGGCGGCCGGAGGGCAGGTGGCGCCGTTCGCCGGACCCGCCGGACATGCCGGCCACAGTGGGTGCCTTGTTGTCGGCGCCGATCAACTTCGCCAGGCCCCAGTCCATCACCATCACTTCGCCGAACTCGCCGACCATCACGTTCGCCGGCTTGAGATCGCGGTGGATCACGCCGCGACTGTGCGCATACGCGATCGCGTCGCACACCTTGAGGAACATGTCGAGCCGGCCGTCACGCTGCAGATCGGCCCAGCCGGAGCGCCGGCCGCGGGCCTTCGCAGCGCGGATGATCTCCTGCAGCGTGCGGCCGCGCACGAGGCGCATCGCCAGGTACGGCTGGTCCGGGTCCCGCGCGAGCTCGTAGACCGGCACGATATTCGGATGCTCGAGCTGGCCGGTGATGCGGCCTTCCTCGACGAAGCGGGCGAGCGCGACGCGGTTTTCCGGCGCGAGCACGAGCTTGATCGCCACGTCGCGATCGATCGCGGTGTCGCGCGCCGCGAGCACCACGCCAAGCCCGCCGCGGCCCAGCTCGCCGCCGACGCGGAAGCGCTCGGCGAACTGGCTGCCGGTCGGGCGAGCGGCATGCGCCGTATCCGCATCGTCGCCGGCGTACGTGGCCGGGGTGCGGCCGGGCGGCAGGCGATTCGCTCGTGGAACTGCCGGCAAGGTCGGCAATGTCGGATCAGGCGGTTCGGCCTCGTCGTGCATTGCTGGCTCACGGGAATCTGGCGCAACGGCGGTGGAGTTGGAACACCGCCGCGCGGGCGTGCCCCTCGGGAAACGTAGCTTACTACAGCGAATCACAAGTCTTCGTCCCATCGAGGAGCCCTCCAGGCGAGCCGGGCTTACACCCCCGGCTCGCCCGGAGGGCTCCTCGATGGGACCAGGACTTGTGATTCGCTGTACTTGCGTCACACCGGGTCGGCAGCGGCCAGTCGGTGTGGCCAGCCGTGTCGATGGCAACTCCGGGTTTTCCCCTGCGGGTCCGGCGGTGGTACTGTTCGGCGCCTGCCGCTACCCGGCAGTCCGTCCGTCCGTCCGTCGAGCACACGATCGTTCGATCGATCGCACGCACCGAGAGAGCAATGTTGTTCCAGAACTCCGGCTCCGGCCGAACCGGCATCTCGCCCGCCAACGCACGCTACCTCGACGAGATGTTCACCGCCTGGAAGGCGGACCCCGACTCCGTCGATGCGCAGTGGCAGGCCTTCTTCGAGGGCTTCGAACTCGCGCTCGGCTCGTCCGAACAGATGGCGGCCGGCATCGGACTCAAGCAGTCGCAGGTCTCCGCGCTGATCACCGCCTACCGTCGCCTCGGCCACCTCGCGGCCGACCTCGATCCGCTCACGCCGGGCAGCAAGGTCGAACTGCACGAAGACCTGCAGCTCAAGGAGTACGGGCTGACCGACGCCGACCTCGACACGAAGTTTGACACCGCCGACATCCCCGGCCGCCAGCGCGCCACGCTGCGCGAGATCCAGCAGTTCCTGCGCGACACCTACACGCACACCGTCGGCGTGGAGTTCCTGCACATCCACGACGAGCGCATCCGCAAGTGGATGATCGAGCAGATGGAGCGCACCCGCAACCGGCCGACGTTCGACGCCGACCGCAAGCGCTACATCCTCAGCAACCTGGTGGACGCCGAGACCTTCGAGAGCTTCCTGCACTCGCGCTACCCGGGCCAGAAGCGCTTCAGCATGGAAGGCGCCGAGTCGATCATCCCCGGCCTGCGCGCGATCACCGACCTCGCGCCGCTGCTCGGTATCGAGGAGATTGTCTTCGGCATGGCCCACCGCGGCCGGCTCAACGTGCTCGTCAACATCATGCACAAGAGCTACCCGACGATCTTCTCCGAGTTCGAGGAGAACTTCATTCCGGGCACCGTGGGCGGCGACGCCGACGTGAAGTACCACCGCGGCTTCCGCAGCATTCACCCGTCGCGCCAGCGCGGCGAGGTGCGGCTCACGCTGTGCGCCAATCCGAGCCACCTCGAGGCCGTCAACCCGGTGGTCGAGGGGCGTACGCGCGGCAAGCAGCGCCAGGCCAACGACACGGCCGAGCGCAAGAAGATCGTGCCGTTGCTGATCCACGGCGACGCCGCGATGGCCGGGCAGGGGCTGGTGGCCGAGACGCTGGCGATGGCCGGGCTGGAGGGCTACACGACCGGCGGCACGGTGCACGTCGTGATCAACAACCAGATCGGCTTCACCGCGCTGCCCACCGAGAGCCGCAGCACGCGCTACTGCACCGACATCGCGAAGATCATCGAGGCGCCGATCTTCCACGTGAACGGCGACGACCCCGAGGCGGTGGTCTACTGCAGCGAGCTGGCGCTGCGCTTCCGCCAGGAGTTCGGCAAGGACATCGTGATCGACATGGTGTGCTACCGCCGCCACGGCCACAACGAAGGCGACGAGCCGAACTTCACGCAGCCCGAGATGTACCGCAAGATCCGCGCGCTCGCGCCGACGCGGCAGCTCTACACCAACCGGCTGGTGGCCGAGGGCGTGCTCACGGCCGACGAGGGCGCGCAGATCGTCAACGACCTGCAGGACCGCATGCAGGCCGCGCTGGACGACATCCGCAAGCGCGACATGAACACGAAGCTGCGCTACGCGTCGGCGCCGCCGGCCAGCAAGCGGCCGGACGCCGAGCCCGCGTGGCTCGAGCTCGACGAGAAGTTCTCCGACGAGCCGGTGCCCACGGCCGCGTCGCAGGCCGACCTGGAGAAGGTGGCCGGCGTGCTGAGCACGATCCCTGACGGGCTGAAGATCAACCCGAAGCTCGCGCGCCAGATCACGACACGCCTCGAAACCATCAAGAGCAACGGCCAGGTGGACTGGGCCTTCGCCGAGTTGCTGGCGTTCGGCACGCTGCTGCTCGACGGCACGCCGGTGCGGCTCAGCGGCCAGGACTGCGAGCGCGGCACGTTCTCGCAGCGCCACGCGATCTGGACCGACGCCGAGACCAACGAGAAGTACTCGCCGCTCAACCAGCTCGGCGGCGCGGTGTTCTGCGTCTACAACAGCCTGCTCTCCGAAGCGGCCGTGCTCGGCTTCGACTACGGCTACACGATTTCGGAGCCGAAGATGCTCTGCATCTGGGAGGCGCAGTTCGGCGACTTCGCCAACGGCGCGCAGGTGATCATCGACCAGTTCATCACCAGCAGCTTCCACAAGTGGCAGCGCCAGAGCGGCCTCGTGATGCTGCTGCCGCACGGCTACGAGGGCCAGGGGCCGGAGCACTCCAACGCGTACCTCGAGCGTTACCTCGCGGCCTGCGCCGAGAACAACATCAGCGTGGTGAACATGACCACGCCGGCCAACCACTTCCATGCGCTGCGCCGGCAGCTGAAGCGCAAGTTCCGCCGGCCGCTGATCGTGATGTCGCCGAAGAGCCTGCTGCGCCACAAGCTCTGCGTCAGCGACGCGAGCGAGTTCGTCGACGGCGGCTTCCGCGAGATCATCGATGACCCCAGCGCGCCGGCGCCGCCGGAGAAGGTCAAGCGCGTGGTGCTTTGCACCGGCAAGGTCTTCTACGACCTGTTCGAGGCGCGCGCCGAGGGCGAGCACGGCAAGGACGTTGCGCTGGTGCGTGTCGAGCAGCTCTACCCGTTGCGGCACGACCTGCTGAAGTCGCTGCTGACGGAGAAGTACGCCGGCGCGCAGCTGGTGTGGTGCCAGGAAGAGCCGCAGAACCGTGGCGCGTGGGCGCACATGTTCTTCAACTTCTACGAGATGTTGCCCGATCGTCCGCTGCGCTACATCGGCCGCCCGGCCGCCGCGAGCCCGGCCGGTGGCTCGCTGAAGTACCACAAGCGCGAGCAGGCCAAGCTGATCGGCGAGGCCCTGGACAGCGGCTTCTGATCGACGCAGTCCGTCAGAGGGTGCGTCCCGATGATGACGGAGGGGGGAAGCGCTTCGCATGGGCCGCCCTGCATCCTCCGTGTCCTCGCTGCCCTCTGTGTCCAATCTTCTTCTTCGGTGCAGAGGATGCTCGCGACTGCGCAGGCCCGACGTGATACGACGCGAGCGCGGACGCGTCGATTGCAGACAACGACGCCGACTCAGCCGCCTTGCATCACCGTGCGCCGCACGCCGCGCGAGAGCAGCCATCGCCCGGCAATGACAATCGCGCCAGTCCAGACGAGTTGCCTCGCAATCTGCCACCATGCATCCGACGCCGGGATCAGGCCGGTGTAGAGCCGGAACGGCACATCCATCAACCCGGCGAAGGGCAGCCATTCGAGCACGGCCGTCACCGGCGCGGGGAACATCGGCAGCGGAATGATCAGGCCGCTGCAGAGGATCAGCACGCCGGGCGCGAGGCGGATGATGCCCTCGCCGCTGACGGTCCAGAACATCGTCACGTTGAGGAACACCGTGATCGCGGCGCTGAGCAGCGCGGCCGAGAGGATGCTCGCGCCGAACGCCAGGCCCGCGGCCATCGTGGGCGGCGGTTGCAGCCAGCCGATCCAGCCGACCACGGCCATCATCGGCACGAAGCGCAGCATCACCGGCGCGGTGCGCATCGCCAGCGCGCGGGCGTACCACATGCCGTGCAGGTCGATCGGCCGGACGAGTTCGTAGCCGACGGCGCCGCTGCGGATCATCTCGTTGACGTCGCGATCGACGTTCCAGGGCATGACCAGCAGCGTGGCCTGGCCGAGCCACACGTACGTGATCGTGTCGGCCAGCGGCATCGGGATGTCGGTCGCGTCGGTCGCCGAGCGATAGAACGCGACGAAGATCATCATGCGGATCAGGCCCCAGAAGAACTGCGTGGCGAGGCCGGCCAGCGCTGCGGTGCGGTACTGCAGCAGCGCGCGGAAGCGCGTGGCGTACACCGCCAGGTACGGTGTGGCAGCGGCCGGCAGCAACCGCAACGGGAGCCGCGGCATGTCAGTGATCGCCCTCGCCGTCCTGTGGCTGCGACGGCGGGTAGCGTTCCGACTGCAGGCGCAACTGCGCGACGACGTTGTCGGGCCAGTTGTCGGAATCCATCAGCAGGCTGTGGATCGCGTCGCCGTACTCCTGCCGCAGTTCGGCCGGCGGCGTGTGTTGGGCGAGCAGCATGGCGAGCGAGGGTGTCTCGTTCGCATCGATCATCGCGTAGGTCGCGCTGAGGATTTCCTTGTGCGGAGAGCGGAGCAGCTCGGCGACCTCGTCGCGCGGCGGTGCCAGGCCGCCGACCACGCCGATCGCCTGGGCCGCGATGGCCGGGTCGGGGTGGCGCATCGCCATGCGCAGGATCAGCCAGGCCTGCGCGTCCTGAGTGTTCCAGATGCGACCCGAGAGTTCGTTGATGATGTTCTCGGCGTCCCCGGCCGTGGTGTCGGGCGAGGAGAGGGCATTCCACGCGCGTTCGAGCAGCACGTTGTTGAAGGTGGTGCTCAGCGTGAGCGCGCGGTCTGGCGAGGTCAGCGTGGTGCCGCTCGCGCCGATCACGCGCGCGTCGGCGGCCGACGGGTCGGCGGGGGCGGGCGCGGGCGACGGGGGCGACGACGATCCGCCGCCGCTCGTGCGCGGTGCGCTTTGCAGCGCGGCTGTGAGCCGGTCGAGGCGATCGAGCAGTGCTGCCATCTTGGCGTCCGGCGTGGCGGGCCCGGGCGCGGCCGCGCTGTGGTCAGCGGTTGCCGGCGCGTTGCCGACGCCGATGCGATTGACCGTATCGTCGAGCCGTTGAATCGCCGCGACCAGCGCCGTTGTATCCACAGCGGTGCTGCTCGTGCCCGGCGGCGCCATGCGCGGCGCGGGCGCCATGATGATTGACCCGGCCACACCGGCTGCCAGCCCGGCTACCGCCGCAACCACAATCAACATTCCGGCCGGCGCGTTCGTGGCAGACATGGGTGACGCCTCCTCAAGGAGCAATGACAATGTGCGGCAGGCTCGTGTGCCAGGTTTCCCAAACTACCCGGTCCAGTGCCGTCTGCAGGCCCGGAAAAGCCGGTTTCCGGGTAAGCTATGCGCGAGTTACGAACCTCACCGATGTCCAAACAGGCAATCGCCAGGGGACCGTCCGCACACAGCGGTTCTCTACACTGCGCCCCCGCCTCGCCACGCTCGCCCCGCTCGCAACGCAACGCTCGCTCGCTCGACACACCACACACCCGCCGGACCGCCTGTTCGTTATGAGCCACCACACCGCTCGACTGCTGCGCATCGTTCCCGCCCTGCTGATCCTGCTGATGACCACCCTGCCCGGCGTGTGTCTCGCCGGCGGCGGCCCGCAGAACGTGCTCGTGATCATCAACACGAAGTCGGCCGACTCGATCGAGGTCGGCGAGTACTACGTGCGCCAGCGCGACATCCCGGCGATCAACGTGCTGCGCCTGGCCTGTCCGACCGACCTGCACATCTCGTTCGCCGTGGCGAAGAGCAAGATCCTCGACCCGATCCGGCGCTACCTCGACAAGGCCGGCATCCGCGACCACATCCACTTCATCGTCACCACCCAGGGCATGCCGATGCGCGTCGAGGTCGGCGGCCCCGGCGGCTTCAACAGTCTGAGCCTGCAGGCGCTGATCCAGGTGATGGACACCAGCCTGCCGGGCCAGCCACAGACCAAGCTGCCGGCGATCCAGAACCCGTACTTCCAGAGCGGCAAGCCGTTCCGTCACGAGACGCCGTGGGGCAAGGACAACTGGAAGATGTACGTGGTGGCGAGCCTGCAGGCCTGGACCGTCGAAGACTGCAAGGCGCTGGTCGATCGCAGCCTCGCGTCGGACGCTGGCCCGAAGGGCAAGCTGTTCATCTTCCAGGACGCGTCGGCCAATGCGTCGGGCCGCAACGCGCAGTACCCGCAGGGCATGGATTCGCTCAAGCGCCGCGGCTTCGACGTGATCCACTGCGAGTCGGGTGGCGACAAGGTCGTCAACCAGAAGGGCATCATGGGCTACATGTGCGGCGGCTGCTACAGCCACCTCACCGAAGACAACCTCAAGACCAACGAGTTCATGCCGGGCGCGATGGTCGACGCGCTGCAGAGCTTCGGCGCGGTGCCCAACAACTTCGACCTCAACCAGGGCAAGTCGCAGTTCCCGATCACGTACTTCATCAAGCACGGCTGCACCGTGGTGTATGGCGCCGTGGCCGAGCCCTACACGTCGGCGTTCGCGCCGGCCACGCTGTTCGTGCCGTACGTGATGGGGTTCAACGCCGGCGAGTCGATGTACATGATGTTCCCGCTGGCCTACTGGATGAACATGATGGTCGGCGACCCGCTGTGCCAGCCGTACGCCGTGCGGCCCGCGCTCGCGCTGACCAACGGCGACGCGCTCGAGCAGCCGGTCAAGGACGAGTGCAACGTCGAGTTCGCGTCGGCCGGCGAGCTGAAGGCGCAGATCATCGAGGTGTACCTCGACGGCATCCGCACCCACGTGCTGCCCGGCGACGCCACGCGCGCCACGCTCGACACGCGCACGCTGAAGAACGGCTCGCACGAGGTCCGCGTCGTTGCGATCGGCGAAGGCGACGTCGAGGCGCAGACCTGCGTGAAGGCCTACATCGAGGTCGCGAACACCTCGCTGTTCGTCTGCTCGGTCGCGCCCGCCGACGGGTCGGTCAGCGTTGCGCGCCACGAACGCCTGCGCGTCGAGTTCAATCGCGACCTCAAGAGCGACGAGACCGGCAAGGTGAAGATCAAGGTCGCGGCCGACGGAACGGCCGTGCCCGGCGCCTGGAGCTTCGACGCGGCGAGCGGCCTCGCGACGTTCGAGCCGGCCGGTGAGTCGGGCGAGTTGCCGCCCGCGGCCGACATTCGCATCAGTGTGCTCGGCACCGACGGCAAGGAGCTGAACTCCACGACCTTCCACACGGCGATCGCCGCGCTCTCGCTGACCGGCCCGGCCACGGTCACCGCTGGCCAGGCGGTCACGCTCAACGTGATGGCGCTGAAGACCGGCGGTGCGGCCGACGCGAAGTACTGCGGCCGCGTCTCCGCGGCGTTCGGCGACACCGCGGCCGAGGGCGAGGCCAACAAGGAGTTCAGCAGTGGCGACGCCGGCAAGTGGGCCGCGAAGGTGGAGTTCCGCACGGCCGGCGAGCACGTCGTGAAGGTGCGCGACGCCGAGAGTGGCGCCGAGGCCACGCTGACGGTCACGGTCAAGCCCGGCCCACTGGCCGGCGTGAGCGTCAACGCGCCGGATATGTGGCCGCTGGGTGCGCCGCTGTCGGTGGTGCTGCGCGCCGGCGACCGCTTCGGCAACGTGATCGACTCCGCCACCTGGGAGGGCAGCGTGGTGCTGACCGACCCCAACGGCGTGCTCTACTCGCGCTCGCCCGCGAAGATTGATCCAGGCACCGGCGAGGTGCTGGTGCGCGACCTCGACGTGCCGAAGGTCGGCAACTGGATCGTCTCGCTCGATCCGAAGGCGGCCAGCGATGCGAAGGTGTTCGTCGAGGATCGCGGCGTGCCGCACTGCCTCGTCGTCGGCCCGTTCGCCGAGAAGGACGCGGCGAAGCGCATGGCGACCGAATACATCGACGAGCGCAAGGTCGAAGGCGTGCCCGGCAGCGTCGAGGATCAGTCGCGCCTGGTGTGGCGCCGCGCCGAGAAGGGCTCGGGCCAGACCGCGTTCGACTTCCGCGCGGTGTTCGCCGGCAAGCCGATCGTCAACTGCTCGGCCTACGCGATGGTCTACCTCGATGCCGTGAAGGCGATGTCGGCCGACCTGAAGTTCTCGGCTGACGACGGCGCGAAGGTCTGGCTCAACGGCAAGCAGGTCTTCGAGCAGGACGGCATCTCCGGCCAGGAGCAGCGCGTCAACGGGCTGCGGCTGAAGTCGGGCGCCAACGTGTTGATGTTCAAGGTGACGCAGGCCAGCGGCGGCTGGAGCCTCGCGTTCTCGCTGATCGACGCCGGCAAGCCGCTGGAGGGCGTGGTGTATCGCGTCGCGCCGCGCGGCGAGCCGGTGGTGTGCATGCTGTCGGGCTCGGTGTGCATCGGCAAGGACGCGGTTGCCGACGCCAGCCTGCAGCTGCAGCGCATCGAGAACGGCCAGCCCACCGGCGCCGCGCGTCGCGCGAAGACCGGCCCCAACGGCCTGTTCGTGTTCGACAACCTCGCGCGCGGCCGCTACGAGGTGACCTGCAACGTCGATGGCGCGTCGCCCGGCAGTCGCATCGTGCAGGTGATCGGCGACCACGTCGTCGACGTGGATTTCCAGGCGCCGGATACGATCGCGCCGGCGGTGCACATCGACACGCTGGCCGAGAAGCTGGTCGCTGACACCGACATCGATGCGATCGCGACGGACAACGCCGGCATCAAGCAGGTGCAGTTCCTGCTCGACGGCAAGCCGTTCGGCCAGCCGGTCACCGACGCGCCGTTCAGTGTGAGCGTTGGCCCGGGCAGCCTCAAGCCGGGCAAGTACAAGCTGTCGGCGATCGCGACCGACCTCAGCGGCAACACGGCGACCGCGAGTGACGTGCGCTTCGAGGTCGTGGTCGACACGCGCGGTCCGCGCATCACGTACCGCCTGCCGCGCAAGTGGGAGGGCAGCGTGTCGGTCAACGTCAAGGCGGCCGACGACGTGGCGGTGGCGACGATCGAGGTGTTTGTCGACGGCAAGTCGGTGTTCCGCACCGACAAGGCCGAGGGCGACGCCACGATCGACTGCGCGGCGCTGGGTGCCGGCGCGCACGAGCTGGTGGTGGAGTCGAAGGACACCGCCGGCAATGCGAGCCGCAAGCGCAAGTCATTCCGCATCCGCTGAGTGCGTGATGTTCCGGGCGAGCCGGAACGCGCGAGCTCTGATTCGCAGGGCAGGGCGCGCCTCCGGAGCCCCGGAGGGGCGCCCCTGCAGTAGCCCGGGGCGTGAGCCCCGGGTTGACCGGGGGCGTGAGCGCGCAGCGCGCAACCCGGGG
>JBFWQT010000088.1:0-17319 GCA_050249295.1 Planctomycetota bacterium
ACGTGTTGACTGCGCAACCTTCTATTGTGTCGATCGCGGCGGCCGTCGCGGTCCTGCTACTGGCCTCGCCCACCCACCCGGCGGCGGCCGGCGACAGCTGGGATTCCAGCACCCAGCGCGCCGGCCTGAGCGTCGACTACGGCTTCTCGCTCTCGTCGCTCGGCGGGCCGGTGCAGACCAACCTCGGCCTCAAGTCGCCCGGCATCGGCTTCCTCAACCTCGGCCTCGGCTTCCAGTTCGACGAGCTGCTCGAGCTGCACTTCCACGGCTACCTCGAGGACTGCAACGCCGGCGGCAGCACCACGCGCGAGACCTTCGGCGTGCTGTTCGGCCTGCGACTGCACGTGCTGCCGGGCAACACCTACAACTACCGCGTGCCGAACATGGCCGACCTGTTCGTCGATGTCTCGTTCGGCTTCAGCGAGCTGGGCAACCGCGGCGGCACCGGCTACATCAACGGGCTGGAGCTGCGCCTCGGCGGCGGCCTGCGCGGCTCGTTCGACATGGTCGGCAAGCTGGCCAACGACGGCGTGTTCTGGACGCTGATGCTCCAGTGGCGCGTGATCCAGTTCGGCGACCTGGAAATCAACTACGTGAACCAGGGCACGGTCGAGACACTCTCCGACGTGGTCGGCACGCTCGGCCTCGGCATCATGTTCTGATCGACTGAAGGAGCACCGGCATGCGGCGGCAACGCGACTGGCGCTGGTTCGCACACGCGGCGATGGTCGTGCTGATGGCCATTGCGGCCACGACCGGCTGCCGGCCGCCGCACTACGATGACGGCGGCGGATCGTCGGCGAGCTACTCGTCCGGCTCGTCCGGCTCGTCCGGCTCGTCCAGTTCGTCGTCGAGCTACTCGCCGCCGTCGCAGCCGTCGCAGCCGTCGCAGCCCTCGTGGCTGCAGCGCTCGGCCAGCCAGTCCGGCCGGGCCGAGCTCGCCGTGAGCAACGAGTACACGCTGCCGCAGTACGTGTTCGTGGATGGCACCTACCTCGGCACCGTTGCGGTCGGCGGGCAAGCCACGTTCCAGATCAGTGCCGGCACGCACACGTTCGCGTTCTCCGACAGCATGTCGCCGACCGACAACGCGCAGACCGCGACGAGCCAGGTCGCCTACGGCGAGCGTCTCACGGCCCGCATCTTCGTGCAGCACGACTGACGGCGGACGCGGCTAGAGCAGTTCGAGCTGCAGCTTCTCCAGCTCGTTGATCTCGTCGCGCAGCTCGATCGCCAGTTCGTACTCCAGCTTCTGGGCAGCCTCGCGCATCAGCTCGCGCAGCACCTTGATGCGCTCCGGGATGTCCACCGTCGCCACGTCGGCCTTCAGCCCGTCGGCGTCACTGCGGGCCTTGCTCTGCCGCTTCTGCTTCGCGCCGCGCTTCTTCATGCGCTGGTCGGTGCGCGCCAGGATGCTGCTCGCCCGGCCGTCGAACTCCTCGTCCACCGTCAGGTAGTCGCCGTCGGCCACCGCTTCCAGGCCGACGACAATCGTCTTCACGATGCCCTTCGGAGTGATGTTGTGCTCCTTGTTGTACGCCTCCTGCACCTGCCGACGCCGGGTCGTCTCGCCGATCGCCGCCTCCATCGAGTCGGTCATCTTGTCGGCGTACAGCACGGCCGTGGCGTTCAGGTTGCGCGCGCAGCGGCCCATCGTCTGGATCAGCGACGATGTGCTGCGCAGGAAGCCTTCTTTGTCGGCGTCGAGAATCGCCACCAGCGAGACCTCCGGGATGTCGAGGCCTTCGCGCAGCAGGTTGATGCCGACGAGCACGTCGAAGTGGCCGATGCGCAGGTCCTTGATGATCGCGGTGCGCTCGAGCGTGTCGATGTCGGAGTGCAGGTACTTCACGCGCAGCTCGCGCTCGCGCAGGTACTCGGTGAGGTCCTCGGCCATGCGCTTGGTCAGCGTCGTCACCAGCACGCGCTCGGGTGGCGTGCGCGCAATGCGCTTCTTCACCTCCTGTACGACATCCTCGATCTGCCCCTTCGCCGGCCGCACTTCCACCTGCGGGTCAGCGAGGCCGGTCGGGCGGATGATCTGCTCGACCACCTGGCCGCCAGCCTTCTCCAGCTCGTACTCGGCGGGCGTCGCGCTGACGTACAGCACCTGGCGGTTGGCGTCGGTCAGCACACCCTGCAACTCGTCCTTCTTCAGCGGGCGGTTGTCCATCGCCGACGGCAGGCGGAAGCCGTGCTTGACCAGCACCTCCTTGCGCGCGCGGTCGCCGACGTACATGCCGAACATCTGCGGCACCGTTGCGTGGCTCTCGTCGATGATCACCAGCGCGTCGCGCGGCAGGAAGTCCATCAGCGTGGGCGGCGGCTCGCCCTCGTTGCGGCCTTCCATGTGGCGCGAGTAGTTCTCGATGCCCTGGCAGCTGCCGATCGCGCGCAGCAGCTCGAGGTCGTAGCGCGTGCGCTGGTCGAGTCGCTGGTGCTCGAGCAGCTTGCCCTGCGACTTCAGCTCCTCGAGGCGCACTTCCAGCTCGGCCTCGATCGCCTCGCAGGCGCGATCCATCCGGCCGTCTTCCACCACGTAGTGCGTGGCCGGGTAGATCGTGGTGCGCTTGAGGTCTTCGATCAGCTCGCCGGTCAGCGAGTCCACCTTTGCAATCGCGCTGACCTCGTCGCCGAAGAACTCGACGCGCACGACGGTGGATTCCTCGTAGGCCGGGAAGACGTCGATCACGTCGCCGCGCACGCGGAAGCGGCCGCGCTCGAGGAACTCGGTGCGCTTGTACTGGATCTCGGCGAGCTTGCGCAGCACGTCGTCGCGCTGCACCTGCATGCCCACTTCGAGGTGCGCGATCTGGCCGTGGTAGGCCTCGGGGCTGCCGAGGCCGTAGATGCACGAGACCGAGGCGACGATGATCACGTCGCTGCGATCGAGCAGCGCGTGCGTGGCGCTGTGCCGCATGCGGTCGATGCGCTCGTTGATCTGCGCGTCTTTCGCGATGTAGGTGTCGGTCTGCGGGACGTAGGCCTCGGGCTGGTAGTAGTCGTAGTACGACACGAAGTACTCGACGGCGTTCTCGGGGAACAGCTCGCGGAACTCCGACCACAGCTGCGCGGCCAGCGTCTTGTTGTGCGCGACGATAAGCGCCGGCCGCTGCACCTGCTGGATGACGTTGGCCATCGTGAAGGTCTTGCCCGAGCCGGTGACGCCGAGCAGCACCTGGTGCTTCTCGCCGCGGTTGAGCCCGCTGACGAGCGACTTGATGGCGGCCGGTTGATCGCCGGTGGGTGCAAAGTCCGAGACCAGTCTGAACTCGCGCATGCGTACGCTCCGCGTCGGCGTGTGTGGTCGTCGTCGTCGCCGCGAATCACGGCGGACCCGGCAACATACAAATGTGCGTGCCGGTGGGCAAGCCCACGCAGAGGCTGCATTGCAGCCCGTGGGCTTCAATACTCGATTCAACTACGATCAACGCTCCGCATCGCTGATCTACAACTGTTGCCGCACCGCACGTCACGCATGTCCAGACCTATCGAGCCGGGCCGCGGTCCGGGTGAACCCGGCGGCGAGTTCGATCCCACACTCAAGCGCGGCGTGCGCAAGACGGCGCCCCTGCCACCTCCGCCACCGCCGCCTCCACCAGTTCCGCCGCGCCACGGCCCGCCGCCAACCGCCGCACCGATCGAGGCGACCATCCCGCGCGGCCGTCGGGGCAGCGACGCGCCAACGCCACACGTGCCGGCCACGCACACGCCGACGCCCGGCACGCTGCACAACTCGTCGACCTCGGCGCGCATGCCGGTGCCAACCCCCGCCACCGGCCGCTGGACCTCACTCGATGAGCGCCTCGCGATCGGCGACCTCGCCGACGTGCAGTTGCAGCACGGCGACACCGACGCGCCGGCTGCGGCGGCGACTCCGTTCGCGCGCTACACGCAGGCCGGCGAGATCGCGCGCGGCGGCATGGGTGCGATCCGCCGCGTGATCGATCACGACCTCGGCCGCGAAGTCGCAATGAAGGTGATTCTCTCGCGGCCCGACACCGACTCGATCGTGCGCTTCATCCGCGAGGCGCGCATCGGCGGCCAGCTGCAGCACCCCGGCATTCCGCCGGTGCACGAGCTGGGCATCGACGCCACCGGCACGATCTACTTCACGATGAAGCTCGTGCGCGGCGACTCGCTGGCGCGCCGCATCCTCACGCTGCGCGACGACCTGCTGGCGGGCAACGGCGACGGTGCGTTCCCGCTGGTGCAACGGCTCGAGGTCTTCAAGAAAGTCTGCGATGCGATGGCCTTCGCGCACGCGCACGGCGTAGTGCATCGCGACCTCAAGCCCGACAACATCATGGTCGGCCGGTTCGGCGAAGTGCTGGTCATGGACTGGGGCCTCGCGCGCCTGCCCGGCGCATCGACGGACGAATCCGGACGTCGCACCGACCGGCCGCCAACGTCGGCGAACATCGTGCCCGACACCGTGCACACGATGCAGGGCGAGATCCTCGGCACGCCGGCCTACATGGCGCCCGAGCAGGCGCGCGGCGAGGTGCATCGCCTCGACGCGCGCAGCGACGTGTTCGCGCTCGGCACGATCCTCTACGAGATGCTCACGCTGCGCCGCGCGCACGAGGGCAAGTCGGTGTTCGAGATCCTGGCGGTGGTCACCGGGGGCAACGTGGTCCCGCCGGTCGAGCGCCTGCGCACGGACAAGGAGCTGGCTGCCACGCCGCTGCGCGTGCCGCCCGAGCTCGACGCGATTGTGCGCAAGGCGATGGCCCACCGGCCCGCCGCGCGCTACGCCGGCGCAGCCGAGCTCAAGGCCGACATCGAGCAGTATGAGTCCGGCGGCATGGTTGGTGCGGCCCGCTACAGCACCGTGCAGCGCATCGGCCGCTTCGTGAAGCGGCACCGTCGCTCGCTGGCGGCCGCGGCGATCGTGATGGTCTGCGCGGCCATCGCCGTGTTCGCGGCGTTGCGTGCAGCCGAGTCCGCCCGCGAGGCGGCGTTGCAGGAGAACCTCGCATCGCACCTCGACACCCTGGAGAAGGCCGAGCGCGCGGCCGACGCGATCCGCAAGCAGCTCGACGCCGGCAACGCCACCGACGCGATGACCGCCGCGGCCGCGTTCCTGGAAACCACCAGTAGCGCGCTCGAGCGCGTGGCCGTCGACGACCTGGTGGTGGAGCACCGGCCCGGGTGGAGCCAGCGGTGTCGCGAGTTGCCGGCGGCCGTGCAGCACCTTCGCGCGCAGGCGGCCACGGTGATCGTCGAGCACTCGCTGGGCTCGCTGCCGGCTCCGGGTGGCGCGTCGGCCGAGCAGGTGCGCGCGGCCAGCGAGTGGTTTGCGCGCTACCGCGAGTGGCTGCCGGCCGGCAGTGGCGCGGGGGCCGATGCGATGCGCGACGTGCCCGTCAGCCGCTTCGCGCTGTGGCTCGCGCGGCACTGCGAAGCGGCAGGTGATCCCGGCGAGATGAGCCGCTGGATCGGCGAGGCCTGGGCCACGCAGCCCGGCTCCGAGGCGGCCTGCGATGCGATCCAGCTGCTGGTCGCCGGCGCGCGCGACGACCGCCGGGCCGTGCTGCAGTTGCATCGCGCGCTGTCGGTCGCGACGTCGGAGCGATCACGCGCACGCCTCTCGCTCGAGATCGCCGAGCGCCTCGGCCGCATCGGTGGCGGCACGCCGTTCGATCCCGGCAGCGCGAGTCGCGAGGTGGCGCTGCGCCTGCTGCTGCATCTGCTGACGCCGCAAGGCGAGCCGCGGCCGGGTGTGGTCTCGGCACTGGGCGCCGACGCCGACGCGGTGCTGACGCGCGCGCGCCACCTGCTGATGGTGATGCGCCGGATCGCGGCGGTCACGCACCGCAAGGACCACGGCGACCTGGTCTACCTGCCGGGTTCCGACCAGCCGCGCTTCTGGAGCGTGGAGGACGACGTGTTCCACCTGTCGGAGGCAGTCGCACCGTCGACGGCTGGCAGCGACCCGTGGACCTTCCGCGAGTTGCTGCACTTCGATGTCCGCCCGCTGCGCGATGCCGTCGGGATGCCGGCCGAGTCGACCGTGGACTTCCTGCCGCCGGAGAACGGCGAGCCGCCGATCTTCACTTTCTATGGTGGCGCGGATCGCGAGTGGCGGCTCGGGTTCGTGACGATCGCGTCGCTCGACGATCCGCGCGTGGTCTACAAACGCGTGGTGCCGCGAGTGCCGGTCGATTCCGGCGCGCACCGGATGCGCGCCGTGCGCGGCGACGTCGACAACGACGGCCGGCTCGACCTGGTGATCGACGAGATCTACTCGATGAACTGCTTCACCGCCGAGCGCATCCTGTTCGGCCTGCCGGACGGTACGTTCAGCGAGCCGCAGTATCTGCAACGGCCCGAAGACCTCGGCAGCGTCGTTACGCACGTATCGGTGGCCGACCTGGATGGCGACGGCACCAACGAGATCCTGCTCGCGCGCGCCGCCTGGAATCACTTCGCGCTCGACGTGTTCCGCGTTGGTCGTGACCGTCGGCTGCCGCTTGCTCCGGTGGCGCGCGAATACATTGCGCCGCAGAAGGTCATCCTGGTCGACGACGTGAACGGCCCCGCCGACCCGGGTGGCCGTCACGGCAAGGTCATGATCGTCGCGTCGGACGTCAACCCGGGCCCCGGCCGGTTCTTCGCCATCCGCAAGATCCAGGTGCCGCTACAGGGCGTGCGCGCGTGGCGCTTCGACGGACAGAAACTGGTCGAGACATCGATGCGCGTGGTGCCGGGCGGCGACCGCGGCTACGACCAGCTGGGTGGTCCGTTCGACATGGGCAACGGCCGCCATGCGCTGCTGGCCGGCAATCCGCAGCCGTTCACGTGGATGATCTACGAAGGCGATCCGCCGGACGTGCGCTTCGTCGAGAGCATCGCGCTCAACATTGCGTGGTGGAACGGCCGCGGCGAGTGGATCCGCAACGGCGACAAGTGCTGGTGCCGGCCGCTGAGCGACGACGACCTGGCGGTGATCGCGACGCGCGAGGTGCCGTTGCGCGCAATCGACAGCGGCAACTCCGGCGTGACGATGGGCCGGTTCCTGCTCGACGTGGGTCTGCCCGCTGCCGCCGCGAAGGAGGCGCAGACCGCACTCGGGCAAGGCGACCAGCCGCGCGAAGTGGTGGTCGAGCTCACGCGCCTGCGGCTGCAGGGCCTGATGCAGGCCGGCAACGTGGACGAACTGATCGCCGGGCTGCGCAAGCTCGAGCCGGTGGAGGAACTGGCTCCGGTGGTTCGCGACCTGCTGGTCACGCTGCTGGTGCGCCATCGCGAGGTGGCGTCGATCGCGCAGATCGCCGGCATCTGGTCGCGCGGCGCCGCGCTCGGCGACGCACGCCGCACGCAGTTCAAGGAGGATGCCCAGCGCTGGCAACGGCTCGCCGGGTTCCAGACGCCGGGCATCGACATCGTCGGACGCGAGGTACGCACGCCGGACGGCACGGTCAACCTCGCGGATGTGGCGATCACCACCACGTCCGGCCTGGTCACGGTCGAGCCCGGCGGCGAACGCGGCGACGACGGCTGGGTCGTGCGCTCGGAACCCGACGAGCAGTCGGCGATGCTCGAGCGCGACGTGGCGTCGGCGTCGGCGGCGTGGCGGCCGCTGGCGTGCCGCACCGTGAATCTGGCCGGTGTGCCGGTGCGCTTCAACGGCGACTACGTGCGCGTGGTGGCCGACCTGCGGGTCGAATGGGGCAGCCCGATGTCGACCATCGAGTTCGGCTGGTTCCCGCTCGACGAGTTCCCCGGCAACAGCAGGGTGCAATCGAAGCGCGCGGACGAGCTCGACCGCGGCATGCGCGCCTGCATCTCGGTCTCCAACCGCAACGACTTGCTCGAGCACAACGTCACGCTCTCCCGCTCGAGCGAAACGCTCTCCAGTCTTGGCGCCGTGCGCGGTCGCTGGATGCGTGTGGATATCGAGTACCTGGGCGAGGCCGGTCAGTTCCGGCTGATCATCGGCGACCCCGCGACCGGAGAGGTGTGGTTCCACAAGACCACCACGCTGCTGCAGGCTCCGGGCGGCGGGCTCGGCATCCTCGGCGTGCGCTCGCTGGTGAGGCTTGCGCTTTCCGAGGGACAGCTCTCGTGCCGGTTCCGTCGTCTCGCCGCGTCGGGCAACGTGCAACTGGTCCGCGCCGACGATCCGGAGCTCGTGGCGCTGCTGCGGCGCGGTCATGCCGGCATGCTCAGCGACGCATGGCGGGCGCAGTTGCGGAACGACGCGGCCGCGGCGACGCGCGCGCTGGTGTCGTGTGCCGACGACTTCGACGCGGCGGCGCAGTCGGCGGTTGGCAACGAAGACCTGGTCGCGCGGCTGTTGCGCGTCGCCACGTTCCTGCGTCTTGATGCCGCGCTGTGCAGCGAACCGCCGACGTTGCGCGCAGCCGCGACCGCGATGATCCAGTCGAACCGTGCCAACCTGCTGTGGGACTGGCTGATGTCGCAGTCGCCGGCCCGGCGCGCGACGTCCGTCGCATGGGACCAGGTTGGCGCCGCCGTCGGGTCGATCCGCACCGGTTCGGGCGCGGCCGACCCGCCGCTTGCGCCGTTGCGCAACGACCTGCTGGCACGCGCGCAACGCGGACAGATCCGGCTCGATGATGTGCTGCTCGCGCCGTGGCTGGTGCACCAGTTGCCGCGCGACGAGGACGCCGCGGTCGGCGCGATGGCAGCGCTCGGCGCCACGTGGACGTCAGCGCAGCAGGGCGGCCGGCAGGCAATCCGCCTCGCGCATCGCGATTCGATCTGCCGTCAGTTCCTGATCATTGCGGCCGACCATCGCGAGGCGCTGGCGCGCAACCCGATGATGGCGCGGCTGCACCTGCAACTGCTCGCCCGCGAAGTGCGCTGGCGCGAACTGCTCGAGCTGGCCGCGACGGTTCCGGCCGACGAGGCATCGACCGAACTGGTGCAACTGGTCAGGGATCTGCTCGCCACCGACCAGCAGATCCTCGACAACTCGCTGGCGGCGCTCGAGTCGGCGCCGGTGTCGTGGCCGGCGTTGCCGGGTGATCCGCGCCGGTAGTGAGTAGTGGCGCGACGACGACATAGTTGATGGCATGCTGCGCCAGTTCTCCGCTGCCGCTGCAGCATGCACCCCGGAGCCGATGCCGGCATCACCGTCGATCCACTGTGTTTGTCACCGCGCCCACCGCGCCCGCCGCGCCCGCCGCGCCCGCGGCGCTCGTGGTGGCGAGGATGCGTCATGATCTCTCCGCCCGCACTGCGCGCCGGCACCGGCTCCGCGCTGCCGCCACTCGTGTTGCGCAACGACGTGCTCGAACGGCAGCTCGGCCTCGACCCCGGCTGGATCGAACAACGCACCGGCATTCTCGAACGGCGCGTCGCGGCCGATGGCGAGGGCGTCTCGACGCTGGCCATTCGCGCCGGCGCCGTTGCGCTGCAGGCCGCCGCGATCGAGCCGCGCGACGTCGGATTGCTGGTGCTGGCCACGAGCACGCCGGACCGCCTGCTGCCGCCCACCGCGCCGCTGGTCGCCGACGCGCTCGGCCTGCGCTGCACCGCGTTTGATCTCGCGGCCGCGTGCAGTGGCTTCGTGCATGCGCTTGGCGTCGCGCACGCGCAGCTCGCCAGCGGAATGACGCGCGCCGCGCTGATCATCGGCGCGAACGTGTTGAGCCGGCGCGTGAATCCGGATGACGCCAGCACCGCGCCGATCTTCGGTGATGGCGCCGGCGCGCTGGCGTTGCAGGTGGTGAGTGGCGACGAACCCGGCGCGCGCGTGCTGGCGGTGGTGGGCGCGAGCGACGGATCGCAGCAGGACCTGATCCACATCCCGGCCGGTGGCAGTCGGCAGCCGCTGAGCGCCGCGTTGCTGGCCGAGCGCGCGCACCTGATGCGCATGCCGGCCGGCGAGACGCTGTTCCGCGTGGCTGTGCACGCGATGGCCGACGCCGCGCGCGAGGCGATGCGCGTGGCCGGCGTGGCCGACGTCGCTGCGATTGACTGGCTGCTTGCGCATCAGGCGAACGCGCGCATGGTTCGCCGCGTCGCGGCCCAGCTCGGTGTGCCGCCGGCGCGCGTGCTCGGCAACGTGGACCGCGTTGGCAACACGTCGGCTGCGAGCCTGCCGATCCTGCTGCACGAGTCGGTCGCGGCGGGCCGCGTTGTGCATGGCCAGCGCCTGCTGCTCACCGCGGCCGGCAGCGGGCTGACGTCGGGCGCTGCCGTCCTGCAGTGGTGAGCTGGTCCGGATCTGACAGCCGTTGCACATTCGATGACCACGCGTCGGTGCAGCGCGATCCGGCGCATGGTCGCCAGGGTACCAGCCGACATCGGCCACGCCCCGCGCGTAGAGTACTGCGACACGCATTGCATACCGTGGAGTGGCCATCCGCCATGCATCTGCAAACCCTCGCCGTCGTCACCGTCATCGCACTCGCGCTCGCCGCTACCGCTCCGACCGCCAGCGCGCAAGACCCCACCGGCTTCGGCTCGCCGCAGCCAGTTGGCCCCGGTACACCCGGCACCAGCACGTATCAGCCTCCACCGCCGCAGCCGACGTACCAGCCGCAGCCCCAGCCCCAGCCGCCCCCGCCGCAGTACCAGCCGCCGCCCGGCTATCGCCTGGTGTACGAAGGCCCGCCGACGCAGCCGGTGCCGGCAACCGCGCCGATGTTCTCCGGATCGATCATCGATGTCTGCGGCACCTTCGCGCCGTTCTTCAACGAGAAGCGCGCGTACGATGCGGGCGGCGTGACGATCAGCCCCGGCAGCCGCTTCGGAATGCAGTCGGCGTTCAGCCCGGCGCTCGACCTCGGCCTGATCGAATCGACCGGCACCGGCAACGTCGGTTACCTGACGATCGAGCCGCTCGGCCTGTTCTTCCTCTCGCCGTTCGCGCTCGACGAACTGAACCGCCCGGCGCTGGAGGGCTACTACGGGCTCCGCTTCGGCCTGTCGTTCTTCTTTGATGGCGACGGTGTGCGCCTCTACCTGCCGGTGGAGATGCAGGCCGGTGTCCGCGCGTACTTCGGCGACATGTTCGCGTTCTTCGGTGGTGTGCTCGGCTTCTACGGCGGGATCGGCTCGACGTTCGCGCCGCCGCCATCGAGCCTCGGCCGCGTCGGCCTGCAGCTCGGGTTCGGCATCCGCCTGTCGTGACGAGGCAGCGGTCGTCAGCCGGACAAACCGAGCGCAACACCGGTGCACACGATCGGCGCCACCAGGCCCCAGAACAGGGTGCGACGGAGCGATCCGCCTTCCGACGGCAGCGCAGCAGCCTGCGCCGTGTCGCCTGGACCGGCCGGCACCAGTCGGGTTGTGTCGTCGGCCGCAGCGAATGGTTGATCGCTCAGCCAGGACTCGCCGCCGCGCTCGCTGCGTTCGAGCCAGAAGATCACGGGTGCTGCCCGGCACATGCCGAGCAGCCACAGCACCAGCACACCCCACATCACCGACGCGCCCTGCATCCAGCCACCCGGGCCGCCGGCCCGGCACACAAACGGCCCGGCGAGCGCCAGGGCGATGGCGGGCCACGAGCACAACGCGAGCATGCTCGTCAGCGCCGGCTCGTGTCGGCTCAGCACTTCGCCGGGTGTGTGCCCGCCCCACGCGGCGCCCGCTTCGCGCATGTGCAGGGCGGTCACGCGGCCCATCGTGCCCTGCGGCACGTACCAGGCCGAGACGAACGCCGGCACGCCGAGCTGGATCGCGTTCAGTACATGAATAGCGCCAATGGTGCTCACCGATGCGAGTGCGGCCGCCCAGATCATCGGCAGGGCCGCGGCGATCGTCAGCCACAGGCCCGTGGCGCGCAGGTCAGCCAGGCGCTGGATCGCGTGGTGCAGCGCCTGCCGCCGCGTGTGGCGCGCGCCCGGCCACTGCACGAGCAGCACGGCGTACAGCGCCGCCCCTGGCATCGCCACGAGGTGGTAGACCGCCATCATGATGGCCGCCACGGCCGCAACATTGGCCACCGGCAGCCGTCGCACCGCACTTCCGCCCATCGTCGTGGCGGCGATCACGATGCACGCGACCAGCAACGCGATCCACAGGGCGAACACGGTTCCGACGACGCTCGCGTCGACGATCGAATCGAGAACCGGTTGTTCCCGCTCGCGCACCATGCCCAGCAGATCCCTGACCGACACCGGCGGTTTGTCGTCCATCGCGCGATCAGTCGTTGATGCCGTAGCGCGCAAGCTTGTTGTAGAGGCTGCCGCGGGAGATGCCGAGGCGACGCGCGGCGCGCACCTTGTTGCCTTCGCATTCGTGCAGCACCTTGCGGATCACCTGCTCCTCGACGAGCGCCAGCGCCTCCTCGCGCGCCTCCTTCAGTGTGCCGTTGAGGTCACCCATGGCAAAGCCGGGCAGGTCGGGCCGCTTGTGGAACTCGCCCGGCAGGTCGGCCGGCTGGATCTGCGCGGTCGTGCCGATGTAGACGGCGCGCTCGATGACGTTCTCGAGTTCGCGCACGTTGCCGGGCCACTGGTGGTTCATCAGCAGGGTCAGCGCGTCGGGCGAAATCGTGCGCGGCGCCATGCCCTGCAGCTTGCAGAAGTGATTGATGAAGTGCGCGGCCAGGCGCGGGATGTCGTCCACCCGCTCGCGCAACGGCGGCACGTCGATCGTGATCACTGCCACGCGGTAGAACAGGTCTTCGCGGAACTCGCCGGCGGCCACCATCTCGCGCAGGTTGCGGTGCGTCGCGGCAATCACGCGCACGTCCACCTTGCGGCTCTCGTTGCTGCCCACCGGCTTGATCTCGCGCTCCTGCAGCACGCGCAACAGCTTGACCTGCATCGCCGGCGTGACGTCGCCGATCTCATCGAGAAACAGCGTGCCGCCGTGGGCCTCCTCGAACAGGCCTTTGCGCGAGGCGTGCGCGCCGGTGAACGCGCCCTTCACGTGGCCGAAGAGTTCGCTCTCGAGCAGGTTGTCGTTGAGCACGCCGCAGTTGACCGCCACGAACGGCTTGTCGCGGCGCGGCGAGTTGAAGTGGATCGCCTTGGCGATCAGCTCCTTGCCGGTGCCCGACTCGCCCTGAACGAGGATCGTGCTGGCGGTGCGCGCGACGCGTTCGGAGAGGTAGAAGACCTCGTGCATCGCCTTGCTGCGGCCGACGATGTCGCCGAACGCGTAGCGATCCGACACGGCGCTGCGCAGCGCGTGCAACTCGCGCACAAGGTCGGCCTGGCGCATCGCCCGTTGCATCGTGACGAGCAGCTTGTCGCGATCGATCGGCTTGGTCAGGTAGTCGAACGCGCCCTTCTTCATCGCCTCCACGGCGCTTTCGACGGTGGCGAAGCCGGTGACGAGGATGAACGGCCGGTCGGCGTCCTCGTTCTTCACATGCTCGAGCATTTCCAGCCCGGTCATGTTCGGCAGCGTGAGGTCGGACACGACCACGTCGAAGCCCTGCTCGACGAGCCGCTGCAGGCCGGCCTCGGCGGTGGTGCTGGTGGTCACCTTCCACGGCGTGCTGGAGAGGAAGCGCTCGAACAGCCGGAGCACCGACTTGTCGTCGTCGACCACCAGCACGCGCCGCTCGATGCGATCATCGCTCTCGACGATCGGCGGATCGGCGACCTCGGCCATCGGCGGCGCGACAGCAGGAATGCGATCAGTCGGCATCATCAGGGCCCCCGTTGCCCTCCGGGGCGTTGGCCGCTCCGGCTTCCACATCGGGCTCGTCGCTGCGGTCCAGGCGCTGCTCGGTGTCTACCTCGCCCGGCGGCGGCGGCGCGACGCGCTTGACCATGATGTCGCCGCTCTCGCCCTGCTCGACGCGGCACTCCTGGCGGCGCGTGAGTTCGAGGATGCCCCAGAAGATGCCGATCAGGCGGGCGCGGTCGTTGGCGTCGGGGATCAGCCGGTGCAGCGGCACCCACGTGTCCAGCGGCAGCACCTCGCGCAACTCGTCGAGCACCTCCTCCACCGGGCGGTCGTCGTACACGATCGTGCGCATCGAGAGCTCGGTCTCGACGACCATCGACAGCCACGCGCGGAACAGATCGCCGATGCCGACATCCTCGAGGTACAGGTCCTCGCGATCTTCGGCCGGCAGCAGGCCTTCCGGCCGGTGGAAGCAGCGCGACTGGTTGCGCCCCTTGCGATCGAGCGCGAGCGCGAGGTCGCGGTAGCGCTTGTACTCGATCAGCTGCCGCACGAGACCGAGCTGCAGTTGCTCGGCGGCATCCGCGCCCGCCTGGCCGGGCAGCATCAGCTCCGACTTCAGCTCGAGCAGCGTGGACGCGAGCACCAGAAACTCGCCGGCGAGTTCGAGATCCACCTCGGTGCGCATCTGGTGGATCATGTCAATGAACTGGTCGATCACCTGAGCGACCGACACGTCGCGGATGTCCACCTCGGTCCGCTTGATCAGATAGATCAGCAGGTCGAGCGGGCCGGAATAGACATCGAGCGAAACGCGGTAGTTCATGCCGGGCGACGGTGGCAGGCGGCTTTGCTGGCCCCATGTTACACGGCCTGAACATGTCCAACGGTGTCAAATCCTGTGCACAGCCACATGTCCGCGCGTCGTCCGGATGCGACCTGAAACGCAGCACGGCCGGTTGGAAGGTCCAACCAGCCGCTGCGATGTTCTCTTGCGGTCGTCGCGTGGCCGTTGCGGCCGTTGCGGTCAGAGGCCGTTGCGGCCGTTACGGTCAGAGGCCCTTGATCAGGCGCTCGGCGTTGCGGTTGTCCAGCTCGGGGATCGCGCGGATCTTCTCGGCCGTCGTGTTGTAGTCGTACTCGAGGCGCACCCAGCGCATCAGGCCTTCGTCATCATCGAGGATCACGAAGCAGCTGCGGTTGTCCTGGTCGCGCGGCTGACCGACCGACCCGACGTTGATCACGTACTTCTTGCCGGGCTCGAGCTTGTACTGGTAGTCGACCGAGGCCGGGTCGTGGTACTCGTTTTCCTCGGTGATGATGCACGGCACGTGGCTGTGGCCAACGAAGCACGGGCCGTGGATCATCGCGAAGATCTCGCGGATCTTCGGCGGGATCTCGCCGAAGTACGCCTCGGTGTCCACCTTGAGGATGTACTCCATGGTGGGGTCGCGCGGCGAGCCGTGCACGAAGTAGTACTTCTCGGTCTTGTCCATCAGCGGCAGCGTGCGGACAAACTCCCAGCGACGCTTCTTCTGGCCACTGGAGAACACGCCGGGCTTGAGCTGGTTGCGCGTCCAGTCGATGGCGCGCTTGGCGGCCGGGTTGAACCCGAAGGCGCCGTTGATCACAGCCTCTTCGTGGTTGCCCAGCAGGTTGAACTTGAAATCGATCGCGACGTCCACGCACTCGACCGGGTTGGGGCCGTAACCGATGACGTCGCCGAGGCAGAGGATCCGGTCCATCGTGATCCCCTGCTCCTCGATGTACTTCATCGCGTTCTGCAGCGCCTCCCAGTTGGCGTGGATGTCGCTGATGATCGCGAACTTGGGCATGGGGTATCTCGTCCGGGGCAGCGCCCCTCGATCAGGTCATCGGGGAGACAACGTCGTTGGCTGCTGCCCGGTTACAACCCGGATGCCGGTGTGGCATCGCGCGGCAGACCGGCGCCTTGCGGCCGTTACGGAATCGGGGAACGGGGCTGACAGCTTGTAACGTGCGCGCACGCACGGCCACCGGAGGGTGGAAGCCGGCTCCGTGAATGGAAGGAAGATAATCAGCCCCCCTCCACCCGTCAAGGCAAAGGCCGAAGGACACAACCTGTTGGCTGACAAGCAGGTGATTCGGGCAGTTACCAGGCGTTCGGTACTGTGCAAGCAGTTCGTTGTCCGGCACACGTCACTCCCACTCGTCATTCCCACTCGTCACTCCCACTCGCCTACTCCCACTCGATGGTGCCCGGCGGCTTGCTCGTGATGTCGTAGACCACGCGATTCACGCCCTTCACCTCGTTGATGATGCGCGTGCTCATCCGCGCCAGCACATCCGGCGGAATGCGCGACCAGTCGGCCGTCATGCCGTCCACGCTGTCCACCGCGCGGATCACGCAGGCGTTCTCGTACGTGCGCTCGTCACCCATAACGCCCACGCTCTGCACCGGCAGCAACACCGCGAACGCCTGCCAGATCGCGCGGTACAGGTCGGCCCGGCGGATCTCCTCCTGCATGATCCAGTCGGCCTTGCGCAGCACCTCGCAGCGCTCGCGCGTCACCTCGCCGAGCACGCGCACGCCAAGGCCGGGGCCGGGGAAGGGGTGGCGCCAGATCAGATCGTCGGGCAGGCCGAGCTCGGTGCCGAGCTCGCGCACCTCGTCCTTGAACAGGAACCGCAACGGCTCGACCAGCGCGAACTTCATCTTCTCCGGCAGGCCGCCCACATTGTGGTGCCGCTTGATCGTGGCAGTCGGGCCGCCGTGGGCCGGCACGGATTCGATCACGTCGGGGTACAGCGTGCCCTGCGCGAGCCAGCGCACATCGTCGATGCGCGACGACTCGTCCTCGAACACGTGGATGAACTCGTGGCCGATGCGGATGCGCTTCTGCTCCGGGTCGGTCACGCCGGCCAGGCGCCCGAGGAAGCGCTCGCTGGCGTCGATCACGTGCAGGTCAATCTCGGGGAAGTCCTTGCGGAAAGTCTCCTCGATCAGCTTCGTCTCGCCCTGGCGCATCAGGCCGTTGTCGACGTGGATGCACGACAGCCGCGGACCGATGGCCCTCGCGCACAACGCAGCCACCACGGCCGAATCGACGCCGCCCGACAGCGCGCAGAGCACGCGCCCCGGCGCATCCGGCCCGCCCACCTGCGCGCGGATCTGCGCGACGGCCGCCTCGGCAAACGACGTGACGCGCCAGTCGCCGGCTGCGCCGCAGACCTCGTAGAGGAAGTTGGAGATCAGGTCGCGGCCGCGCTTCGTGTGGTGCACCTCGGGGTGGAACTGCAGGCCGTAGAAGCGACGCGACGCGTGGCGCACGGCTGCGAACGGGCAGTTGGCGGTGCGGGCCAACGGCAGGAACTGCTCGCCGGGGTCCTCGACCTGATCGCCGTGCGACATCCAGACCACGGTGGAGTCGCCATGCGTGAAGCCGCGGAACAGGTCGGGCATCGGCTCGGCGCCAGCCGCCGGCGGCTGCTGCACGGTGAGTTCCTGCCGGCCGTACTCGCCGCCCGCGCCGCTGAGGTGGCCCGAGCCAACACGTCCGCCGAGTGCCTGCACGCCGAGCTGCATGCCGTAGCAGATGCCGAGCACGGGCAGCGCCGAGGTGAACACGTCGGCCGGCAGCGTCGGCGCGTTCGCGGCGTACACACTCGCGGGGCCGCCGGAGAGGATGATGCCGATCGCCTGGCCGTGTCCGCTGTCGTCGTTGATCGCCTGCCCGGCGCGCGCGATGAACGTGCGGATCGCGTCGAGTTGCGAGT
>JBFWQT010000089.1:0-17300 GCA_050249295.1 Planctomycetota bacterium
TAACCAGCCAGCCAGCCGGGGACAGCTTCGCTGTCCCCGGCCACTTTGTGGTAGCCCGAATCATGCGGATGGAATGTGGCGCCACCGCGACCGAGGCGCGACGCATACGAGGCTCCCTGACGGTCGCAGCTCTTCGTGTGCTGCATCCGCGGCTCGCGCGGTTCACTCGCCGGCCACCGGCCCGTACAGGTGAATCAGCCCCGCCGTCGTGGGCCGGAAGCCGCACGCGTCGAAGTAGAACGCCGCGAGTGACTCATCACAATCGACGTGCAGCCACTCGCAGCCGGCGGCCTTCGCGTGTTGTGTGGCTGTGCGCACCAGGCGAGTGGCGATGCCGCGTCGCTGGTGCGACCCGGCCACTTTGGTGTCGAGCAGGAACGCGTGGTCGCCGCCGTCCCACGCGACGTTCACGAAGCCGATCAGGCGGCCGTCGTCGTCGTCGCCACCGATGAGCCGCGCGGTGACCCAGCCAAGGCTGTGCGGGCGGATCTGATCCCACCACCCGGCAACCGCATTGCCGCCGTGCGAGGTCACCAACGCGACCATCTCACTGTCGGTGAGCGGCTGGCGCCATGCGAACGAGATGGTGGTGTCGTCGTGCATGTGGTGTGGTGTGGCGATCCCGGCGGCTCAGCTCGTGTTGATCTGCACCGTCGCCTCCGGAATCTTCTGCCGGCGACCCACCACCACAAGGCCGGACTCGGTGACGACAAAGCCGCGCTTGCGATCGGCCTCCGGATCGAACCCGATCTCGACGCCCGGCGGAATCTCCACCTTCTTGTCCACGATCGCCCGCTTGATGCGCGCGCGACGGCCGACGTTGACCTCGTGCATCAGGATCGACCCCTCGACCCGCGCCCAGGAATTCACACGCACGGCCGGCGAGAGCAGGCTGGCCTGCACGTGGCCGCCCGACACGATGCACCCGGCCGAGACGATGCTGTCCAGCGCCTCGCCGCGCCGCTGGTCGTCGTCGCGCCCGCCGGCGAACACGAACTTGGCCGGCGCCAGGTGCTGCCGCAGCGAGCGGATCGGCCAGGTCTCGTCGTAGAGGTTGAACGACGGGTTGACCGACACGAGGTCCATGTTCGCCTCGTAGTACGCGTCGAGCGTGCCCACGTCGCGCCAGTACGGCGTGGCCGCCTGGTTCAGATCCTCGAACGGCCAGGCGCACACGCGCATGCCGCGATTGACCAGCGCCGGCAGGATGTCCTTGCCGAAGTCGTAGCCCGTGCCGCGGCCGCAGTACTCCTCGAGCACGTCGTAGAGCAGGTCGGCCGGGAAGATGTAGATGCCCATGTTCGCGAGGCACGTGTCGGGCTTGCCCGGCATCGTCGGCGGGTCGGCCACCTTCTCGCGGAACTCGCGGATCGCGTAGCTGTCGTCGATCTGCACCACGCCGAACTCGCGCGCCTCGGCCTTGCTCACCGGGTTGGTGGCAATCACCGCGTCGGCCTTCTGCTCGATCAGGAAGTCGAGCATCCGGCGGTAGTCCATCTTGTAGATGTGGTCGGCCGAGAGCACGACGATGTAGGCCGGCCGTGTACCGCGGATCTTGAACAGGTTCTGGTAGACGCTGTCGGCTGTGCCCTGGTACCAGGCGTCGCCGACGCGCTTCTGCGGCGGCATGTTCCAGATGAACTCGCCCATCTCGTGCGAGAGGAACGACCAGCCCTGCTCGAGGTGGCGGATCAGCGAGTCGGACTTGTACTGCGTGAGCACCAGGATCTGCCGGATGCCGCTGTTCAGGCAGTTGGAAAGCGTGAGGTCGATGATGCGGTAGATGCCGCCGAACGGCACGGCCGGCTTGGCGCGTTCTTCGGTGAGCGGGCGCAGGCGTTTGCCGTCGCCTCCGGCCATGACCACGGCGAGCAACGATTGATCGACAGGGGATCGACGATGCGGCATGCGAGGCGCGTGGAAGAAAGAGCATCGAGCACAGACGGAGACCGCGTGGGGAGCATACCGCGCCGAACGGCCCCCGCCAGTCAAATGCGCGTGACAACGCGCGCGGTCGTCACTTGCGGCGCAACTGCAAACCGGCGTCGGTCAACGCGGCGACGATCTGCTCCACCGCCTTTGCACCGACGCCCGGCACCTTGCGTAGCGCCGGCAACGACAACGCGAGCAGCGCCGGCAACGTGGCGATGCCTTCTTTCTCCAGCGCCGCCTGCACGCGCGGCGGCAACTGCAGGCTCGCTAGCGACTCTGCTTCGGTGGCCGGCGCGGGCGGTGCGGGCTGTTGCGACTGCAGCACCAGGTTGAACGCGACCTGCACCGGAATCTCACCGATCAGCTGCAACGCCGCCTCCACGGCCGCGTCGTCGCCGGACTGCATCCACGACTGCAACCGCAGGAGCAACTCGCTCGACAACGGCGTCTGCCGGAACAGCTCTGCGAGCACGGCCGGGTCATCACCGCCGACGCGCTCGGCAGGCGGTTCGCCGGCGGTCGCCTCACCGGCCGCTGCCTCGTCATCGCTCTCGTCCGGCGGCGGTGGCGGCGGCAACTGCGAGAGGTCGATGCCGATTGCGACGGTTACCTTGCGCATCCGGTCGTGACGCCAGCGCAGGATGCCGTTGACCGACCAGCAGTTGATCACGTTGCGCGGCTCGGCCCACGCGCGCCGGCCGGTGTAGAGCGCCAGCGTCTGGTTCTGCTGCTCGGCCGTGCTGTGCGCGTCAGAGTTGATGCTCAGTGGCACGCCGAGTTCCACCGCGTGCCGCGCCGACACCGCATCGAGGTCGAGCCGGTCGGGCTGGCCGTTGATCTCCATCGCCACGCCGCAACGGCGCGCCGCATCGAGCACGCGCTCCATGTCAATCGCCGACGGATCGCGCCGCGAGAAGCGGCGGCCGGTGGGGTGGCCGATCACGTCCACCACGCCACTCTCGATCGCGTGGATCAATCGCTGCGTCGCGATCTCGTATGGCAGCTCGAACTGGTTGTGCACGCTGGCCACCACGAAGTCCATCTGCGCGAGCAACTCGGTGTCCATCTCGAGCTGGCCGGTCGCGAGGATGTCCACCTCCACGCCCTGCAGGATGCGCAGGCCGTGCTTCTCGTAGCGGCTGCGCAGGCCTTGCAGGTGCTCGCGCTGCTCGCCGAGTGTCTCGCGCAGGCTGTACGAGTGGTCGGTGATCGCGATCATCCCGAGGCCCTTGTCGATCGCCGCGCGCGCCATCTCGTCGGCCGTGCCGCTGCCGTCGGAGAAGGTGGTGTGCATGTGCAGGTCGCCGCGCAGATCGGCCGCCGTGATCAGCTGCGGCAACTGCCCGCGCTCGGCCGCCTGGATCTCGCCGGTGTCCTCGCGCAGCTCCGGCGGGATGAACGGCAGGCCGAGGCCGGTGAAGACGTCTTCCTCGCGCGGGCAGGGGTTGATCAGCACTTCCTTCTCGCGCGTGAACAGGCCGTGGTCCGAAAGGTGCATGCCCATGCGATTCGCGCGGTTGCGCATCGCAATGTTGTGGTCCTTGCTGCCGGTGAAGTAGTGCATGCCGGCGCCGAACTCCTCGGGCGCGAGCACGCGGATGTCGGACTGCATGCCGCTGCGCAGCCGGACACTGGCCCGGCTGGTGTGGCCGATCATCACCTCCACCACCTGCGGCAACTGCATGAAGGCCTGCGTCACGGCCGAGCGATCGTCGGCCGCGACCAGCACGTCGAGGTCCTTCGACGACTCTTTGCGCCGGCGCAAAGACCCCGCGATCTCGGCGCGCATCACGCCGGGCACCGCGAGAATCGCCTGCAGGATCTCCTCGGCTCGTCGCAGGCCGGTGCCGAGCGGCACGCGGTCGATGCGCGTGCGATACGTGAGGATGCCGTGGAGGATCTGCTCCTGCGTGCCCTGGCCGATGCGCGGCAACCCGGCCAGCTTGCCCGCTCGCGCGGCCGCTTCCAGCGCGTCCACGCTGCTGATGCGCAGGTGGCTGTAGATCACGCGCAGCCGGCTCGGCCCGAGTCCGCGGATCTTCAGCATCTCCGCGAGGCCGTGCGGCAGGCTGGCCAGCAGCTGGCGATGCGTGTCGCAGCTGCCGGTGCGCAGGATCTGCTTGATGCGATGCACGGTGCCTTCGCCGATGCCCGGCACGTCTTCGAGCGTGCCCTTCTTCAGCATCACGCTGACCGGCTCCGGCAGTTTTTCGATCACACGCGCCGACCGCGAGAACGCTTTCGAGCGATGCACCTCCCCGCCCTGCACGGCCAGCAGGTCGGCCATCTCGAAGAAGACGGCGGCAATCTCAGTGTTGTGCATCGTGACGGGAACGGTGGACCAACGGCGCCCCATTGTGGCATCCGTCGCCCGCAAGGTGCGCGCGTGTGTGGATTGTGCCGCCGCGCGGGAAAGAGCCGCGACCGAAAGGGAGCGGGGAAATGGTGGATGGCTGGCCACCTCGCGCCCTCGCGGTTGCCCCCACCTTGACGACCTTCGCCCCGAAAGTTAGACTAGGGAAACTTCGCGCCCGCGTCACCGCCCACCATCCGTCTCGCACGCCCCTATGAACCACCGTCGCCATCGCCGCCTGTTCGCCGCTCTCGCGATTGCCGTCGCCGTTGTCGTCGGTGCGGCGTTCACCACGGCATGCAAGCCCTCGGCGCCGACCGCCGGCAACGAACACGGGCACGACGGCAATGCGCTGGGCACCATCGGCACGCCCGACCAGGCCTTCAAGCGCGACCCCGCACTCACCGGGCCGATCAACGTGGTCTGCACCACCGGCATGATCGCCGACGTCACGCGACGCGTCGGCGGCGAGTTCGTCACCGTCACCCAGCTGATGAACTTCGTCTCCGATCCGCACTCGTACAAGGCCACCGAGGGCGACGTGCGCGCACTCTCCGGCGCCGAAGTGATCTTCTACAACGGCCTGATGCTCGAAGGAAAAATGTCCGACCTGTTCGCCCGCATGAGCAGCAAGCGGCTCACCGTGCCGGTCGGAGAGGCCGTGCCGCAGGAGTTGCGGCGCGAGGTGGCCGGCCATCCCGATCCGCACATCTGGTTCGACGTGTCGCTGTGGCAGCGCGCGACGAAGCTGATCTGCGAGGCGCTGGCGAACTACGACAACCTGCACGCCGAGAAGATCCGCCGCAACTGGCGCAAGGTGGACGCCGACCTCGACCAGCTGCATCAGGTGGCGAAGCAGCACATCGCGCAGATCCCGAAGGAGCGCCGCGTGCTGGTCACCGCGCATGACGCGTTCGGCTACTTCGGCCGCGCGTACGACATCGAGGTGCGCGCGATCCAGGGCATCTCCACCGAAGACGAGGCCGGCGTCGCGGCGATCAACGAGCTGAAGCAGTTCATCGTGCAGCGCAAGATCCGCGCGGTGTTCATCGAGTCGACCGTCAACCCGCGCTCGATCCAGTCGTTGATCGAAGGCTGCGAGTCGATGGGCCACAAGGTGGTGGTCGGCGGCGAGCTGTTCTCCGACGCGATGGGCGAGGCCGGCAAGGAAGGCGACACCTACCTCGGCATGGTGCGCCACAACGTGGACACGATAGTGCAGGCACTGGGCGAGTAACGATGATGAGCAGCGATCCGAAGCAGGTGTACCTCGAGGCGTTGGGCCTGATTGCGGGCGGCGATGCGAGCGGCCTGGAGGCCCTGCTGCGGCGCGAACCGGCGGCGGTGCACACGCGCATCGACTGGGTCGGGCCGCCGTACGACGCGTACTTCCGCCAGGCGACGCTGCTGCACCACGTGAGCGGCAATCCGCTGGTATTGCCGGTGCCGGGCAACGCGCCGGAACTGGCTGGCGTGATGCTGCGCGCCGGTGCGGCCGTCGATGCCGAGACCGACTTCGGCGAGTGGAGCTGGACCACGCTCGGGCTCGTCACCAGCAGCAGCGGCGCGCTGGCGGCCGGTGTGAGCGAGGCGCTGATCGACACGCTGCTCGCGGCTGGCGCGAACATCAACCATCGCAACGGGCAGCCGCTGTACGCCGCGGTGTTCCACATCTGCGAGGACGCGGGGCTGGTGGATGTCGCGCGAATGTTGCTTCAGCGCGGCGCGACGCCGGACCTCGCTGCGCTGGTGTCGGTCGGCGATCTCGACCGCGCGGCGACGTTGGTGAGCGACGACGGCACGCTGCAGCCCGGCGCGTACGGCCTCTACCGCCACCCGAAGGATCGCATCCTCGAACCCGCCACCGACACGGCCGCCGTGCTGGCCGAAGCGCTGGTGTTCGCGGCCGCGGCCGGGCAGTGCGACGCGATCGACTGGCTCGTCGCGCGCGGCGCCAACCCCTCTGGCACGGCGCGATGCGGCGGCAACCCGCTCACGCCGCTGCACCTGGCGGCGCGCGTGGGCAGCCTTCCGGCGGTCGAGCGACTGCTCGCGCACGGCGCCGATCGCACCATCACCGAGCCGGCTTTCAATGCGACGCCGCGCGGCTGGGCCGAACACTTCGGCTTCAGCGACCTGGTCGCACGGCTCGAACAGGATTGACGACGACGATGTTCCGCATGTTCCAGCGCAATCCGGATGACGGCAGCGGCGGTGCCAGCGCCGCGCCCGCCACGCCGCCACCGCTCGAAGTCCATGACATGACCGTCGCCTACCACCGCCGGCCGGTGCTGTGGGACGTCGACCTGACGGTGCCCGCCGAGAAGCTCATCGCCGTGGTCGGCCCGAACGGCGCCGGCAAGAGCACGCTGATCAAGGCGGTGCTCGGCCTGGTGCCGCGCGCCAGCGGTCGCGTGCTGATCTTCGGCAAGCCGTACGAACAGCAGCGCCGGCTGGTCGGCTACGTGCCGCAGCGCGAATCGGTGGACTGGGACTTCCCGATCAGCGTGCACGAAGTGGTCACGATGGGCCGCTATGGCCGGCTCGGCTGGTTCCGTCGGCCCGGCCGCGCCGACCGCGAGGCCGCGATGGAGTGCCTGCGAAAGGTCGGCATGGCCGACTACGCGGCGCGCCAGATCAGCCAGCTTTCGGGCGGCCAGCAACAGCGCGTATTCCTCGCGCGCGCGCTGGCGCAGGAGGCTACGGTCTACCTGATGGACGAGCCGTTCGCGGGCGTCGATGCCGCGACCGAGCGCGCGATTGTCACCGCGCTGCACGACCTGCGCGACGGCGGCCGGACGGTGGTGGTGGTGCATCACACGCTGCAGACCGTGCGCGACTACTTCGACCACGTGATCCTGCTCAACACGCGCGTGATCGCCGACGGTCCGATCGAGGACACCTTCACGCGCGAGAATCTGCGCCGCACCTACGGCGGCCGCACCACGTTGCTCGACGCGGCCGTCGATGCCTACGCGCGCGGCGGCGGAGGCGACGCATGAGATCGATGCGCCGGAGCACGCTGCTGCTGATCGTCGGCGTCGCCGTCGTCGGCCAGGCGATCGCCCTGCAGATGATCGACGCGGTGCAACTGCGCGGCGTGCTCGGACGCGCGGCCGCGACGCTCGGCATGGAGTACAACACGTTCGTGGTCATCTCGGGCACGGCGCTGCTCGGCATGGTCAGCGGTGTGATCGGCTCGTTCGCGGTGCTGCGCCGGCGCGCGCTGGTCGGCGACGCCGCCTCGCACGCCGCGCTGCCCGGCATCTGCATCGCCTTCATGTTCGTCGAACGCCGCGACTTTTTCGCGCTGATGACCGGCGCGCTGATCTCCGGCCTGATCGGCGTCGTGCTCATCAACTGGCTGGTGCGGCGCACGCGCCTGCGACCCGACGCCGCAATCGGCATCGTGCTCAGCGTGTTCTTCGGTCTCGGCATCGCGCTCTCGCGCATCATCCAGGATCGCGGCGCCGGCGCGTCGGCCGGGCTCGATTCGTTCCTGCTCGGCAAGACCGCCAGCATCATCGCCGACGACCTGTTCACGATCTCGCTGATTGCGCTCAACGTGCTGCTGCTGCTCGTCGCACTCTACAAGGAGTTCCGGCTGATCTCGTTCGACGCCGACTTCGCGGCGGTGCAGGGCTATCCGGTGCTCACCGTCGACCTTGCGCTCACCGGCGCGATCGTCATCACGGTCGTCATCGGGTTGCCGGCCGTGGGCGTGGTGCTGATGGCCGCGCTGCTGATCCTGCCTGGCGTGGCCGCGCGCTTCTGGACCGAGCGGCTCGGCACGATGCTGCTGCTGGCCGCGCTGTTCGGGCTGATCACCGGCATCGTCGGCACGTGGTTCAGTGTGCTGCACGAGAAGCTGCCGGCCGGGCCGATGATCGTGCTCACGGGCAGCGTGATCTTCCTGGCGTCACTGCTGGTTGCGCCGCGCCGTGGGGCCTTCGCGCGGCTGATCGCGCGCATCCGGCTCGAGCAGCGCGTGGCGCGCCAGAACCTGCTGCGCACGCTGTGGCTGGCCGGCGAGGGTGGTCTGACGCTGGATGCCCTGCTGGCGCTACGCGCGTGGACCCGGCGCGGGGCGCTCGTGTTGCTGGAGCGCGCCGTGCGCGATGGCCTGGCTGAGCATGATGGTACCGGTGCGTGGCGCCTGAGCGTGGCCGGTCGAGAGCAGGGTGCGCGCGTCGAGGCGGCGCATCGCGTGCAGGAGCTGTTGCTCACCGAGTACACGAGTGGTGAGTCCGACATCTTTGATCGCGACGCCGACAGCCTGGGCCAGAGCCTGCCGCTGGAGTTGTTGCGCGAGGTGGAAGCGCGGCTGCGCGCGGAGCAACGCTGGCCATTGGGTGAGGGGTCACTGGCGACGACGTGACGTGGCCCTACCGTCTCTCGATCGCGATCAACTGTTCGCCGGCCAACACCGCCACCATCACGCCGAGCGTGCCCACCAGGTCGGCTACGTCGCGCGGATGCGGCAGCAACACGTCGCGCGACTCCCCACTCGCTACCAGCACCTCGCGCACCGCGAACACCAGCGGCGCATCCGGCTCCACCGCCGCTATCACCTGCAGGCGCCACGCCGCCTCGGTGCCATTGCGGATCATCACGCGCAGACCACCACCCGCCAGCTCCATACTTACGTCGGGCCGCACGCGCTGACTCGCGATCCAGTCGCCGCCCACGTCGGGCAACGGCGCGACAGCCGGCGCGGGCGCTCCGACGAGCCGGAACGGCGGGACCGGCGGCGGCAACAACTCGTCGGTGCGCGCGAACTTCTCGCTGAACACCAGGTGCGGCGGTTCGCGGTCGCGCGTGAGGAACGTCGCGGTCCATGGCTGGTACGCGCGCTCGGCCGTCATCCAGTTCGCACGCATCATCGGCACGAACGCGGCCGGCAGACCAATGCAGAAGCCGGCGTGGTTCGTCGGGTCGAGGCCGAACCACACGCCGTTGAGCCAGATCTCGGCGACCGCGTGCGCCGGCACCGGCTCGTCGCCGAAGCACCCCGCGGCCACGCGGGCGGGCAGACCGCGCGCCCGACACAGCGCAACGAACAGCGCGGCGTACTCGGTGCAGTCGCCCACGCCACGCTGTGCAGCGTAGAGCGCGCCATGCTCGTCGCGCTGCAGCACGTAGCGCATGTGCGAGCGCACGACCTTCCATGCGCCGCGCGCCGTGGCAATCGGCCCACCGTCGGCGCTCGCGTCGGGCACGCTCGCGGCCAGTTCCAGCACCTCGGGCGCGTCCGACTCGATGTGCGGCTCGGGCTGCAGGTAGCGCTGGAAGTGCGCCGGCAACGTCGCCAGCTCGCCAGCCAGGCGGGCCATGCGCAGGTCGGCGTCGAGCGCAACGTCGCTGGCCGAGAGGCTGAACGACACGAGGTCGATCTCGCGCGAGACGATCGGCCGCGCGCGCTTCGGCCCGGCCTCGCCGGTGCCTTCGGGCATCACACCGGCGGCGTCGAGTTCGCGCGCGTCAAGCGTGGCGTGTTGCCAGCGGTTGCCGTAGAGGTCGTCGGTGGATGCGGGCGAGCCGGGGTCGGGCGGCGGCAGCGGCGGGTGCACCCACAGTTTGAGCGGAATCGCGCGCGGCACCAGCGCACTGACGCGCAGTTGTTGCAGGCCACGGCCGTCGGCGCGCGCGCTGATGCGCTGGCGGTAGCGCCACACCGGCCGCCACGGCGCGCGCCCCTCGAACGGCAGTCGCAGCACCGCTTGCGGTGTGTGCATGTGCGCGCGCCGCAGGTCGGCGGTGACCATCAATCGCAGCGCGCCGCTCGGCGTGTCCGGCGCGAGTTCGAACTCGACGGCGATCGGGCCGGTGCCGGGCGGCGTGGTGCGGCGCGTCCAGGCGATGCGATTGAGCGGCGTGATCAACCAGACGCGCAGCGGGCGGCCGGCGTGACCGCTGACCTGCACGCGCACGGTGCGACCGGCGCGCAGCGGGCGCGCGGCGCTTGTCATCGGCGGATCGATCAACGTGAGGTCGAGTGTCATCGGTCTGCGAATCGCGATTGCGGGCGAGCCGGGGGTGCAAGCCACCGCGGTCTGATACCGGTGGCCGCCGCGGCCCTCGTGCGAGGCGCGGTCGATGGCGCTCATGACGGGAAGCGGCTGCCGTCCGCGCGCACGCCCCACTTCCAGATCGGCACGCGCACCTTCAGCTCGTTCACAAACCAGGTCAGCGCGTCGATCGCCTCGCCGCGATGCGCCGAGATCAGCGTCACGCGCAGCGACGCCTCGCCGACGGGCACACGCCCGACGCGATGCAGGCACTCGAACGCGAGCAGCGGAAAGCGCGTGGCCGTCTCGTCGGCCAGTTGCTGCAGTTCGGCCGCCGTCATGCCCTCGTACTGCTCGTAGTCGAGCGCGACAATCGGCACCGTGTCGCCGCCGTCCGTACCCTTTGTGGCCTCCGTGCCGCGCACGCGGCCGTGGAAGATCAGCTCGGCCCCGGCATCGCCTGCACGGGCGCGCCCGACTGCCCCGTCGTGGGGGGCGTGGGGGTCAATCGGTGGCAGCGGGCCATCAATGATGCGAGTGGTCGCGGTCATCCGGGCACTCTGAGTCGAGGTGGCAGCGCGTGCCGTGGTGCTAGCCGCCGGAGTTGTTGCCGGGTGGCGTGGCGTCGTCACGCACGGGAGGCACGCGCGGGCTGTTCGTGCCGCGCGCCGGGGACGAACTCTCGCGGACTTCTTCCTCGTGCTGCAGCACCGCGTACGAGGCCTTCAACAACGGCGCGGTCAGCGCATCGTCGGCCGCCTGGTCGCGCGCGCGCCACAGCGCATGCACCGCGCGCTCGTGGTAGCCGGCCGCCTGGTACCACTTCGCGATGTCGATCAACAATGCGATGCGATCGGCGCGCGTGCCCTCGCCGCCCTTGTCCAGCGAGAGCGCGGTCTCCAGCGAGGCCGCACCGCGCAACGGTTCGCCCTGCTTCGCGCAGAGGTAGCCGAGACGGCGCCAGGCCATCGCGTCGGAGGGCGCCAGGTTGGTGGCCGTCTCGTACTCGCTGCGCGCGGCCGCCAGGTCGTTGCCATCTTCGTGCCACGTGCCGAGGCGGTAGTGCGTCAGCGCGTCGCGCGGTTCGCGCACCAGCGCGCCCTGATATGCGGCCAGCGCCTCGTCGCGGCGACCCTGCTGCTGGAAGAACGCGCCCTGCGCAGTCAGCACCCACGCACGATCGGTCTCGGCCTTCACCGCCCGTTCGAGCAACTGCTGCGCGGCGTCGGCGTCGCCCTGGTCAAGCCGGAACATCGCGTACGACACCAGCGCGTGTGCCGCCTTCGGGTTGACCTCCAGGCACTTCTGGTACGTTGCGTCGGCCTTCTCGGTGTCTTTCACGGCCTGCTCGCGCAGCGCGGCCGGCGGCACAGACGACGTGCTGCCGGTGCCGCGATCGCCGGGATGCGCCTCGCGCGCCTCGGCCAGCCGGATGCGCGACTGCGCCAGCTCGTCGTATGTCAGCGCCAGGTTGTACCAGGCCTCGTAGAACGTCGGCTTCTTCTCGATCGCCACCTTGAAGTGCTCGATCGCCTCCGGCAGGTTGCCAGCGCGGTACGCGTCAATGCCCTTGTTGTAGGGCGTATCGAAGCCGATGACGGTGCAGCCGCAGGCGGCCGATGCCAGCAGCGCAAGCACGGGAATGAGGATTGTGCGCATCAGTAGTCGGTCACCCAGAACGCTTTGCCCGGCGTCAGCACCACGCGGTCAGCGTTCGGCTTCTTGTTCGCATCCATGCTGATTCCGCCGATGCGGATCTCGAAGTCCACGCCGGTGCGGTCGTCCGCGCGCACGTCGCGCACCACGGTGCCGCCCTGTCCGATCGACTGGCCGTAAGAGTCGAGCGCGTACGCGCTGAGCGACAGCGTGCGGCAGTCACGATCGGTGTGGTTGATCGCCACACCCTTGACCACGGCCATGTACAGCTCACCGACCTTCTCGACGGTGAACGCCCATTGCTCGAGACTGAATTCGCCGGCGGCCGGCGGCGTACGGCGGTCCTTCCAGGTCGTGCGGTCGGGCAAGATGCTCAGCACCAGGCCCTTGCGGGCGTCGGGCGCATTGCGGGTGGTGGTCACATCGCGGAACGCATCGCGCAGCGCAGGGTCGACCTCGCGCGGATCGTGCCAGATCAGGTCGTTGATGTCCTGGTCGGTCACGCCGTGGCGCTGCTCGGGGGCCATGTTGGCGTTGCCGGCCGCACCCGACCCGGCGCGCGGCGGGCCGTCCGGGGCCTTGCTGGTCAGCAGGTAGGTGGCCATCAGCGCGACGCCGAGTACGCCGATCGCGGCACCCGCGCCACCCGCGGCCACGCCCTTGATCTGCAGCGGCCCGACCTTCAGGCCATCGGGCACCAGCATGTGCGACCCGACGAACAGCGCGCCGATGATGGCGAACAGGCCGACAATGAACAGGATGAACATGCGCGCGCGAGTGGGGTGACCGGTGACCGACACGGTGCGAGGCGTCGCTGTATAGAAGCCTGCCATGGCGGCGCGGTCAACCGCATTCCGGTGCCTGCAAGCCCGGAGCGGAGGCGCAGGCGGAGGTAGCGGTACGCGTGAGGCCACACCGAACGAACGCGCGGCTCTGACTCCCCGACAGCATCCCGCGGCGCTGACTCCGGACTCGTGGTCTTGTCCCCCACGCTCGCGAAGCGTCGAGAACTCGCAAGAGAAGAGCAACACCGCGCCACCCACAGTTGAACCGGCGCCCGGCACGTCGTATTAGCGGCCACCAGCCAGCCGGTCAGCGATCATCAGATCGACGGTAACAGCCATGCGACTCCTGCGCCGACGGACACCACGACACGCCAGTGCGGCGGCCCCGCTTTCCGTCGTGCGTCCGCACTCCGTGCGGCTCGCGGGCTGACCCCATTGATGATCGACTGACCGGATGACGAACCATGAACGACAAGGCTGACAAGAACGAGAAGGCGGAGAAGAAGCCGAAACAGAAGAAGGCGCCGCGCACCGTCGCGCGCGTGAACAAGGGATTCCGCGACGTGTTCGCCGACGTGCTGACCGGGCGCATGCAACTGCTCGACCGGATCCGGCGCGTCTACGAGCGCTACGGGTTCCAGCCGCTCGAGACGCCGGCGCTCGAGTATCTCGATGTGCTCGGAAAGTTCCTGCCGGAGTCGGAACAGCCGGACGCCGGCGTGTTCGCGTTCCGCAATGACGACGACGAGTGGGTCGCGTTGCGCTACGACCTGACGGCGCCGCTGAGTCGCGTTGTCGCGCAGTACCAGAACGACCTGCAACGGCCGTTCCGCCGCTACCAGGCGGGGCCAGTGTGGCGCATGGAGAAGCCCGGGCCGGGCCGCTTCCGCGAGTTCTGGCAGTTCGACTTCGACACCGTTGGCGCGAGCAGCATGATGGCCGACGCCGAGTGCTGCTGCATCATGGCCGACGCGCTCGAGTCGATCGGCGTGAGCACCGGCCAGTACCTCGTGCAGGTCAACAACCGCAAGGTGCTCGACGGCGTGATCGAATCGTGCGGCGTGACGGATGACGACACCACGCCCGCCGGCGCGCCGCTCAAGCTCAACGTGATGCGCACGATCGACAAGCTCGACAAGGTGGGCCTCGATGGCGTGCGCCTGCTGCTGCAGAAGGGACGCAAGGACGAGAGCGGCGACTTCACGCCGGGCTGCGGCCTGAAGGACGAGCAGGTGGACGTCGTGATCCGCTACTTCCAGTCGCGCGCCGCCACGCGAGCCGAGACCTGCGACAGGATGCTGGCCGCGGTCGGCGAGTCGGCGGCCGGACGCGAAGGCGTCGAGGAGCTGCGCGAGATCGACCGCTACCTCACGGCACTGGGCTACGCCGAGGATCGCGTGATCTTCGAGCCGACCGTCGTGCGCGGCCTGGCCTACTACACCGGGCCGGTGTTCGAGGCCGTGCTGACGGTGGAGACGGTGGACGAGGACGGCAAGCCGAAGCAGTTCGGCGCCGTGATGGGCGGCGGCCGCTACGACGATCTGGTCACGCGCTTCACGGGCCAGGCGGTGCCGGCGGTCGGCGCGAGCATGGGCGTCGATCGCATGCTCTCGGCGCTGCAGTTCATCGGCCGGCTGGACGACCTGCGGCCGCGCGACGCTGGCGTGCAGGTGCTGGTGACGGTGATGGACAAGGCGCGCCGCGGCGACTACCTGCTGCTGGCGAAGCAACTGCGCGAGGCCGGCATCGGCACCGACGTGTACATGGGCAACAAGCCGATCGGCCAGCAGGTGAAGTACGCCGACCGGCTGAAGATTCCGTTCGCCGTCGTGGCCGGGTCGGACGAATTCGACCGTGGCGTGTGGCAGGTGAAGGACCTCGCGCTCGGCGAGCAGCTGTCCGCGAACATCGACGACCCGAAGGAGTTTGCGCGCGCCGCGCAGTCAGAGGTGCCGGCCAGCGAGCTGATCGCTCGCCTGAAGGAGCTGATCGCGGCCCGCGGGTGAGCCGCGACTCGCGCACCGGTGTCTCGTTCTGGTGATGCCGCGATGCAGCGGGTACGCTCGCACATCGCATCTGTTGTTCTCACCACGCACCGCGCGGCCATCACGGCATGAACCAGCCGAGCAACCATCCGGGCCACGACCACGAGCCACCGCGGCCCGTTCCGGTGCTGTCGTTCCATGTACCGCGGGTCGAGGATCCGGGCCGTCGGCCGACCACGGCGTGGTCGCGCATGTGGCGGGCGCTGTTCCTGCGCGGATCGCGGCGCATGGTGTTCGGCGCCGGTGCGCTGGTGTTCGCCGCGTCGCAGGCGGCGCTGATCGCGTGGCTCGCGCTGCGCGCGCCGAAGGATCTGCCAGCGTCCACGCTGTGGCTGCTGCACAGCGACAAGCTGGTGCACGCGGTGGCCTTCGGCTGGCTGGCCGGCTGGACGATGATCGGCCTGCATCACATCACGCGCTGGCATGTCGGCTGGACCTGCGCGGTGTCGGTGCTGGCCGCGGGCGTCGGCTGGGGCGCCGGCATCGAGTTCGCCCAGGCCGGCCTGACGACGTACCGCGTGTTCGAGTTGCTCGACATCCTCGCCGATATCGTCGGCGCGATTGTCGTCACGTCGGTGCTGGTGCTGACGGCGTCGGACCAGCCGGCGCGGGCGAGTCGTCGCGTGGCGTAGTCGACGAATGCGCACGCGCGCTGCATACAACTTTCACGGCCGATCCCATGACACCACCTGAAGACGCCGCCGCCGCCGATCCTGCGATGATGCGCCAGGCCATCGACCTCGCACGGGCCAGCGTGCGCGACGGCGGCGGTCCGTTCGGCTGCGTGATCGTCCGCGACGGGAAGGTCATCGCCAAAGGCCGCAACCAGGTCGTCCCGCATCACGATCCCACCGCGCACGCCGAGGTCGAGGCAATCCGCGCGGCCTGCAGCGCGCTCGGCACGCACCTGCTCAGCGGCTGCGAGCTGTACACCAGTTGTGAGCCGTGCCCGATGTGCCTCGCCGCCATCTGGTGGGCGCGACTCGATCGCGTGTACTTCGGCGCGACGCGCCAGGACGCCGCGGCAATCGGCTTTGACGACGAGCGCATCTATGCCGAGCTGGCCGCGGAGCTGTCTGCCCGCGAGTTGCCGATCCGGCCGCTGTTGCGCGATCAGGCGCTGCAGGCCTTCGCCGACTGGCGCGACAAGCCGGACCGCGTCGAGTACTGACCGGCGCGAACACGATTGCGACGCCGCCACACGGCCAGGCCGAGCAGCAACACGGCCAGCCAGGCCAGGTCCGCGCGTCCGCTGGCCGACGCGCCGCACGCCGCCGTGCCGTCGATGCGCCACGACCCGCCGAGCTTCACCAGCTGCAACGTGCGCTCCTGATCGGCATGCCGCAGCACGATCGTGGCCTTGTCGCCGTCCACCTGCGGCTCGCCCACGACCTCGACATCCTTGAGCAGCTTCGCGTCCTCCACGATGCGCGGTTCGCTGTTGCCCGAGCGGAGCAGCGCGACGAACCGCTGCCGGCCGCTCATCGAGCGCACGCGTTCCACCGTCGAGCCGAACACCTGCTGCGATTCCTGATCGCTGCCCAGCCGCTCGGCCACACGCTGCAGCGAAATCTCCACGCGCGCCTGCGTCGGCGGCGAGAGCAGATCCCACACCGCACCGTAGTCGCGACTCGCGGCGGCCGACTGCAACGCCGACACCACGCCCTGCGGCGTGCCCGGCCCTTGCGAGCACCCGGCGACCCACGGCAACAGCACCAGCAACGCGATCGCGACCCGCGTCGCTGCGACCCGTGGACTCGCCGCCTCGCCGTTGCAATTGCCGTTGCCGTTCACCGTCTGCGCTCGACACCCGTGGGATCGGCCGCATGATACCATTCTGTGCCGGCCGCGCCCCCGCCCGTACACGCCACCCACGCCGCCACGCACGCAGGATGAGCCACGATCCCGACCGACCGGCGCACCCGATTTCGCCAGCCACCTTCGTGGTGCTGCTGCGCGAGGTCAGCGACGAACTCGGCATCACCGTCGAGAAGATTGACGACGATGGTGCGCGGCTCGGCTACCACGGCGACACCGTCAACATCTCGTTCACCAACCTGCGCCCGCGCCTGGCCAACGCCACCAGCGAGGACGATGCGCGCGACGTGATGCGCCGCTTCGTGGCCTCGGTCGTCAGCGCCAGCGAGCTGGACGACGGCCGCGACGAGAGCCTGGAGAAGATGCGGCCGCGACTGTTGCCGCGCGTCGGCCGGCCGTTCGAGGAGGGCGCTGTGCCCACCGGCTTGCCGTTCCACGAGCTGATTGCCGGCCTCGTGCAGATCCATCTGGTCGGCGACGAGCCCGACCTCGTCTGGTACGTCACCGACTCGCACATCGAGAAGTGGAACGTCGACTTCTACGAGGCGTTGCTGATTGCCACGCGCAACCTGCGCGAGCGAACCACGCCCGACATGCTCTCGGCCGTCAGCGACATGCCGCACCTCTATGTGTGCGAGACCGGCGACACCTACGACGCGTCGCGCCTGCTGCTGCTGAAGGAGCTGATCCAGCCAGATCGGAA
>JBFWQT010000090.1:0-17071 GCA_050249295.1 Planctomycetota bacterium
TCGCTCCATTGAAGGGAGTTTCTTCCCGCGTTGCTTGCCGAACTCTTCTACCGGCGCCTTGAGGTGGTGGGTCGCAACTGCCGCAAGCACGACATCCCAGTCGACCGGCACCGGGCTGGTTCTTAGCCACGTCGAAACTGGTCCGAAATCCATCAACAACGCAGAAAGATGCTCGTGGCGGATGTTCTGTTCGCCGCGATTCTGCACGGCCGCTCGGAATCCGTCGTTGGCCTTGCCGAGATCGTGCAACCATGCTGCGGCGACAAGGTCATGCCGGAACTGGCGGTAACAGCCGCCAAGGAGTTTGAAGAATCGAAGCCAGGCGGTCGCCAGCCTGGTCGGTTCACTTTCTCCGAACAGCGAGCATGCTGCGCAGACCACATCTTCCGTGTGCTCGATCAACGTGACTGGAGGGTGTGATTTGGCAGGAATCAACGCGTCACCTTGCCTTCACGAACACACCGCAACCGAAGTGGCGGCGGCCGCCGAGGCCATGGGTTTGCAGCCGGATGGAGTCTGTGGCGGAGAGCCCTTCAACCATCATGGCGTAGCCAACGACTTCCTTGTCGCGGATGCGAACTGTGCGGCGAATGAACGGGTCGCGCGGGCTGTCCCCTTCGTTGGACTCGGCAGACGGTTCCTGGTGCGCTGCGTCGGAGTTGTCCGGGTGCGCCGCCTCCAGCGGCACGGCATTCTGTCGCTCGACGAGACGAGGCATGCCATCGATGTCGAGCCGCTCCAATTCGGTCTGCGTGGCGATCAGCAAGGACTCGGCATCTATCGCGCCCTTGATGGTCACCAGGCGGCTGTAAAGCCTGCTCAGCGGCTCCAGCGGTCGGATCGTTGGCACCCCGAACCGTAGCTGCGTGCCGCGTACGGCGATTTGGTGCCCCGCAAGTTTGAGGAACTCTGGCACATGGTCATGGTCGAGCCGAAGGCGCATCCGGCTGAACTGCGTGACCAGCAGTTGGCGGTTGCCGATAAAGTCGCCCGTCACAGGGAGGACGCCCGCTACAAAGCCATGGTCGTGCGAGTCGGATTCAAGCGCGCGACAGAGAGCACCATAGAGCGCGTATGCATGGTCGGCGTCCAGCACAGTGTCGGGCCGCGCGACCACCGGAAAGGTCATGTCAACCGTAGTCATCAGGTTTTTCGTCTTGTCGGTGTGCGCCGCCGCGGCGGTGCGTGTCCATCAACTGGAATTGTGCCCATCGCAGATGTCGTCAAGCTCTGCTCGCGACACCCCGCACAATGGTGCCGAAAGGCTGGTTGCCAAACAGTCGATGCGGTAGCGGAACTGGAGGCACTCATTCGAAGCAGTTGGCAGTTGTGCGGACGGGCCCCAAGGTCGCTTGCTACGTACGCGCCTTGTCAGCAACACTCGGCTCACTATGTGAACTGTCTCACCAGCATAGCGACGCACGGGTACTGTGCAATGTGTTCGTTGACTTCGCATGTTCGCGGACGTTCTCGCCAGCAAGCTCCTCGCGTCCTCGTCCTACGAACATGCCGAAGAGATTGGCTCCGGGTTGCGGCGGCGACTCGAGTCGCACCGATAGTTCGCACGCGAGGCGCCGTCACGATGTCACTTGCCTGCGCCGCGTACCGACCAACGCATACCGCCCGCGCCCCAACTGGACGACGAAGGGTGCCCGATTGACCGCAGCACCTGCGCTGGCAGCGCCAATGCCGGCCGCTTCGCAAAGTCGCTTGGCCTGTACGTACGTCAGCACTGGGCCGCGCGCTCTGAACGCCTCCAGCAACGACAGTTCAGTGGGCGTGAGCACGTCTTTCGCACGCGGCCTCCGGCTGGTGGTCACCACGTCCGCGCGACTGACATTGCAGTCAGGCAACTGGCGGCATAGCTCACGCACCACGTTCAGAGGCGGAGCCGGATGTTCGGTCTTGGCGATGGCCCGAACAATGCCAGCATGAATGTGCGCCAGCTTCACCCGCGGAGCAACCGCCATGATCTTGTCGATTGCGATCAGGACTGTGCCTCGCGGTTTCGTCGGCTGGTCGAGCCAGAACCACCCATCGCCTTCGTCCAGCCAATGGAATGACGGCAAGCTGTCCAGGACATTCCGCAGCAACTCGTCGCTGGCGGTGCATCCTCCGTTGTGAGGCTGTTGCAGCCGGTCCGAGACATGGGCGACTGTGGTGCAGCCATACATCACGTTTGCGTACGTGGCGGCGCCGCGCATGATGCGCAGGCTGGCGAAGTCGTCCTCGTTTCCCACGAACCAGCGGTTGCCGAAGCGAGTGCGACTCAGGTTGCACGGCACCTCGAAGAACTCGGCCGCGCGAAGCAAGAGCTGTGGCTCCATCCGCCCATCGCACAAGCGATCCCTGACGAGTGAAGCCTCAGCCATCGCGTCGCTCTGCAAGCCCCCGGATTCGATACGCTCGATTGCTCGACGCATCAGCGGCATCGCGCTGGCAGCCCCAGCGACTGCGGTCCGTGCACGAGTCACCACCTGTCGCACGGCTTCGCGGGTCACACCGGTGGCGTCTCCGACGCTCTGGAGAGTGGGCTTGGCAGAACCATCCATGCCCAGCCAGAGACCGATGCGCTCCGCATCCTCGGGTCCGCACAGCAGCGTGAGAGCGCTCTCGATCTCGGATTCCACAGTTGTGGACGAATCGATGGCCGCGAACCGTTCATCAGTCAGGCGTGTTTGCTCGGCGGCCAGTTCGACCGTACGACGCCGGCTGAGCGGCTCGTCACGGCGCGATTGCCATTCGGGCACCACCATTCCCAATGCCAGCCCGAGACTGTCCGCCGCATCCTCAAGCTCGCGCACCACGCCGACACCACAACCGCGCACCTCCCGCAAGTCATCCGGCTGCAGCGTAACGAGGTCACCGACCAGCGACGCGCCAAGCCGCAGCAACAAGTTCTGCGCGCGCGTCGTCAAGCGCAGCGCCGAGCTGACTTCAAGCCACAGGATGGCGGGCAGCGGTGCATCCAGACGCGTTGGCGGTCGGATGACTTGTAGTTGGCTCCGACGCCACCTCACGATCTCGGCAATCGTGTGCATGCCGCAGTTCGGCAGAACAGCGAGCTGCGCTTCGCACAGGTTGGCGAGATCCTCGATCGTCGTCACGGCCAGCCGTCGCAACGCGTTCACAGCGCGCGCAGACAGCACGGATCTGTTGATCGAAAGAGGCAACGTGCCCTCAGGCATTGCGATGACTACATGACATATGAGAGCGACTCCAGTGTGCTGACGACGGGACGAGGGAACTACTCGGCAATCGAACACGCTGGACGGAAGCCCAGATTGTCCGACCGCAGCAGCGGTGTGCTACCGGCCCGACTAGCGGACCGGGCAAACCCAACTGTGTGATCGAAAGCGCCTCCCCGGTAGACGCGTTTGTTGGCGGGAAGGACAACCCATGGCTTGCCGTCGGTGGGCGCGCCTTCCAACGTCGGCTGGAGCGAATCGGCACACCACTCCCACACGTTGCCGTGCATGTCGAACAGGCCGAAGCCGTTGGGACGGAGAGCGGCGACCGGTCGGATGCCGCCGGATCCAGCATTCGCGTAGGCCTCCAGTTCGGCCGCGTCGAACGAATATGCCGAGGTTGTTCCCGCGCGACACGCACACTCCCACTCGGCTTCGGATGGCAATCGAAGCCCGACGTGGCGGCTCCATGCATCAACCTCAACCCAATTGATCTGATTGGCTGGCCCCTTCGGCTGAACGGTCTTCGAAGGTGCAGACGGCAGGTCGGTTCCTTTGGTGAGACCGGCCCACACGCCCTGCGTCACTTCGGTTCTCGCCAGCAGGAACGGGGATATCGTGACCTTCAGTTGCGGTTCTTCGTTGGCTACTCGACCCACCTCATCCGTTGGGCTACCCATCGTGAACTCTCCGCCCGGAACCAGCACGAACTCGCACTCCGGAGCCGACGGCTGCTCGGCATCAACGCTGATTGACTGCGCAAAGCGCGCGTTGCGGAAGATCAGCACCGCCCGATGGTTCAGCAATTCGACGTGGTGCAGGATGAAGTCGGGCGCTAGCACACTATCGCTCAGCACCCGCTGCCAGAGAGCGGGGCTCAGGCCAGACGCATCCACACCGGCCAGCTGCTCGCGCCTGCCGGCGCGGATGTAGCTGTCTCGCTCGCTGGCGTCTGCCAGAAGCGACGCTACAAGCCGTACGCGCGGCTCCAGTGACAACAACGCAAGGGCGTCCTTCACGTCGTCACAAGATGCGGCGGCGCCTCTGACTGGCAACGGAGCGGATGCAAACTCCTGCCTGCTGGCAACCGGGAGGCGCCAGAACATGGCTGTCTCGGTGCTGGTCATCCGCAGTAGTTGCGCGAGCAGGGCTGGCGAGAGACCCGCGAGTCGTGTTCGTTCTCCCTCGGACGCGTGGAGAAACGCTTCCTGCAATTGCGCGGTTGGCAGCGAGCATGCGTAGGAAAGCTGCTGGTCAGGTAGGGCCAAGGCGTCACCTCTTACGGACGGCGCGAGGCGGAACCACATCTGAAACAGAGCAGGTGTGTTGAGTCTGTCCAACGCTTTCAGTCGCAGTGGCTGAGCGATGCCGAGGAACGTTGCCTGAAGGTCGATGGGTAGTCCATCCACCCGCACTCGTTGTTCCGGCTCCAGACTCAAGTAGGCCCCCTTGAGAGGTCCCGAATCCAGAGCCAGCCAGACTTGCTGCTGCAGGGGACTCAGTTCGATGAGACGTACCCGGTCAGCGGCGTTCATCAGGCGGGTTCGTTCCCGTACCGCCTCTGGCGTACGGAGGAACAGGAGTCGCAACCTCACGTCGGGCAACTCTGACAACACCTCCAGCAGTGCTGCAGGCAGGCTCATGGTCGACTTGATCGCATCCGCTCGCCCAACCAACTCAATGACGGCCACACGTACGGGTTCGGGCTGGACAAGCATCCATTCACGTTCTTGCGCGCCAAACCTCACGAGTTGAGCGCGCTCGGATGCGTTCATCGCAAGCAGGACCTGACGAGCGGGAGTATCAACCGCGATTGCGGTCGAGAGCAGATCAGTCGGGAGCGCGAACAGGGCCTCCCGCTCCATGTCCGACATCGCCAGCAATTGTCCTCGCTGTGGTACGCGCAGGTGCCCGGTTGCGACGATGCGCTCAACAGGCCAGTTCTCAACGCGCACGCGCTGGAACTCTGGAAGCGCCAGAAGCAACTCCCGCGCGGTGCCCGGCAACTTCCGCAGTGCATCACGCCTCGTCAGCGGCAACGCGTTCCATCGTGCCCGGAGCCCGACTGGTATCCAGTCGATGCGTGTGGTGTTCGGCGCTGTGGCTGCGGCCGAGGGGTAGAGCACGACCAGTTGGGTCTGACGCCCGCTGAGCAGTTCGCGCAACGTAGCGATGAGGATCGGACTCGGTCCGGTTCCCTGTGGGTTGAGAAGAATGCGCCCCGACCAGCGTCCCATCATGGTGGTCAATCGGCTGGCCATCACTTCCAGCGCCTGAGCCAGTCCGTCGTCGTTCATGGCGTCGGCCAGCAAGTTGTTCCAGCGTTCCGAAATGTCGGCTGGACGCGCTCCGTTCGTGAACTTCTTGCTCCTCAGGTAGTCGATCAACGAGCCGTTCGTGGCTACGTTGGTGACCCACAATGTGAGACCACCGGCGAGATCAGATCCGGCAATGGCATCCTCCACTATCTTGATGGCCTTGTCACCAAGCTCCGACCGGTGTCGGCTCGCCCATTCGCTGAGTTCGGCCAGTTCCGTCGGAAGCCGATTCCGCACGACAGCGGGCAACTCGGTCCTGACTGCGCTCTGCAATGCCTCTCGATAGAGTTCGTGCGTCTCGGTCGTCGGGAAAAAGGCCTGACCCACCTGAGTTGCGCCCCAGTCAATAGCCGGCTTGACTGCATAGCTCGTGACAGGTGCCGGCACTCCACCAAGGTTGCCTCCAAGACCCGTGAGCAGCTTGACCGCCGATGCAATCCATCCCACTACCTCCTGACGTTGCCGGTTTGCCGTGTTGGCAGCGTGCGGAGCAGCAAACCGTTCCTCGGCTGTCGTCAGAACGCGATCGAGCATTCCGGTGCCGACGCGCTGCATCCCTTGTCGCAGCACCACGTCGTTCTGCATCGTGCCCAGCATCTGCTGCACTTCAGGATGATCCGCCACGAGGCTGAAGAGGCGGTCACCATTCCATCCGCGCAGCAGACTGCGTCGGAAGCCGCCCATCAGCTCGCGGCGCACTACCGGATCCTCGAACAGCTCGTCAGCGATGGCCGGATCGAAGTGCTTCGATGCCAGCACCCGCAGTCTGGCGATGATCTGTGCGAAGCCCTGCTGCACTTCTCCGGTCTCCTGCTCCAGCTCTTTCACCAGTTCACCGATGCGCTGGGGCGTGAACCACGCGGTCAGCATCTGGAGCATTCCCGACGATCCGGTGATCACGTCCGCCGGCGTGTCGGAATCGATTGTGGCCGGCGCTTCCGCAAACATCCGCAGTCGAATGTCTATGCGGTCGGGCGAGCCGGTTGCGGCTGGTTCGACTGCCTCCACTGTGCCGATCAGTTTCATCTCGCCGGAACCAATGACCACACGAGTGCCCGCCGGTGCCGTCGCATCGGCCGGTACCTCTGCCAGTACAATGACCCTCTCATCACTCGGAGTTGTCCGGTCTTTGACCCGCTGAGCGCTGTCCGCGAGGTGCCCGACCGCCAGCCATGCGCCAACCGCGAGCAGCGCTGCAAGCACCGACAGCATGGCGAGTCCGGCGGGCAGATTCCGCTTGTGGCGCTTCTCGATTGTGGCATCGGCCACGGGCTGGGACCGTGAAGGCATGCCGCTCGAAGTTGGCTGACGCGAGGATTGCGCGGCACCCGAGGTCTCAGGGGAGTTTCCGGTCATGGTCTGTTCCTCAACTCGATGCTCGCTCCAACACAACCAACGCGAAGCTCGCCAGCACACACCACATGATGGCCAGCGAAATGGCGCGCGTCACATGCCGAGGCAGGTCGGCGGTCTGTGCCTTGGCCCGCATACCCATCCAGCAACTCACGACCGCGATCCCGGCCGCGCAAGTGATCAGGCGGACGAGTACCCACTCCCACCCGGCAAAGAGCAATCCCGGTCCAATGGCGCCGAAAAACTCTGCCTTCCAGATCGCCATTGTCAGGATCGGGCGTGTCAGCAGCGCGGTGATCGCGCTGGATCCCGCTGCCGCCCAGAATCCGGCGTAGGCCAGCAACGGCATCGTGATCGCAAAGGCTACGATGGCATGAGGTGTATAGAGCCGTGCCGGAGACACACCCATCGACTTGAGAAGACGACACTGGCCAGAGAGAGTGAGGCTGCCAAGGTAGCCCGCAACAGCGGCTCCTGAACGGGCTGCGAGGAACACGGCGACAAACAACGGCACAATGACGCTCCAGAGCGCTTGCCCGGTGCCCCTCACGAGATCCTCAGCAACGATGCTCTCGATGGCCAGTTCCGGCGCGCCGATTCGCGCGGTCAGTCCGAAGTAAGTCAGCAAGGCACCGACCATGCACGAGGCGAACAACACGAACGGGAACGCTTCCAGCCCCACCAAACGAACCATATGGAAGAACGTCCGGGCGTGCCAGCGAAAGCGAATCCGGTGTTTGAACGCATCCACAACTCCGCCGACTGACCTGTCCCACAGAGTGCCAACCTGCCAATGCTTGCGAGACCACCAGCGGCGCCAGCGTTCGCGGAGCTTGATCGGCCTCCAGTCAGTTGGCTTGGGCTCTTTCGGTTCCGACTTCGCCGGTTGGGCGGCATTGGCAGGCTCGTATGGCCGGGGAGGCCCGGGTTCCGACTTCGCCTGTCGGGGAGCATCCGCAAAGTCGGCAAGGCGCCGGTTTGCTGCCGCGATCTCTACGTCACGATTCGCGTCCGTCAGCACTGTGGTGGTCACTTTGCCGTCTGCCACCATCACGATGCAGTCTGCGAACTCACCGAACAGACGAACATCGTGCGTGATCACCAGGGCACCGACCACTCCAAGTTTCTTGCCCTCGTCCTGCAACTCCCGGATCACGTTTGCCACCTTCCGCCCGCTGGTGGCATCCAGCGCCGAGGTCGGCTCATCGAACACCATCAGCCGTGGCGCCGAGGCCACAAGACGCGCGAATCCGGCCCGTTGCACCAGACCACCCGACAATTGCGATGCGCGCTTGTGAATGTGCTCACTGAGTTGCAGATGCGAGATCAGCCATTCGCGCCACTCCGCCCACTCCGCAGGCTTCCAGCGATGCATTGAGTGTTCGCAAGCCAGCTCAAGATTCTGATCGACCGTGAGGTCATCGAGCAGGTTGGTGAACTGGAACAGGAATCCAATCTGGCCCCGGAGTTCGGGGGGATAGACCGGCCCAAGAAGTTCGTGCGGCTCTTTCTCGTCCGGCCACTGAAGCTTGATCGAGGAGTCGTCTGATAGCCTCAGCGCTCCGCTGACCGGCATCAATCCCGCGATGAGACTGGCGAGCAACGACTTTCCGCTGCCGCTCGGTCCCACGATCAACGTCAGCGCATTCTCAGGAATCTCCAGCAAACACTCGGAGAAGATCGCTCGTTCTTCGGCGCCGAATACGCCGAATGGTCCCTTGTTGCGTGTCTCGCGCAACGACAGCTTTGTGCCTTTGATGAGGGGGGCGGACATGGCGTGCGGCGCGGGCGGTTGAGCGGTGCACAAGTATCCGTCGCCGGTATCCGTAGTGCAACTCACCTGGTGTGATGGATGGACCGTCATTCACCGGCGGGCTCGAAGCGGAGCCGGTGCCACGACGAGATCAGGTCGCGCAGGTCCTTGTGGGGCGAGCGCGGCGTGAGGATCGTTACGTCGCGCTGCCAGGATGAGGCGAGGTGGGTGGCCAGCTCGCGCGCGCCTCGTTGGCCAGGAGCGTCGTCGTCGGCGACAATCGATGTGTTGAAGTCGCGCAACAGAACGCGCAGTGTGTCGCGTTCGAAGGCGGTTGCGCAGCAGGCGGTCCGACCCACCGCAAGCACGCCGGCTGCCAGCGCGGCGAACGTGTCGGACGCTCCTTCGGGTACAAGAGCCACTGCGCCAAGAACGGCGTCCGTGATCGTCTGCGGTGCAAGGAACAAGCCGCGGCGCGAGCCAGTGTGCATCCTCTTGGCGCCGTCCGGCGCACGAGTCGCCAGGCCCACGGTGCGGAGCGAGTTGCCCACGATCAGCCGCATGGGTGTGGTGAGATTCTTGCCGTCCCAGCCGCAGCCGACAGAGCGAAGCACGGCGGGTGTGGTGTCGAGTCGGTCAGCCACGCGACGCACCAGTGCAGCGGTCAGCCGGAGCACACAGCCTTGAGCACGTTCTTCAAAGTGCTCGCAGTGTTCCGCGGTCGGTGGCTGGTCGTGCGTTTGACTCTGCCGACGTCGTTGCACGAGCCGCGTGCGCCCGTCCTGAGCAACGAACACATGGCCGCCGCTCGCTCCTTGTTTGATTCGCCGCCAACCTGACGGCGCTTCCGTCACCCGCGAGCACCACACTACCGTTCCGCTCCGCAACACCCGGCACCAGTCGGGCCTGCCGCAGATCGGGCACGGCTCAGCTCGACTCACGCTGCGCCACTCGCTGCTGGGCCGGTCGTGCGTCATGCCGCCTCAAGGATGGTGAACCGCGGGTGCACCCACGCGCGGCGGCCATCGGGCAGCGTGACGATGCGCCCCTCAAGGTGCAGCAGATCGGCCAGGCCGTCGAGCATGTCGGCAAGCCAGTCGCCGGTCCTTTTGCCAGTTTCGTCTCCGCTTCCGGGTTCCGGTGTCCCGTTGTCCCACAACGCCGGGACGCCGATGGTTGCTGGCGAAGAGTGGGACACCGACGAGTTGTCCCAATCTGTCCCACCGTCCCATTCGGTTCCGAATGGGACAGTGGGACAGATTGGGACAGTCGGCCGCTGTCCGGCTTCGGCCCAGCATTCATCGAGCCAGGACGATTGTGGGACAATGGGACACTGGTTGCCGGGAGCGGGCGGTGTGTGGTCGGTCACGATGCGATGCCCTCCCGCAACTCGGCTACGGTCGGCAGCCATGTCGCACTCGCCATGGTCGGCTCGCTATTGGCGCACCATGAGGCTGGTCGCGCACCCGCGTGTGGCTCCACCATCTGCACAAACCCCGCGTCGGCCAACTCGTTCAAGCCGCGGATGATCCCCTTGCGGTGTCGGATCACCGCATCGCCGCCCGCCTCGGTGGTGGTGAAAACACGCTCCCCGAAGCGCTGCCAGAGGCGGCGCGCGAACGCCACCAGGGCGTCCGACAGGTCGCGCCCCAGCGCACGCCCCAACGGGCGAACCAGCAGCCTCCGCGCGACGACGTAATCCGCTTCTGTCGCGGCAATCGTGTCGCCGTGTTCCACTGTGCCGCCGACACGCTGACGCTGGTGGAGCAGTGCCACCGCGCGGATCATCTCCACCAGGTGGCTGTAGGCACGTCGCGCTTCGGGTCGAGTATCCGGCACGCGCGCTCCAATCGCCTCGGCGTAGGGCACCGTCACCGTCACTCGTCGCAGCAGGCGCTGCATCGCGTGATGGCGAGCGATCACTGGCGCCACATGACTTCCGCCACCCATGGCGCGCCGTGCCGTCTCCCCGATCACGCGCCGGGTCTGTTCCGGCGAGTCGTCAGTGCAGAACAGCAGGCAGCGGTTGGCATCCTCCGCAAAGATGCGCGTCAAGGTCGTCGTCTCGCTGTACGCGATCGGACCCGGTTGGTAGTGCACGGTCGTGGTCGGACGATCACTTGCCTTGCCGGCAGCCGCCTTGCGCAACTCGCCGGCCGACAGCATCTCGCGAAGCGCGCGTGTGGCCTCGGCGCGGTCGTCATCCTCCATTCGCGATCGCTCACCGGCCACCACGTAGCGGTGGATGAGGCGACCAGCCGGCAGGTAGTACAGCGCTTGTGCCGTGATGTCGGTTGCGACCAGCAATGCCTCGGGCGGCAGCAGGCTGGCCACGCGGTCGCGCGTGTAGCTCTTGCCACTGCTGCTTGGCCCCTGCACGATCACGCCCAGCGGTCGCGACAACATGCGCGACGTGCCGCAGAGGTACAGGGCCATTGCCAGGTCCTGTTCGCCGGCCACTCCCACGGCCGCAATGTCACGGAGGATGAAGTCCACCAGCCGCGGATCGGACAGCGCTGCCACGGCTTCCCGTAGCAGCGCTGGCGGCGTCTCCTGCAGCAGTCGCTCGGTCTCCGCATCGTAGTCCGCGAGCATGTGTGCCCGCTCGTCCGCGTCCGTCAGCAACCTCAGCGGCGAATGCACACCAGCGCGCGGCAACGTGTCGAGCATCGCGTTCACCCATGCCGCCGGGCCGGACACACGTGCCCGGCGCAGCGCCGACAGAGCATCCTGCCGTGCGCGTTGTCGAGTCATCTCGTCTTCGTTGTGCAGCGCCTCTGCCAGAGTCCGGAGTGCCGCGTCGACGGCCGCCCCGTCGGCACCTTCAGGCAGCGCGCGCAGGCCCGCAAGCGCTGCGTGCAACGGTGGCTGAACTACCTCGGCGTCAAGCAAGCGGTGAAGCTCGTCGGCGGTGCTCGGGAGCGGGTCAGTCATTGCACGCTCCATCCGCTGACGCCTCAACTACGTTCGTGCGCTCCGCGAGGCGGTTCGCAACCCACAACAGCACCTCGCGTTCGCTCCACCTGGTGCAACGTGTGCCGAGTCGAACGGGTTGAGGCGCGTTCCCGCACTTCACGCGGGCGAGCCAAGCAGATCGCCGCAGTCCGACCAGCGACAGCACTTCCGGGAGGGCGATCAGCCTGTCACGGTCGAATCCCTCGGGATCGCGGTTCATAGCAGTTGAGGCAACAGGCATCTTCAGTCTCCGTGCACGTGCGTTCTCCACTGCGCCAGACCAGTCGGTGCGCGTCGCGACTGGTGTGCGTGGAGGAGAAGTGGGTGAGAAGCGCCGTCCGCGATCTGCTAGAAGAAGCGCGGCCGACACCGTCCTTGAAGGGGTGAGGCGGCCGGCTGCACGGTCTGCTTCCGCCACACGATGACGAACAAAAAGAAGGCCAGTCGGAAGATGCCAAACCCGACCCCTCTCAAGGGCGAAGGTAGGATTGCTCATAATTCCGAGCAGGTCAAGATAGATCCGCAACTTTTCATAAGCGGTCTACCGGGTCGTCTGGAACAGTTGGCGGTCCAGCTTGGTGGCCAGAACGCGCTGGGCCGGCGTGCGGGCGTCTCGTCTGCCTCCATGTCCAACTACATCCGCGGAGCGTCGGTTCCGGGTGGCGATGTCCTGGCGGGACTGGTGGCGGCAACCGGCTGCTCATCCGACTGGTTGCTGACGGGGAGGGGACCGATGTTCGCAACCGCGAGCCCGAACGAAGACGACGGCTCGCGCGATCATGTCGTCGGCGCATGGAGCGCAACCCTCACCTTGCTGAGCGCGGCGTGCAACGCGCAGCGCGAACTCGCTCCGCTGATCGGGTCCGATGCTGTCGGCGACGCCGCTGCGCTCGGACAGCTCGCCGACCAATTGCGTGGCAGCATGCACGACCTTGAAGAACTGTCTCGCTTGGCGGCCAAGCGCTCTCCCCCGCGGCGCGCGCCGACACCAAGTAACCAACGTCACGCTCCCGACTCGCAGGGTTGAGTTCATGGCGCGTGAGTGATGCGCCGATGATGGGTGACAGTGAAGCGTGTAGCATGCACGCGAACGACAACTCTTGACCAGGCGACTCAGCACACCGCAGCTCCACTTGCTTGCCTGAATGCAAACCCCGTGCGCTCTTGAGCAGTCGAGGCCACCGCGAAGCGTCGTTCGAGTTGCTCGATGTTCGGCCGTTCGCGGCCGTCTTGATCGTCACGGTCGCGTCTCATCCAGCCCGCGAAGACAATGGACAAGCGCCTCAGAATCCGCGTCGATTTGTGATCATTCGACCGACTCCGCCGTGCGGATCCGGGACAGTGCCGGGGGCAACCAACTTGCCCCCAGCCTCAAATCTCGACTACGGCAAGCGATGCGAAACTCAGCGATGGGCGGCGCCTCCATCGGCAGGTAGTCCGCTACCTGCCACCACCAACCAGGAAACCCCGCTCCGGCGGGGTTTTCTGTTGTTCAAGAGTTCGCATGGATACGGTTTATTCCGCTTGCATGGAGCACGCCGGTGGCGTGAAAGGCGCCTGACCGTGCCCGGGACCGCGGCAGCTGCGTGGGCATTCCAGCGACCAGCGAATGGCGGCGCGACTGGGAGACCTGTTCACCCTGGCCGCTCGACCCGCGCGAGACTCGTGCTCGACGGAATCACTCGAACATCATGTCGCCGCAGGGGTGGCCAGAACGAGCATCGCGGTCAAAGGGTCACCAGCCGCGTCATGCGATGACCAGGTAGCACGGCATCGGCGCCGGCAAAGGGCGGCAGCATCCGCTGCGGAGGCGACATCGCATTGGCAAGCGATTTGCCACCGGGACGGCACAGCACTTGTCGACACCGCGAGGACGCGCATGGAGACCGCCGCCGCCATTCTGCAGATCGCGACCTCTGACCCGGAAGCAGTCGTGCCGGGACTGCGCGAACACATTGCGCAATACCTGACGTCCGGAAGGCGCATGGATTTCTTCGACTGGCTGCGACGCTACCGCCAGATACCCGAAGGCCCGCTTGCGCTGCTCCGCGGCAGGCTGCAGGCCAGTGTATTCGAATGCCCGGCCTGCGCACGGATGTTCATGGGAGCCGATCTCGGCGTCGGAGCGCAACTGGCCTGCCCCAGGTGCTCGTGCTCAGCACTCAAGATCGTCCGTTCGGGCAGTGAGTCCGGGTCGTCGGACGACGACGGGTTGGCCGCGCAAGCAACCCGGGTTGCGGTGCCGCGTTTCCAGTTCCCCGACGTGTTCGCGGCTTCAACATCATCCGACGAACTGACCGACGACGATCGCGCGGTGGCGGCCGCCGTTACGCGCATCTTCGCACCACCGGCGGAACCGGCGGCACCTGACCTGCCGGTGGCGGGCGATCAGGGCCCGGCCATGCGGCACGCCGATGACGATGCAAACGAGTGGGTCGTCGAGCCGCGCGGCCGCTGGACCGTGGTGGGCATGGTCGGGTCGGGCGGCGCCGGCGACGTATGGAAGGCCTACAACGAGGTGCTGGACCAGCACACTGCCGTCAAGGTGCTCACGCTCGATGACCCGTTGTCGGCAGTGAGATTCCGTCGCGAGGCGCGGGTTTACGGCCGGCTTGACCACCCGCACATCGTGCGCGTCCGCGACATGGGACAATTCCGTGGGCGGCCGGCGATCATGCTCGAGTGGGTGGACGGCGGCTCGCTTCAAGACGCCCTGAACCGTGGCACGCGCTTCAGCGTGTGCGACGTGGTCAAGATCGGACGCGACGTGGCTGATGCGCTGGCCGCCGCGCACGCGCTCCACATCGTGCATCGCGACGTGAAGCCGGCCAATCTGCTGCGCACCAGCGACGGCTGCGTCAAGGTGTCCGACTTCGGCCTCGCGCTCGTCGGCAACTCGCGGCTCACCGCGGCCGGCGTGATTCTCGGCACGCCGACTCACATCTCGCCGGAGCAGGTCACGTCGGGCACGGCCACGGAGGCCAGCGACATCTACTCGCTCGGCGCCACGCTGTATCACTTGCTGGCAGGCCGCCCGCCATACTCCGATCTGAGCGCCGCGGCGATGATGGCGGCGCATGCCACGCGTCCGTTCCCGCTGCTGCGCGACGTGTGCGAGCGAACCCCGGAAGAACTTGACCAGCTTGTGCAGCGCATGACCGCCCGCAACCCGGACGACCGTCCTGCTGCAAAAGAGGTGTGCAAGCGGTTGGGCTCCCTGGCCAGCCGGATGACGCTGCCCGGCCTGACGCGGACGCGGCCGCGGGTCGAGGTGTGCCGCTTTGATGCTCCGCTCGATGCCGAGGGCTGGGCCGAGGTTGGTGACGCGATATGCCGGCGGGTGAGCGACGGTGTCACGCGGCTGGTGCTCGATCTGACCGCGTGCAGCGCGGGGCTGTCGATGGCGGGTGTGCGGGTGCTGGAGGGCGTGGCCGAGCGGGTTGGTCGCGACGTGATGATCGCGCTGATCACCACCGATGCCCGCATTCCGATCCTGCTCGACATCGTCGGCGCAGTTAACCTTCGGGCGTACAGCACGCTGGCCGAGGCGGCGGCCGAGTTGCGCGAGCCGGAAGACGCACCGGTGCTTGCACAGAACCGTGGACCGAATGGCAGGTGATTTGCGTCCCACGGCAATGACGTCCGAGCGGGTCGCTCAGCGGCCCTCAAAGCGGAAGCAAGAGGAGGAAGCATGTATCCCCACAAGCGAACCACCTCCCTGGACGCGGCGATGCTGTTACTCATCCCCCTGCTGCTGGTTGCACTCGTTGCGGCCGCGCAGCCGGGACCGGACCCCGCACCCGATCCGTCTCCCGATCCGGCGCCCGCGCCAGCGCCCGCGCCAGCGCCGGCAGACGACGACAACGCGAAGACTGACAGCGGCATCGTGCCTGGCCTGGCCGCACCCGACTTCGTGCTCAAGACGCAGCTTGGCGAGGAGTGCCGGCTCGAGTCACTTCGGGGCAAGGTCGTGGTGCTCGAGTGGTTCAACCCGGCCTGCGATGTGGACAAGCGGCTCTACGCCAACAAGACGATTCCGTCGCTGGTCGAGAAATGGGCAGCGAAGAACGTCATGTGGGTCCGCATCAACAGCTGCACCGATGGCTCTGTCGAGCTCAACAAGGTGAAGGCGGAGCAATTCAGTATCGGCACGCTGCTCGATGACCACATCGGTGCGGTGGGACTGATGCTCAACGCGACCCGCACGCCGGAGTTCATCGTGATCGATGCGAAGGGCGTGATCCGCTACCGCGGCGCGCTCGACAACAACGCGGACGGGAAGGTCGAGTCGCCCACGAACTACGTCGATCAGGCGCTCCAGGCACTCGACGAGGGCAAGGCGGTGACCACGATGACCACCACGCCATACGGCACGCCGATCCCGTACCTCGGCAGTGACCAGTGACTCGCGCCGTGGTCGGTGGTGGTTTGTTCACACGCATCGACCAGCGCAGCGATGGCAACCCTGCGAGTGTCTTCACTCGCAGGGTTGTTCTTTTGTGTTGTACGCCGCGGCGGTCAGACGCTGACCAGTCGTGATCAACAGGTGCGCAAGGCCCTCCGCTGACGCACCGGAGGCCCCGACGATCGATTGGAACGCCGGTTGCGTCTTTACTCACCGACGGCGAACAGGCGTCCCGACTCGACTGGAGGAAGTGATGCACACTCGCAAACTTCGCGCGATGATTGTCGCGCTGCCAGCGGCGGTGCTCGTGATGCTGCTGCACACTGCAATGGCTGCAGCTCAAGACCTTGAATCGCCCGGCGATAGCGCGGCCCCTGCCCAGCCCGATCAGCCGGCGCCCGGCGACCCTCCGGCGCCTGGCGACCCGGCCAATGAGCCCGCATGGGATCCGGCCTCGCGTCTCGACGCGCCGTTCGGTGTCGGCATGAAGCTCGGCGATCCGACCGGGTTCAATCTCGAGGTGTTTGCCGATGATCACTTCGCGATCGACGCCGGCGTGGGGCTCGGTGGGTTTCGCGGCGATCACTTCATGTGGCACGTCGGTGCCATGTGGTACCTGACCGTCGGCTCCTGGAAGAGCGGCGATCTGGCGTTCAACGTCGGCGCAGGCCCGCAGTTCGGCGTGTTCTTCGACACACCGCCCGGCGACGACTTCGCGTTCGGATTCCGCGTGCCGATCGGCGTCGAGTTCCGCCTGCGCCACGAACCGATCGACCTGTTCTTCGAGATGGCACCCGGCATGTGGGTGATCCCCGATCCGCGCTTTGACATCGGGATCGCCGGCGGCGTCCGGCTCTGGTTCCAGCCGTGACCTGTACGTTGTTGACGTTCCCACTCGACCAACGCGCCACGCAGGCGCACTGGAGTTCCCATGACTATCACTACTGACCGATTCCGCCGTGCCGTTGTTGCGGCCATGATCTGCGGCCTGCTGCTGACTGGCTGCCGGGCCATTGCCGCCGGAATTGTAGTCGGCGCCGTCGCCGGATTTGTGGTGGCGGAGGCTGTCTACGATCCGCCACCGCACTACACCATGCAT
>JBFWQT010000091.1:0-17007 GCA_050249295.1 Planctomycetota bacterium
GGGTCGTGGCTCACTCCTCCGGGGCCGACGTCCCCGGCTCGTCTGGTGGATTGGCTGTGGCTTTCGTGGTGGCGGTGCTGGTGACTCTTCAGCCCCTTTGTGGTCCTTCGTGTCCTTCGTGCCTTTGTGGCTTCCAACGAACCCTCGACGCGTTGCGCCGGTGACACCTACGGACCTCGATGCCTGCGATCCGCCCTGCGACCGGTGCGATCACCACCCGGAACCATCCCGTCAAGCGTGGGCCGGGCGCAGCAGGTGGCTCACGTCGGCGTCCGCGGGCAGGTCCTGCGCGGGCTCGCCCTACGAGAACAGCCGCGCCGTGGAGTGACCCTAGAGCAACGCCGAGCCGTGTTCAACACGCAGGATGCCGCCCTCCCACATCGCCAGCACCGGCCGCTCGTTCATCTGGTGATACTCGTTGAGGCGGTCGTCGCGCGTCTCGCCGCCGTACGGAATCACCGACTCGTCAGCCAGGCGGATCATCGTCGGGCCCGAATAGTAGTGCGCATTGATCTGGAACGGCACGAGCCCCAGCGCCTGCAGCGTCGGCGGCATCACGATCGGCATGTCGTTCGTCGTCATGATCGTCGGGCAGGCCACATTCGTGCCGGCGCTGATGCCCATGTACGGCATGCCCTTGCGCACCCGATCCTGGATCGCGTCGAGCACCGCGTGATGATGCATGCGCTGCAACAGGCGGAACGTGTTGCCGCCGCCGACGAGCAGCGCCTCGGCACGCAGGATCGTCGCGACCGGGTCCGGGTGCAGGTGGATCGAATCGAGCGTGCGGCCGCCGGTGTTGATGCGCTGCGACAGCATCTGCAAATACTGGTCGGGGTCGTGCCCGGCCCACGGAATCAGCAGCACGTTCTGGATCGACCCGAGGAAGTCGTCGAACTCGCGCGCCCAGTCCTGCTGGCGCTGCGGAGTCGAGAGGCCGCCACTGCCCAGCAGCAGGCGGATCCGCTGGATGCGGGTCTTCGTCGAATGGCTGCTCGACGCGTGCGGCGTGTCGGCGTTCTGTGTCATGGCGAAGGCGGGGCGTCGTCGTCGTCCGGTTTGTCGTCGTGCCTGGCAGACTCTGCAGCGTCGTCGTCGGGCGCCACGCCGACCACGCGGAAGCGCTGCGTGTCGGAGTCGCGCCACGGAATCGGCTTGCCGTGGGGGTCGATGTCGGTGAAGCCGACGTCGTCGACCACATCCTTCACCAGCGCGTCATCAATGAAGTGCTCCATGCGGTCGGCGCTGAGATGCACACGGCCGGGCTCCACGCCGAGGCGGCGGTTGAGCCACATCTCCCACAGGCGGTGCCGGCGCACGAGGTCCTGCGCGCGGTCTTCGCCGCCGGGCGCGAGCCGCAGCGCGTGGCGGCTGCCGGTGTCGGCGACAATCTCGCGGCGCGCCAGCAACCGGCTGATCGCCAGGCGTGGAATCAGCCCGTGGCCGATCGTGGCGAGGATCTCGCGGCGCTGCAGGGCCTCGCCGGGGTGCAGTTCGTTCCAGCGCCAGAGCAGTGCCAGCACGTGTTCGCGCTCGATGCGCAGCTGCAACAGCCGGCGCGAGAACCAGCGCACCACGATGCCGCCGCGCGGCGCGACGAACACAGCAACCAGCAGCATCAGGCCGAGCGCCACCGAGACCATGCCCGACACCGACGAGTGGAACGCCAGCGCCGCCTCACGGCCGACAACGGCCGCGACGAAGCCGACCAGCGCGTTGATCACCAGCATCAGGCCGAGCCGGTCGGTCAACAGGGCCGCGGTGGCAGCGGGCACGATCATTGCCGCGACCACAAGGATCGAGCCGACCGCCTCGAACGCCGCAACGGTGACGATCGCGACCATCACCATCAGCATGTAATGCACGAGCGACGCGTTGATGCCGAGCGTGGTGGCCAGGTGCGGATCGAACGACGTGATCTTCAGCTCCTTCCAGAACAGCGCGACGAAGCCGAAGACAAGCAGCGTGGCGACGCCGAGCGTCAGGATGTTGCGCGACACGTCGAAGCCGAACAGCGAGACGGTGTCCAGCGGCGTGAACTCGACGAGGCCATAGAGGACGCAGCCGGGATCGAGGTCGACGCCGCCGTGGCCGGTGCCGGTGTGGATCAGGATCACGCCGACGGCGAACAGCGACGTGAAGACGACACCCATCGCGGCGTCCTCGGCCACGCCGCCAAGCCGTTGCACGAGCTTCATCAGGATCACGGTCACCATGCCGGCGATCATCGAGCCGATCAGCATGGCGAACGGGTCGCGCGAGCCGGTGGCAATGAACGCGATGGCGATGCCGGGCAGCACGGCGTGCGAGATCGCGTCGCCGACGAGGCTCATGCGTCGCAGGACGAGAAAGCAGCCGAGGGTGCCGCAGGCCACGTTGACCAACGCGCACGAGACGATGATCGAGGTCGAGATGTAGTCCATGAGCCGGTACGCCTCCCGCCTCGGCTGCCAGGTGTGCAATGCGGCCGGGCTGCGATCACGATACCACCGGCCCGCGCAAGCTGTCCGTGTGTTTCGGCGGGCGCCGCGGGGCTCAGTCCCGGTGGCAACGAGAGACCACAAGGACGAGGACGCAGCGAGCACCAAAACAACAGCCGCGACCGTGAGGGAGCGGATCTCCCGCGCGGCCCTTCGTCATATCCGCTCCCTGACGGTCACGGCTCCTGTGGATGCGGGCGCGTGGATCGCCGGGTCGCCCCGATACACGATTCGGAGACGACGCGAAAGCTCTCCCCTGGCGGCGCGTCACGCACTAGAATCCGGCACGCGTTGTGGCCGCCTCCGCTCCGCTCACCTCGATTCCGCACATGCAGGAGATCCCCCACGTACCGTTCGGCAAGCTCGTGCTCGAAGCGGGCCTCGCTACGCGCGAGCAACTTGCCGAATGCCTGGCCGTCGTCCAGAAAAGGCGCGACGCCGGGCAGAACGTCACGCTCGGGCAGGTCCTGCTGGAACGCGGCCTGCTGACGCGGCAGGAAATCCTGCGCATCCTCAAGTCGCAGAACAAGACCGTGATGCAGTGCCCCACCTGCGGGCGCCGCTACAACATTGTCGGGTTCCGCGACGACGCCGACTACCGCTGCACCCACGACAGCGACCGCCTCGTGCCGCGACTCTCCGACGTGGGCATGAGCGCCGAGCTGGCGTCGGGCGGCGAACTCACCGACTCCTCGGCGTCGCGCGCCGTGCCGCTCGAGGTGGAAGTCGCCGCGCCGCCGTTGCCCGGCGAATCGAGCCGCAGCGACGATGACAACGACAACGACAGCGCGAGTGCGTCCCAGTCGTCGGGCAACTTCCGGGTCGAGACCGGCTACGTCGAGGGGATCACGCGGCCGGTCAAGGCCGAGGACGTGCAGGCCGCGATCGCGGAGGCGGAAGCGGCTGACGCGGCCGGCGCCGGTTCGTCCAGCAGCGCGGTGAGCGACGCGACCGACGGTGGCGCCGACAGCAATGCCGCGGCCGCAGTGGCCACCTCGCAGCCGACGCTGGCCGAGCAGTACGGCCTGGCGCCGGGCGAGAAGATCATCGGCCGCATCGGCGACTTCGTGCTCACGCGCATTCTCGGTCGCGGCGGCATGGGCGACGTGTATCTCGGCCGCAACCGCATGATCCAGGGGCTGTTCGCGATCAAGATTCTCTCGGCCGAGAAGGCGAAGAACCTGCAGTACCGCGAGCGCTTCCTGCGCGAGGCCCGCCTCGCCAACCGGCTCGACCACCCCAACGTGGTCAAGGTCTGGGACGTCGGCGCGATTGAGGGCTACTTCTTCATCGTCATGGAGTACATCGACGGCGAGACGCTCAGCGAGCGCGTCGAGCGCGTCGGCCAGATGCCGGTCGCCGAGGCGGTGGCGATCTCGCTGCAGGCGTTGCGCGGCATCGAGGCGGCGCACGCGGCCGGCATCATCCACCGCGACCTCAAGCCGGCCAACGTGATGATGCGTCGCGACGGCCTGGTGAAGGTGTTCGACTTCGGCCTCGCGCTGCCGACCGACCCCGGCCAGAAGAAGCTGACGCTTGCCGGGCAGACGTTCGGCACGCCGCACTTCATGTCGCCGGAGCAGATCTACAACCGCCCCGTGGATGGCCGGACCGATCTGTATTCGATGGGCAGCACGCTCTACTACGCGCTGGCCGGCAACTTCCCGTACCCCGGCGAGAAGGCGCTCGAGGTGCTGGTCAAGCGGATGAACGAGAAGGCGATTCCGATCACGAAGTACCGCAGCGATCTGCCGGACGGCCTGGTGTCGGTGATCGAGCAGTTGATGTCGGACGACCCGAAGGCGCGCTACGAGAATGCGTATGCGGCGCGCAAGGCGCTCGAGCCGTACGCAGTGAGCTAGTGTGCTGCCCGGCAGAGCGCGTGGTTGCGCCACGAGGGGTGCAGCAGGTTCCTGGATGTCGAGGGGTGTGTTTGTAATCCTGGGTCTGATCGTTGATCGGACCCGGAGGACACATGCTCAGCGACGAACAGATGGCGCGGCTGATCGACAAGCTGCCGGAGGATGATCGAGACAACGCACGGTCGGCTTTCAAGCCGGGGGCGCCGTTGGGGCTGATGGAGGCAATCTACTTCCGGCTATGTGGGCCGGTGCTCGGTGGCGAAATGCTTCGCGCTGCACTCGAATCCAGAAGCGCCACCGCGTGCGACGATCCGCCGAAGCGGCTGCGATGCCCACGATGTGGCGCGACCACGCGGCTGATGGAGTGTCGTGAGCGCAAGGTCGTCAGCACGGTCGGCGAACTGGCGTGGAAGCGTCCGGTCTACCGATGCCCGACATGCAAGACGTTCAGCCCGTTCGACGACGCACTCGGCGTCGAGCCGGGATCGCGCTACAGCCCGCGGATGGCCGAACTCGTTGATCGCTTCGGCACCGACATGCCGTTCACCGAGATCATCGACACGCTGGCCGAGTTCTGTGAGTTCACGCCGGCCCACTGGTACACGCATCGTCAGGTCGGTCGCAGCGGCGAGCGTGCGGCGGAGTTGCAGCACGAACGGGCGCGCGTCGCACAACGCAACTCGCGGGCAGTGGCGTTCGAGCAGCGCGCGAAGCCGATCGGCGCCAGCGACACACTGGTGATCGCCGTGGACGGCACGGGCGTTCCGATGCGCACGGGGCTCTGCAACGAAGCGAAGGTCGCCGTGCTCTACCTGCTGCGGGATCGCACGACCGATGGCTCCGGTCGCGACCGGCTGCAACGTTCGCGCGAGGTGGCGTGGATCGGCGACTGGGAGACGTTTGCCCGTCACGTCTACGCCGAGGCGCTGAGGCTCGGACTGCGCACGGTCGGTCGCGTCGTCGTGATCGGCGACTGCGCCGACTGGATCGACCGGCTGCAGAGCGAGTTCTTCCCCGGCGCGATTCGCATCGCCGACTTCTGGCACACCTGCGAGTACCTTGCGGAGGCTGCTCGCGAAGCGCACGGCGAGGGTACGGCCGCGACCCGGAAGTGGCTACACGTCGTGCGCGGCAAACTGCGACGTGGCCAGCTGTCGGCGGTCAAGCGCGCCTTGCAGGCGTTGCCCGCAGGCGAGTCGCGCACCGCGGCGATGCGCTACCTTCGCAACCATCACAAGAAGATGCGCTACGACACCTACCTCGCAGCCGGGCTGCCAATCGGCTCCGGAGCGGTCGAAGGCCGCTGCAAGAACCTCGTTGGCACGCGATTCAAGCGCACCGGTTCGCGATGGACGCCAGACGGCGCACGTCCGGTCCTGTCGCTCCGCGTTCTGTGGCGCAACGGTGACTGGGAGCAACTGTACCCCCACTCCACGCTCCGCCACCCTCTCGCCCGCCGACCAGCCGCGTAGACCCGTCCAGAAACCTGGTGCACCCCGCCACGAGGGGATTACTTGCTGACGGGAGGGCGGATGCGGTACGGTTCGATACTTGCGGGCAGGACCCGCAACCACCGGCAAGACCGACGCGGCTGATGCTCCCCCGCCAGACCTCCGCGACCTTCGAAGAGCTACCTATGAAGTTCACCTTTCGTGTTGTGGTGCTGACCCTGATCATCGCGGGAACCGCGCTGGCAACCGGTTGCGCCCGCCAGGACCCGACCAGCGCGTCGCCCGCCACGGCCGCGCTGCTCGAGAGCATGCAGCGGCAGATGGAGCAGATGTCGGCCGACCTGAAGGAAGCCCGCGCCGCAGCCGCCCGCAATGCCACGACGATCAGCAACCCCGGCAGCGGCAGCAGCACCAGCGGCGTGACCGAAGCCGACCTGCGCCGCGTGAATGATCGCCTCGACGACCTGGCTGCGCGCAGCGTGTCGCGCCGCGAGCTCGACGCCCTGCAGCTGACGCTCGACACCGTGCAGCGCGACCTCAAGGCGATGACCAATGCGAACGCCGAACTGCTGGCCCGCAACGAGGCCCTGCTCAAGACGGCCGTCAGCAGCAGCGATTTCCAGGCCAGCATGTCGCGCCTCGACGCGCGCATCAGCGAGCACGCCGCCCGGCTGACCACGCTGGAGACCGACCTCACGGCCAAGCTCGCCGACCTCGTGACGCGCCTGTCGCAGATGACCTCGGCGCCCGGAAGCCCGGCCGTGGCCGACATGCAGAACCGGCTCACCGCGCTGGAAGCCGAGCGGAAGGACCTCGAGCGTCAGCTTGCCGCGCGCAGTGACGAAGCACGCGACCTCAAGAAGAAGTACGAGGACCTGCTGGTGCAGTATCAGAAGAAGGTCGACGAGCTGAACGAGAAGAACGGCACGACCACGCCCGGCCCCGTGGCGCCCGCGCAGCCGCCGCCCGGCGCCGCAGCGGGTGGCAGTGGGGCGGTGTCCGGCACAATCATGCAGGTGAAGGAGGGCGCGTCGCGCAGCGAGGTGACGGCGCTGGTGCGCTTCCCGCTGAACGTCGAGTTCGCCGAGGGCGCCAAGTACAACGTGTTCGACCGCAAGGGCCGCAAGACGGGCGACTTCGTGGCGATGACGAACTCCACGCCGCCGCAGTTCGCCGCGCGGGAGCAGTGGTTTGGCGGCTACATCAAGCTGATGAAGGCCGACGTCGTGCCGATGGAGAAGGATCGCGTCAGCAATCTGCTGAAGGTGCCGGACCTTGACGCGGTACCGGGCGATGGCGCGGGTGGCGAGTCGAACACGCCCGGTGGTTCGGCCACCGACCCGGGCAGCGCCCCGACGCCCGGCCGCAACGCGGGCGACCGCAACCGCTGACGCCGCGATCCGATCCGGCCTCAGTCCACGATCCACACCGCCATCTCCAGCGGGCCGTGTACGCCGATCGTCAGCGTCTGTTCGATGTCGGCGGTGCGCGACGGGCCGGTGATGAACGTCACCGCGGTGGGCAGGGGGCGCGGCAACTCGGCCAGCACCGTGGCGATGTCTGGCCGCAGGCGGCTGCGGTGCAGCACCACGAGGCTCGCCGGCGGCACGAGGCTCGCCAGCCGATCGCCGGGCTCGAGCACGGTGCCGGTGTCGGCCAGCGCGCGCCAGGCGCGAGTGATGCCAACTGCCGTGCGGTTGAACAGCGCGTCGCGCCCGGCCAGCGTGGCACGCGAGGTGTGCACCGTGCGACCCGCGGCATGAGCGGCCGCCGTGATGGTGGCGACGAGGGGCGCGTCGTCGTCGATACCGTCGATGAGCACGTCGCCGGTGTGACGGCAGTCGGCGAAGTAGCTCGCGAGATCGGTGATCACCTGGCCGCCTGCCGCGATGAGCCGCTGCGCGAACAGCTCGTCGGCCGGGATGGCCGGTGCGGTTGCAGGAGTTGACGCCGGTGCTGTGTTCGCCCCGGATGCCGCGGCAGTCGGCGCGACGAGCGTGGCTGGCGTCAGGTGCGAGCCTTCGCGCGCCCACCATTGCTGGAACGATTCGCGCGCGGGAAGCGGAGCGACGCGACGGAACCAGATGCGGCGTCGCAATCCGACGAGCGACGCGAGCAGTCCACCGACGCGAGCCAGGCGGAAGATGCGTTGCCACGCGGATGGATGCCGCGCGAGCCAGGCGTAGAGCGCAAACACCAAGGAGAAGATGCTCGTGCCGTTGGCGCTGGTATGTGGAGCAGGAGCCGCGACCGCGGCGCTCGCCGGTACGTCCGCTCCCTCACGGTCGCGGCTCTTGTTCTCCTTATCCGTGACGGCAGGCGCATGCAGGCGCGCACGCAGATCGAGGTGCATCTGCTCCAGATCGATCCCGACCGGGCACACCGCCGTGCAATGCCCGCACAACGAACACGCCTCGGCCAGGTCGGACATGCGCTCCGTAAAGTTCAGCGACGTGAGCACCGTGCCGACCGGACCCGGATACACCCAGCCGTAGGCTCGGGCGCCGGCTCGGTTGTAGACCGGACACACATTGATGCAGCTGCTGCAGCGCACGCAGCGCAGCACGTCGGCGAACGTCTCGTCGGCACGGATCGCCGAGCGCCCGCCATCCAGCAGCACGATGTGCAACTCGTCCGGCCCGTCGGGCTCGCCCGGCGCGCGCGGCCCGCTGATGATCTGCATGTAGCTCGTGAACGCCTGCCCCGTGCTGCCGCGCATCAGTGCGCGCTGCAGTGGCCCGAGGTCGGCCAGCGTCTCGACCACCTTCTCGATGCCGACGATGGCGATGTGCAGGCGCGGCAGGCTCGCGCACATCCGGCCGTTGCCCTCGTTGGTCACGATCACCAGGCTGCCGGTCTCGGCGATGAGGAAGTTTGCGCCGGTGATGCCGCAGTCGGCCGTGCGGAACGACTCGCGCAGCGTGCGCCGCGCCTGGCGGGTGAGCTCGCCGATATCGCGCGTTGGCGGCTGCGCGAGATGCTGCTGGAACAGGCCGGTTACGCGGTCGCGATCGAACTCGATGCTCGGCGCGACGATGTGCGCCGGCGCTTCGTTGGCCAGCTGGATGATGCGCTCGCCGAGGTCGGTCTCCACCACCTCCACGCCGGCCGACTCCAGCAGCGTATTGAGCTGCAGTTCCTCGGTCGTCATCGACTTGCTCTTCACCGCGCGTCGCACGCCGTGCTCGCGGCAGATGCCGAGCACCGCCTCGCGCGCCGACTGCACGGTGTCGGTGAGGTGCACGTGTGCGCCGCGCGCGGTCGCCGCGTCGGCAACGCGTTGCACGAGTTCGGGCATCTTCGCGATGGCGTTGGCGCGCGTGGCCGTCGCCTCGGCGATCAGTGTGGTGCTGTCGATGCTGGCCAGCGACGCAGTGCGATGATCGATGAACCGCGTGGTGACGCGGCGATACGAAGCGCGCAGGGCCGGATCGTGCAGCACGCGTCGGGCGGCAACGGGCAGCCGGTCGTGGCCGATCGGTTGGTGCATTGCAGGAGCCTCAAGCTAGGATGGCCGGTGCCGGTACCGGTCCGGATCCTCGCGGATCCTCTCACAAGGCCGATCGATGTACGACCACCAACCACCGCCGCCGCCGCCGTCACCTGGCTATCCGCCGCCGTACCCCCAATCGCCGCAAGGCTATCCGCCGCCGCTGCCGGGCCACGGGCAATGGCAGCCACCGGACGAGGATCGTGGCTGGCACACGTTGCGCACCGCCCTGATCGTGCAGGCCTTCGCGATCATCGCGATGGTCGTTGCATGGATCGCGATGTACGCGTCGATGATCCAGATGATGCTGCCGGCGATCAACGCGATGCAGGCCACGCCAGGCCAGCCGCCCAACCCGGCCGCGCTGATCAACGCCATCGGCCAGAGCAACATGGAGTCGATCGGTCGCCTGATGATGGTGGTCGGCCTGGTCTCGCTCGGAGCGGGGCTGGCCTACATCATCTCGTTCGGCATGTACCTCGCCGTGCCGCTTTCCACCGGGCTGCGCGGACGGGCCCGTGCCGCGTTCTACACGCTGCTCGGGTCGGTCGTGCTGATGATGCTCGCGATGGCGTCTGCCAGCAGCGCGCAGGCCGGGCAGTTCACCACGGGCGGCAATTCGCTGGCCGGTCAGGCGGGTGCCGCGGCCTCCGGAATGCTCGGGGCAATGGTGCTGTCGATGGTCGCCACAGTGGTCGCGTGGTTCCTGTCGGTGCGCTTCCTGATCGCGATCAACACGTGGTTCCGCGCGCCCGGTGCGATCGGCGTTGCGAAGGCCACGCTGATCACCGGCGGCCTGACGGTCGGACTGCCGTTCCTGGCGGTGGTGTTCGGGCCGATGGGCGCCGTGGTGGGCGTGTTCGGTCTGATGGCGATGCCGCTGGCGCTCGTGCTCTACATCATCCTGCTGTTCAACACGCGCTCGACGATTGCCCGCGCGCTGAACCACGAGTACATGCCCGGCACGTACGGCGGCCAGTTCGCCGTGGCCGACTACCCGCAGGACATCGGCATGCAGGACTTCCCGCCGCCACCGCCGGGGGCGCAGCCGTAGCGCGAGCGCATGACTCTTCCGCCGACCATGGCGTCGCCGCCACCACTCACGCCGGCCGACCGGCAGTATCTCTCGCGCGCGCTCGATCTTGCGCAGCCGTGGGCCGGTGCGACGCGTCCCAACCCGGCGGTCGGTTGCGTGGTGCTTGCGTCCGACGGCACCACGGTGGTCGGCGAAGGCTGGCACGAAGGCCCCGGCCTGGCGCACGCCGAGGCGATGGCGCTGGAGCGGGCCGGCGAGGCGGCTCGCGGCGGCACGGCGTACGTCACGCTCGAGCCGTGCAACCACACCGGCCGCACGCCGCCGTGTTCACAAGCGCTGATCGCGGCCGGGGTGGTGCGCGTGGTGTACCTCTGCAGCGACGCGCACCCCGAGGCGCGCGGCGGGGCTCGCACGCTGCGCGCGGCCGGCGTGGCCGTGCAGCAGGCCACCGCGGACGATGCGCCCGATCTGATGGAGCGCGCGCGTCTGCTCGTCGCGCCGTTCATGTCAGCGGTCACGCGCGGTCGCCCGTTCGTCGTGGCCAAGTGGGCGATGACGCTCGACGGGCGGATCGCCACGCACACCGGCGATTCGCGCTGGGTCAGTGGCGAGGCGGCGCGCGCGTACGGCCAGGAGTTGCGCGCATCGCTCGGCGCGATTGCCGTCGGTGCCGGCACGCTGCGGATCGACGATCCGTTGCTGACCTATCGCGGCGAGAACCCGCATGCGCGGCAACCGCTGCGCGTGGTGTTCGGCGGCGCGCGCACCCTCACGATGACGACGCAGCAACTGCTCACCTCGGCCAGCGATGCGCAACCGGTGCTGATCGTGATGCACGACCACACCGACCCCGCCCGGCTCGCGCCGCTGCAGGCGCTGCCGGGTGTGCGCGTGATGCTTGCGCCGCTGCACCCCGACTCGGCGCTGATCAGCCTGACCGACGCACTGCCGATGCTCACGCGCGAACACGGCGTGCAGGGCCTGCTGCTCGAGGGCGGCAGTCGACTGCTCGGGTCGGCGTTTGACGCGGGTATCGTCGATCGCGTGAGTGTGGCGATCGCGCCGAAGGTGGTCGGCGGCGACAAGGCGCTCTCGCCGATCGGCGGCGACGGCGTGGCCGCGATGGCCGCGGCGATGACGCTGCGCAACATGACGACGCAGCCGCTCGGCGGCGACTGGTTGATCGAAGGCGACATCGCGCCGCGCTGACGCGATCAGCTCGCCGCAGCGATGCGCAGCGAACGCGCCTCATGCGGCTCGACAAAGCCGAGCAGGTAGTAGTCGCCGATCAGCCGGTAGCCGATCGCCTGGTACGCGCGGATCGCCGGCGCGTTGTGCTCGCCGGTGAACAGGATGCTGCTCGCGACGCCGGCGTCGTGCGACGCGAGGCGCAGCGATCCGGCCACGACCGCCTTCGCATGGCCGCGTCCGCGCCGCTCCGGCGGCGTCCACACACCGCCGATCTGCGCGCAGTCGCCGACGAGCGAGTTGAACGTGCTCGCGGCCAGCAAGTGGCCGTCGCGATCATGCAGTACGAACTGCGTCCCGGCGGCCGTCGCGCGCACCACGCGATCGATGCAGCGCTGCACGTAGCCGTCGCCGGGGTCGCCGTTGTAGATCGCGTGCTCGTACTGCTCGTACCACGCCGACAGCAGGGGCTGATCGTCGGGCACGGCGCGACGCACGCTCACATCGCCGCGCGCCAGCGGGTCCGGCAGCTGCAGGTCGTCCATCGACGGCAGCGAGAACAGGCCCTCACGGCTGTCGAGCCGGGTTGGCGCGTCGGAGAGTCCGAGGAGCGCGCGCATGTGCACCACCTGATCGGCCGGGCCGATGATGAGCTTCAGCGGGCGCGATGCGTGCTCCTGCCAGAGTCGCATCAGCGCCGGCTGGAACTCCGGGTCGGCCTGGATGATCGCCTGTCCCGCCCATGCGTGATCGACCACTGCCACGATCCGGCCATCGCGTTCGGCGCCCAGCCACAGGCCGTGGTGCGGCGTGTCGCCATCGAACACGCCGCTGGCGGCGAGGTTGCCGCGCAAGAACATCGAAGTCTCGGCGCGCGTCGCGAGGAAGGCTTCGATCGCGGGCTGGTCGTCGGGCGCCAGTTGGCGCACCGACACTGCGGCTGGGTCAGGCATGGTCCGATCCGTTGGCTCGTTGGCGACAGGTGTGCGCTAATACGTCGAACGGTGAATGGATCGACCGAACCGCGCATCGCGATCGGCGCTCAGGCCTCGGCCTTCAGCACGTGCAGGTTGGCCACCGTGATGCCGCTGAGCAACGCGCCAGTGATGCCCAGGAACCCCTGGTCGGTGCCCGCGATGAACAGGTTGCTCGCCCACCGCGTGCGGCCGTCGCGCTGCTTGTCGGGCGTGCCGTAGATCGCGCCGGTCGGATGGAACGTGTAGCGCGCGACCGTGAGCGGCGTGAACAGATCGGTGAACGTGACGTGCGGCCGGAAGTCCACGCCAATCACGCTCGCGGCATTGTCGAGCAACGGCGGCAAGACCTGCTGCTTGGCCGCGATGTAGTCCGCGTCCTTCCAGTAGCGGGCGGGGTCGGGCACCACACGGCGCCACAGCGGGTAGCTCGCCTGGGCCGTCACGCGCACCATCGGATCGGGGCCGGGATCGGCGTCGCCCGGCTCGTAGCGGTAGTTCTCCGGCATGCAGATCACGCCGCTCGTCGGGTCAGCCAGCGTGTCGGGCCGGCGGTACGCAAACTCCGGAGTCGTGCTGAAGAAGATGATCGCCGGCTCGATGCCGACGTTGCGCACCGGCTGATCGAGCACGGCGATCGCCTCGACGAACGACAGCGCACCGAGCCGCCCGGTCTCACTGCTCTCGTCCAGGCCCTGCAGTTGGCCGCTTGCAAGGCGGCCGGTCTCCACAAGCCCGGCGGTCGAGATGATCGTATCAGCGCGCAACTCGCGCCCGCTTTCGAGCCGCACGCCGATCGCGCGACCGCTCTCGACGATGATGCGTTGCACGCCGGCGGCGGTTTCCAGCTGGCCGCCGCGCTCCTTGTAGGTGCGTTCGAGCAGGCGGATGATCCGGCGCACGCCATCGCGCGGCCGCGAAAGGCCCTCGCTGAACAGCGCGCCGAACATGATCACGAACTGGTCGAGGTCGATGTCGTGTTCGTGCGCGCTGCCGTAGTAGCAGATCGGGCACATCAGCATCTCGATCAGCGCAGGCGGCAGGCCGATGTCGGCGAGGAACGCGCGCGCGCTGCGAAAGCCGGTGCCGTCGGTCTGCAGCGCCGACGAGCCGCGTTCGGTCATCTCGGCGAAAAGGCGATCGATGGCCGGCACGTGCTGCGGGAACGCGTCGACGAGGCCCGCGCGGAACGACTCGTCGCCGCACTCGAAGCGCACGCACGCATCCGGGAAGCGGATCTCGCTCAAGCGGTGTGGCCGCAGCGCGAGTTCGTCGTGCGGGATGCGCAACTGCCGCAGCATGCGGGTCAGCGGCCGGCCGCGCGCGCCCTTCGGCGAGTAGTTCGTCACCGCGTGCAGGCCGACGTCGAGGTCGTGCCCGCCCTTCTTGTAGTAGCTGTTGAGCCCGCCGAGCTTGCCGTGCCGTTCGAGGATCAGTACGCGGCGGTCGAACATGGCGAGACGGATGCCCGCACCGAGGCCGGCCATGCCGGCACCGATGATGATCACGTCGTAGCCCTGCGCGTCGTGCGTGCTCGCGTTCATGCGCACTCTGTACGCGGTGCGGCCGCACGGAGCAAGGCTGGCGTCGAACAGCGGCTCACCCGATGCGGACCTGGCCGATCGTGATGCAGACGTTGTTGTTCTCGTCGGTCTCCCCGATCGCCAGCACGTCGTCGAGCACGGCCGTGACGTACCAGTCGAGCGGCGCCGGCACATTGGCCGGTGGACCGACGAACGTCGCGCGGTTGCGCCCGGCGGCGGCAGTCGTGAACAGGAAGCGGTCCCAGAAGTAGTCGGCCGACGACGCGCCGTCGTCCTCCGAGAGGTAGAAGCCGATGCTGAACGTGCGCGGGCTGGTGCCCGTGTAGTCGTAGTTGATCTCGATGACGAACTGGCCGTTCTCCATGAACGCCACCACGTCGACGGCGATGAAGTCGATCGCACCTCCGCCCGGCGGCGCGGGCCGCACCGCGAGCGTGCCGTTGAGGCCTTCGTTGTTGCTCGAGAGGTTGTCGGTTTCTACCGACTCGCGCACCTCGTCCGCCACATCGACGAGCGCGATAAGATACGCCGGCACGTTGTTCTCGCTGGGGATCGGCGCGTAGACCGTGTGCGTGACGCTCGGCGGACCGGCGGGCGGTGGGGCGCGCGGCGTGGGCACCGGCTGGTAGAGCGGCGGCTGGCCCTTGCCGTCGGCGGTGTTGAGCGCGCTGAACCAGCCCGGGAACGCGTTCTGGCGCGTCGCCTGGTACGGAATCGAGCAGACGATCCGTTCGGTGATCTGCGAGCCGGCGTACAGCGGCCCGCTGACCGTCTGGTTGGCGAGCGCGACGTCCCAGCCGTTGAGCACGTCGTTCTCGCTGAGGAACACGGCAATGTCGAAGGTCTGGCCGGGCATCACGGGGCCGATGCCGGTGTTGGTGATGACCCAGTCGGTGATGATCACACTGCCGGCCATCGGAATGTTGCCGGGCTGGCTCTCGACGAACTCGATGGTGAGGTTGGGCAGGTTCGGGTTGCCAATCACGATCTGCGTGTCGGCAATGACCTGGTTGTTGATGGTGATGTCGGCGGGGTTGTAGCCGGCCATCAGCGGCGCGGCGCCGCGCAGGTCTTCGCGGGTGGCAGGTTCGCGCACCATGCCGGTCGGGTCGTACTCGTCGATGCAGTTGGCCGAGTCGAGCACGCCAATGAGGTTGTAGGTGATCGACTGCGGGCCGATGTACTCCGGCCGCGAGGCGTCGAACGGGTCGTAGTTCGGGTCGCTGGCGGCACCGGGGTCGGGGATGATCACCGGGAAGTACGCGTCCTCGAACCCCGGCACCGACGGCGGCTGCGTAGCGCGCGGCAGGCGCCAGTCCTCGACGAGGATTTTCGGCAGGCCCACGTCGAGGTTGTTCACGATGTACTCGGCGACGAGGTAGTCGTTGGCGTCGAGCACGTTGTCGAAGGAGAGGAACAGCCGCAGGTTCGACGGCAGGCCGATGATCGCGTCCGGGTTGCCACCGGCCTCGTTGGTCAGCGCCATCGTCATCGAGACGATGTCGTCGGGCCGCGCATCTGTCGGCAGGCTGGCGGTAAAGGACACCCAGCGGATGTCGGACTGCGCGACCAGGCGCGTCGACGCGCAGGTCATCAGCGAGGCAAAGTTGTACGGCGTGCCGGAGAAGAATCCGCCGCAGCCGACCAGTATGGGCAACATGCAGCCCAGCACGGCCAGCAGCAGCGGCCGCGCGTCGCGCAAGAAACGGGATGTCATACGAGTCCTGTTGCAGATCCAGGGGGATCTGATTGCGGGAAGGCGGTATGCGTGTTCGCAATGCGAGAAGACGCAAAGGTCGTGCCGCTCGAAGCCGCCGCGCGCGGGGGCTACGCGGGAGTCGCTTGCGGAGCACGTCCGGTTTGTTGACCCGCCTCCGTATTGGGAAGTTTCGCGTCGCGCAGTGAAGTGCACTCTATGCAAGCCGCGGCGAAATCTGTTCGCGCTGCATTACATCGTCGGCTCCCGTTTACACTGTCGCCATCTGAGACAGAGGGTCGCGAATGGATAGAATGCGCCGTCTGCACGGAAACGCGCGCACGACTGGCGCGTCCGCTTACCGGCGAGCGCAAGGCACGCGACGAGAGAGTGTGCAATGGATCGCAACCGTGACATGCAACGAGGAGACGGTGCGCCGGGCGAGCCGCCGCGTCCGCCGATCCGTCGCGCGGGTGGAGGATCATCGCGCCAGGGTGCCGTGCCACCTCCGCCCGCGCGGCAGAGCGAGCGCACGCGTGCGATCGAACCGGTTCCCCACGAGCCCGGGCCGGGCGAGAGCGGCGACTTCGATCCCACGATCCGCCGTCGCGGTGGCACACGCCGACTGGACAGCGCGTCGCCGTCGCCCGGCGAGCCACCGGAGACGCAGGCGTTCTTCAGCCAGAGCGGCGCGTTCGATCCGACGTTGAAGCGCAGCGGCATGCGCCAGGTGCCACCGGCACCGCGGAGCAGTGCCAGCTCGCGGCGCGAGGTCACCCAGTCGGGTTCGATCAGCGAGTTGCCGCTGACACACGGTGGCGCCGGCAGCGGGACCGACCGGACTGGCCGGACTGACCGGAGTGGCCGGACTGACCGCAGCGACCGCACCGGCACCGGCAGCCGGAGGGTTCGCGCCGGCGCAGGCAGTGGCCCCACGCGACAGGCCGACGGTCGCTACGAGATTCTCGGCGAGCTCGCGCGCGGCGGCATGGGGGCCGTGCTCAGCGCGGTCGACAACGACCTGATGCGCACTGTCGCCATGAAGGTGATTCTCGGCAGCCAGGACGCCGAGTCGCGCATGCGCTTCCTGCGCGAGGCGCAGATCCACGGCCAGCTCGAGCATCCGAACATCGTGCCCGTCCACGAGCTCGGCACGAACTCGCAGTCGCAGCTGTACTTCACGATGAAGCTCGTCCGCGGCGAGTCGCTGGCGACCAAGCTCGAACAGCTGCGCAGCGACATTGTGCGCGGCCGGGGCGAACGCCGCTTCCCGTTGCCGCGCCGCC
>JBFWQT010000092.1:0-16989 GCA_050249295.1 Planctomycetota bacterium
CTTCCCGTCGATCGCCACCTTGCCGGCCAACGGCGGCGCGAGCGCCAGCATCGCCCCGGAGGGGCCAGCAGCCGGCACGCGCAGGATGCTGATCCATGTTGGCTGCGACGCGCGCAACACCGCCAGCAGCGGATTGTCGTCCGCGTCGTCGGCGGCAATCACCACCTCGCGCCACGGTGCGTGCAGCCACAACGCGGTGTCGTACAGCGTCACCGTGCCCATCGGTCCGCGCAGCATCAGCCCGGCAAACGCCGAGACCGACCGCTCGACCTCGGCGTGCCACTGCTCGTTGCCACTGATCGCCGCGGCGCGCAGCAGCACGCGCAGGCCGACACCGTTGCCCGACGGCGTGGCATTGTCGAACAGGTCCTGCTGGCGGCCCATCGGCGTCGGCACGTCCTCGCGCGTGTGCCAGAAGCCGCCGCCGTCATGTGCGAAGTGATCGCGCAACTGCGCGACGAGTTCGAGCGCGCGCGACAGGTGTTGCTCGGCGCCGGTCGCGTCGTAGAGGTCGAGCAGCGCCTCGGCCAGGCACGCGTAGTCCTCGACAATCCCGTCGCCGGTCGGCGCGCTGTCCACCGTCTCGCCAGCCGCCGCACTCGTGCTCGCGCGCCACAGCCGGCCGTCGCTCTCGCGCCGATGATGCGACCACAGCCACTCCGCGGCTGACTCGGCGGCCATGCGGTAGCGCGGCTCGCCGAACGCCTGGTAGCCGCGCGCGAACGCCGAGATCGCCAGCGCGTTCCAGGCCGTGACCACCTTGCGATCGAGCCCCGGCCACGTGCGCTTCTCGCGGAACGCGCGCAACGCCTCGCGGTGCTTCGCGAACAGCCCGGCCACCTGCTCCTCGCTCTTCATGAACTCGCCGGCGACATCCTTCGCGGACATGCGCCGCATGATCATGCTCTTGCCGCGCAGGCTCGCATCGTGCACGTGCTGCGGCGGCAGATTGCCGCGCGGCTTCACACCGAGCAGCGCGGCCAGCGCGGGGCCATCGCCGCCGGCCACTTCGCTGATCTCGTCCGGCGTCCACACATAGAAGGAGCCCTCCTCGCCGCCGCTGTCCGCGTCGTAGCTGGCCCAGAACGGCCCGCCGGGAGTGGTGTCGCCGGGCTCGCCGCTCATGTCGCGGATCAGGTAGTCGAGCGTGTCCCTGGCGATCTCCGCGTAGCGCGCCGCGCGCAGCCTGTCGATCGGGTCAGCGTTCGCGCTCGCGCTCGCGGCCATCACCACACTCGCCTCGGCGTACAACTGCGCCAGCAGCGCGTTGTCGTAGAGCATCTTCTCGAAGTGCGGAAGGATCCACGCGCGCTCGACGGTGTAGCGATGGAAGCCGCCGCCGATGTGATCGTAGAGGCCGCCGTTGGCCATGTGGTCGAGCGTGAGCCGCAGCATCTTGCCGAGCGGCACGTCCCCGCTGTCGCCGCTGCGGCGGTACCAGTGCAGCAGGTACTGCCACGTCGGCGTCGACGGGAACTTCTGGCTGCCACTGCCGCCGTACGCGAAGTCGAAGCTCTGCGCCTCCGACAGCGCGACGCGGTTGAACTCGTCAGCCGGGAACGGCTCGTCGGCCTCCAGCCCCGCGGCCTTCGCAAGGTTCGCCAGGTCGAGCCGGCCGCTGACGTGCTCGCTGAGCTCCGTCGCGTTGGCTTCGACGTCGTCGCGCTTCTCGCGCCACATCGTCGCAACGTTCTGCGCGGCCTGCAGGAATTGCGGATACGGGATGTACGTGCCGACCATGAACGGCTTGAGGTCTGTCGTGAGGAACAGCGACATCGGCCACCCGCCGCTGCCGCTCGCCGAGACCAGCGCGTCCATGTACACGCGATCGAGGTCCGGCCGTTCCTCGCGGTCGAGCTTGATGCAGACGAAGTGCGCGTTGAGGAACTCCGCGACGTCGTCCTTCTCGAAGACCTCGTGCTCCATCACGTGGCACCAGTGGCACGACGAGTAGCCGACGCTGAGGAACACCGGCTTGTCCTCGCGCGCGGCCCGCTGCAGGGCCTCGTCGCCCCACGGGTACCAGTCGATCGGGTTGTGCGCGTGCTGGCGCAGGTACACCGACGGCTGGTGCTTCAGCCGGTTGCCGTCGCGGCGGATGTCGGCAACGGCCGGGATGGCGGGCGTGTCAGTCATCGACGTCGCGGGTTGGTGGATGTGGCCGGAGCCGGTGTCGTCGCCGCGCGCACTGCAACTGCACATCAGCAGTGCGGCCAGCATGGCCAGGCAGACGCGGCGGCTCGTGCGCATGCACCCAGCGGTATCACTCGCTGCGACACGGCACAACGCTGCAGCGGGCCAACCGTGGCTGCTTCCGTGTTGCACTATGCGGGGCATGCGGCACCCAGCACCAGGGATACCGAGACCAACTGCTCGTCAGAGAGATCGCCCAGCTCGATTCCGGTTGAACCCGACACGCAGACGGCGGTGTCACTGTGGCGCACGCAGCGGATCGGAGCCCTGACGAGTCGCATTGCCAGCGGCGCTTCGTGCGGAAACACGAACACCGCAAGCCGGCCGACGCGGACCATCAGCAGTGGGCGAGCAAACGCCACGGTTCCAGCAGCCGACGCGAACACCACAGCCAGGTCGCGAACCAGCACGCTCGAGATCAGCAGTGTGAGCCAGAACACCACCATCGACGTCAACAGCCTCTCGGGTAGTCCGGCCCGTCGCAGTCCCAGGTACATCGAACACGATCGCAGCCGCGGCTGGTGACCATGCAGCGGGATATGGTCCGCGCCGGTGCCCACGGCAACGCTTGCGTCACCGCAATCCAGCGCCATGCGGTACGCCGCGCGCCAACAGCGCGAGAACCGCCCCGACGTGGAGATGCCGGTCGGAAGCATGCCGTCACGCGACGTGTACAGTTCCCAGTGATGGCCGAGTCGTCCTCCAAACGGCCCCCGGCCGGTGTCGGAGACCCGTACCACCCGGATGATCGAGTCGTGCGCGCACATGAATGCTCGGGCTCCACGGACTCCACCAGTGGGTGGGTTGCTACTTCGGGTCGAAATTCTCGCCGGTGAGCGAGCTGTACCAGGCCTGCAGGTAGGCGCCGACTTCCGGGTTCGCCCACAGCTCGGGCGCGCCCTTGATCACACGCTCGCGAGTGATCTCGATCAGCACCCCGATCGACTTGTCGTCGGCCCGGCGCGCCGCCACGATGCTGTCCGACGCGTGCTCGAAGTCGCCGGCCGCGGCATGGAACACGGCCGACCAGATCTCGATCGCGGCCTTCTTCCGTTGCAGCAGGTCGAGGTTGTCCTGCAGTCTGCGTAGCGCATTGCCACTACGACCCGCGTTGGAGTCGCACGCGATGGCCATCAGCTTGCACCAGTTCTCCAGGTCGGGGCCTTCGCCCTCCGCCCGCCGGTACTGCGCGAGCGACAGGGCCGCCTCGTCCGGCTTGCCCGCGCCCATCAGCGCGCGGCCGGCCCAGTACGGCGCCGTGTGCGGACGCAGCTTCGACGGGATCCCGTCGATCAGCTTGATCAGCCCGTCGTACGCCTTGTTGACGCAGTACTCGCGGAAGATGTTCTCGACCTCGTTGGCCGCCAGGCCCTGCTTGATCAGCTCCACGAAGCGGCCGTGCACGACATCGATCTTGCCGTCCTCCAGGTCGAGAATCGCCAGCGAGCTGTGGCACCGGCCCGGCTTGTATGCCACGTCGACCCACTTCTGGTAGATCGCGCGCGCCTCCTCGCGCCGCGTCGGCGTGCTCCACTCCAGCGCCACGCCCAGCGTGTGGCACGTGTCGTCGTCCGGGCCGAGCCGATCGATGAACCGCGTGAGGTGCTCGATCGCGCCCTTGTAGTCGCGGATGTCGAACAGGAAGTTGCCGAACGTCTTGCCGACCAGCTCCGGCGCGTCGGGGCTCGCCAGCAGCTTCGTCGCATACGCGCGGATCGCCTTCTCGTCGGGCTCCGGCTGGTAGCACATCGTCAGCAGCTTCTGCGACTCGAGGTACGCCCGGTAGTGCGCGAGCGCCGGCGCCTTGATGAACTCGTCGAACTCCGTCGGCTTGACCGTCGAATAGTCCTTGTTGAGCAGGCGGTTCACCTTGTCGACCATCAGGTCGGTCTCAATGCCGCTGTTGCGGTACGCCCGCACGAACGCGTCGGCGGCGTCCCACGAGTGGCGCCGGTTGATCTCGACATCCATCGAGTCGTAGATCTTCCAGCCGTTGTCGCCGCCCTTGATCAGCCACAGCACCACGCGCTCCATCGAGCCGTCGTCGCGGAACAGTCGCCAGTATGTGATCAACTCGGGCCGGCCTTCCACCTGTGCAGCCGAGTGCAGGTCGGCCCGCTCGTAGCGCAACCCGATCTGCCAGGCCTTGGCGCGGTGCTCGTTGAACTGCCGCAGCTGGTTCTCGCGGAACGCCGTCAGCTCGGACATGCGGTTCTTCTGTATCTGCGCACGGATGTCGTCCGGCAGGCGCCGCATCGCTTCCCAGAACATGCGATCCATGTTGAAGCCCAGCGCGGTCACCGGCGTCCCGGACGACATCACGCGCGCCCACTGCATGCCCACGTGCTGCACGCCGTGCCGCGTCTCGTCGTCGATGGTCAGCTTCGTGCCGTCCGGATTGGCGAACGCGGCCGTCGGATCGGCGTCGCCCGCGTCGTCGGCCGGGCCCGGCATGCCGGAGTTGCTTGTGACCGGCGCGTTGTACTTCTCGGTGTCTTTCTGATCGCGCGCCGACGGCCCGCTCATGCGCAAGGCGGCGATGATGATGCCGAGCACCACGATGCCGGCGCCGACCGCAATCTTGATCGGTTTCGAATTGTCCTCGGGCGCGGCGCGATCGCGGCGGCGTTCATCGCGGTCATCGCGTTCATCGTAGTCGTCGTCCACCGGACGCGTGCGGCGCGACGTCGGTCGTTGCTGGCGCCGTTGCTGCTGCTCGGCGTACTCCTCGGCGAAGCTGCCACCACCACCGCCACTGCTGCGACTGCGGCCGGACTGGCCGGACTGGCTGGACCGGGGACGACGCCCACTCGGCCCGGCCGGTGGCGGCGGAGCGGGGTCGATCCGTTCGCTGTTGCGCCGGCGCGGAGGCGTGGCCCCGCCTCTGCCGCTGGGCCGCGCGTCGCGACCACTGGTCTGGCGCGAGCGCCCCGAACCGCCAGGACGACGTGGAGGCAGACGATCAGAGGGATGGGTCATGACAGGTCCTCACGGTCGGTGATGCGGCGATTCAGTGCGTCCGTGATACCTGGTAACGAACTGATTTGAAACCTCACGACACTTGCAGGCCGGTCTCGGCTTCCATCTGCCGCCACGCGGTGTAGCCGCCGACCATGTTCGTGAGGTTCGCGAAGCCCAGCGACTCGAGGATCGAACAGCCGATCGTGCTGCGGTAGCCGCTGCGGCAGACCACCACCGTCGGCACGTCGCGCGGCAACCCGGCGGCGTCCTGCTCCAGCCGGTCGAGCGGCAGGTTGATCGACCCCGGCAGCGCGCCGACCTCCAGCTCGCCGGGCCGACGCACGTCGATGATCCGCGGACGCGCGGCACCCGGGGTATGCGTGCCATTGAGCATCGCGGCGGTCTCGTCCACGTCCACGTGTTCGAGCGTCGCCAACGGCTGCCCGGCCGCGCTCCAGGCGGGGATGCCGCCATCAAGGAAGCCGACCGCGTTGTGCAGGCCGACCCGCGCCAGCCGCAGCTTGGCCGTCGCCGCGTCGGCCGCGCTGTCGCAGATCAGCAGCACCTGCTCGTCGGGCCGCAGGAAGTTGCCGGCCCACATCGCGAACTGGCCATCCAGCGGGATGCACAGGGAGCCGGGCACGTGGCCGCTGCCGTACTGGAACGGCTCGCGGATATCGAGCACGCGCGCGCCGGCCTGCTGCTTCGCGCGGAACGCCGCGGCGTCGAGCGCTTCGGGCGCGGGCACATCGGCCAGCGCGGGCAGCTCGCTGCGGTTGAGATCGACGCTGCGCGGGAAGTAGTCGGGCACCTCGGGCAGGTTCTCGGTCGCCATGCTGACAAACGCCTCGCGCGTCATCGGCTGCAGCGCGTAGTTGGTCTGCCGTTGCTCGGCGACCGAGGTGAAGCTCTTGCTCGCGTCGATCTTCTTGCCGCACAGCGAGCCGGCCCCGTGAGCCGGGAAGACCAGCGTGTCGCCGGGCAGCGTGAGGATCTTGTCGTGCAGCGAGTCGTAGAGCATCGCGGCCATCTGCTCCGACGTGAACCCGCGCGAGCCCGCGAGATCCGGCCGGCCGACTTCGCCGACGAACAGCGTGTCGCCGCTGAGCAGCCGCTGCGGCTCGTCCGGGTTGCCCGGCGCGCTGACGAGGTAGCTCACGCTCTCCGGAGTGTGGCCGGGCGTGTGGATCACCGTGATGGTGACGTCGGGGTCGGACGAGTTGGCGCCGTCGCCGTTGCTTGCGCCGAGCGGCAGCACCTCGCCGTCCTCGGCCGCGTGGAAGGCGAACTGCACGTTCTGCGCGCGCGAGCCGAACACGATCTCCGCGCCGGTCTTCGCGGCCAGCTCGAGGTGTCCGCTGATGAAGTCGGCGTGGATGTGCGTCTCGAGGATGTAGCGCAGCTTGAGGTTCTGCGCGGCCAGGTCCTTGAGGTACTGATCGATGTCGCGCTGCGGATCGACGACCGCGGCCTCACCGTTGGCGGCGATCAGGTACGAGGCGTGGGCGAGGCATCCGAGGTAGTACTGCTTGAAGATCATGGTGGTGGCTCGCTCGGTAGTCGATTCGATCGCCCGTGGTCCCGGGGCAGTTCACCACGCCAGCGCACTCCGGGTGCCAAACACGTTCGTTTCGTCGATCTGCACAATAGCCGTTCGGGACAGTGGTTACGCGCCATGTGTGCGGCCCGTGTTGCAGGCGGCGCGATCGGCCTGCAACATTTGATGCGGTACCGTTGCATGCGTGCCTGCAACAGTCGTTCATCTGGCAGAAAATGGGGTTCGACGTACTGGAACCCGTCTTCACCAGCCTCTTATCACAGCGAATCACAAGTCCTCGTCCCATCAGAGCGGCCCTCCGGGCGAGCCGGCGGTGTAAGCCCGGTGTAAGCCCCTATGGCGCTAAAACAAGAGCCGCGAGCGCAAGCGAGTCGGGCCCCGTTGGAGGTCACGCCTGTAAGTCCACCGTTTGAACGCTGACAAGCGCGTTCACGAAACTTCCGACGGTTGATCCGTAGACCCGGGGCCCTCGAGGCCCGCTCGCTCGCGCTCGCGGCTCTTATGTTAGCGCCCATCGGTGTAAGCCCCCGGAGTCTGGTCCTGAGGCGAGTGCTCGGCGCCACCAGGTCCGCGCCACCAACAGAGTCATGTGCTGGTCCCAGAACCAGACTCCGGGGGCTTACACCCCCGGCTCGCCCGGAGGGCTGCTTTGATGGGACGATGACTTGTGATTCGCTGTACCTATGGGGTGTTTGACGCCTCGATGAGCCGCTGGTCGAAGTCCCCCTTGGGACGGAGCCTCGGGCACGCGGCGGTGCGGGGAGTCTGCATGCGGCCGGGCGCGGTGGACGCGGGACCAACGTAGGATACCCGAGCGCGAATGCGGGGGTGCGTAGCGCAGAGGCCGACGCGCTGGAAATGCGAAATCCGGAGGACGCGGGTTCGAATCCCGCCCACCCCCACTCCACCTTGTTGTTGTGTGCGTGTCGCCGATGACCGAACCTGCGCCGATCTCCGATGCCGACCTGCAAGCGTGCCTGCGCGTGCTGGCCGCGCTGCATCAGGTCGATCTTGACGATCCGGTGTTCGAGCAGGTCGAGCAGGCAGCCGCGCACCTGCGCAAGAGCGCGAAGCGACGGCGGAGGCGCGCGCGCGATCAGGCGGCGCGACGGAACAACCGCGCGATCGTCGAAGCGGCCGGCATGTTCCGGCACAAGGCGACCGATCCGTTCCTCGTTGGCCAGGAGCCGCCGGTCCCGTTGACGCCGCCGGCGCCCGGTGAGTGCGACGAGAGCAACGAGAACGCCGTCGGCGAACTCTCGCGCGATCGCACCTGCTACACGTGCAAGCGCGCGTACCGCATCGTCGATGCCTGGTACCACCTGCTCTGCCCGGCCTGCGCGCAGCAGCACCGCGAGAAGCGGATGGCGACCGCCGACCTGCACGGCCGGCGCGCGATTGTCACTGGCGGGCGGATCAAGATCGGCCTGCACGTGGCGCTGCGCCTGTTGCGTGCCGGCGCGCGAGTGGCCGTGACGACGCGCTTTCCGGTGGATGCCGCGCGGCGCTTTGGACGCGAGGACGACGCGGCCGACTGGCAGGACCGGCTGCAGGTGTTCGGCCTGGATTTCCTGCGGCTCGACGACGTGCTGCACTTTGTCGAGCAGCAGGCCGAGGCTGGCGAGCCGCTCGACATCCTGGTGAACAACGCGGCGCAGACGGTGCGACGGCCGGCCGAGTGGCATCACGATGTGTTGCGTGCCGAGGCGTTGCCGTTGCAGCCGCACGAGCAGCGCCTGCTCGGCGATGCGCGCTTCGCGCAACCCGATGCGCAACGCCGGCTGCAGTCGATCACGGCGAGCGGCGGCAACGGCAACGCGGAGACCGGCATGGCCGCGGCGCTCGCGCTGTTCCCGCAGGGGCTGGTCGATCACGAGGGGCTGCAGATTGATCGCCGCACGAGCAACAGCTGGGTCGAGGCGCTCGAGGATGTCACGCCGCTCGAACTGGTCGAGACGACGATCATCAACCAGCTCGCGCCGTTCCTGCTGTGCAGCCGCCTCAAGCCGCTGATGGAGCGCAGCCGCTTCGCCGACCGCTACATCGTCAACGTCTCGGCGATGGAGGGCAAGTTCAGCTACACGGCGAAGTCGTCGAAGCACCCGCACACCAACATGGCGAAGGCCGCGCTGAACATGCTGACGCGCACGAGCGCGGCCGACTACCTGCGCAGCGGCATTCACATGACGGCCGTGGACACCGGCTGGATCACGCAGGAGAACCCGCAACCGTTGCGCGAGATGGCCGAGTCGATGGGCTTCCAGCCGCCGCTCGATCTGGTCGACGGCGCGTCGCGCGTGCTCGACCCGATCTTCTCCGGCGTGAACGCGACCCGCCCCGAGGACCGCCTGGCCGGCGTGTTCCTCAAGGACTACCGGCCGACGGATTGGTGACGCTGTGCCCGCCGACACGCCACTCCCACGCTGTCCGCTGGTGTACGTGCCGCAGGTGACGACCTGCGACCCGGCCGAGTTGACGCCGCTCGTGGAGTGGCTGCAGACCGCGAACGACGATGACGACAACCTGCCGCGCGTGTTTGCGCGTGGCACCGCGCTGCCGGACGGCCGGCTCGACCTCTGCAAGCAGTCGATCGGGCCGGGCGGCCTGGCGCGCACGCTCGGCGCACTGCGCGACGGCCGGCCGGTGCGGCACCTGCTGCTCGGCACCAACGGGCTGGGCGACGACGGCGCGCGCACGCTGGCCAACCATGCGGCGGCGAGCGAGTCGCTGCACACGCTGTACCTCGGCTGCAACATGATCCACGCGCCGGGCGCCGAGGCGCTGGCCGATGCGGTGGCCGGCAACCCGCAGGTCAGCGCGCTGTGGCTCAAGCGCAATCCGCTGGGCGAGGATGGCGCCGCCGTGATTGCCGGGCTGGTCGCGCGCACGACGACGCTGCAGGTGCTCGACGTGGACAACACCATGCTCGGCGATGCCGGCTGCGCGCGCGTGCTTGATGCGCTGGCCGACAACGCGTCGATCCGCCACGTGTATCTCGGCAGCAATGGCGCCGGCCCGCAGGCGGCTCGCGCGGCCGCGGCGATGCTGTCGCGCAATCGCACGTTGCAGTCGCTGTACCTCGGCGCGAGCGAGCTGCGCGACGACGGCATCCGCGAGCTGATCGCCGGCGGTCTCACGCGTAACACCACGCTCGACACGCTGGTGGTCTCGAGCAATCGCATCGGCGCGTACGGGCTGGCTCTGCTGGCCGATGCGCCGGCTTCGTCGATCGCGTTGCGCTCGCTCGATCTCGGCGTGTCGTCGTCGGCACTGGCGCTGCAGATTGCGCCGAACCACTACGGCGACGCCGGTGCCGCTCACCTGGCTGCGTGGTTGCGTCGCGATCCGCCGGGCCCAGCGATTGCCGAGCTCGACCTGCGTGACAGCGGCATCACCTCGCGTGGCGCGCAACTGCTCGCGTCGGCACTCGAAGACGACAACCGCCGACTGGCCACGCTGCGGCTCGGCAAGGGCATCGCCCGCACGATCCGCCGCCGGATTGCCACCGCGCTGGCCGGCCGTCCGGCGCCGCGCGAACTCCCGGCGCACCTCGCCGCGATCCAGAGCGTGTACCGCATGGTCGGCGGCCGTGTGATCCATCGCGACGACATCGACGCCGACTGACACCGCTGACGCGACTCATTCGGCTGCGTCGTGCACATCCACCGCGAGCGCCTTGCAGTCGTCCGACTTCGCGCCGCGCAACGCACGCAGGATCACGTGGAAGCCGACTCGCCTGGAACGCGGCATCTGGTGCTACTACGACTCCTGTGGTTGGCCACGATTGCGTGCAGGCCGTGATGTCAACGACACATGTCGTTCAGGCCTTGCTGTCATATGGTGATTGACGCAATAATGCTCGATGACGCGGCGAATGTACGGGCGCGACACCCTGGACCCGACAGGGGAGGAAACACATGGCAAGAAGCCTCGTAACGGGAGCCCTGCTTGCGCTTTTTGTGGTACTTGCGCTTTTCTTGGGGTCAACCTCGGGACCGCATCGTGCCGGAGATGTGTCTGCGAATAGTAGCCCACGAAAGACCGGAAACCCCATTCCGGTCGAGAGTGTCAATAAGCCCATATCTCGCGTCGATAACGCCATACAGGTTGAGTCGGACGCTGTGAGGCCTCAACACGGACCCACTGAAGTGCCTGCGGTTAATGTATCGGCGATTCTTGATGCGTACACACGGGCGTTCATGTTGGTGTTCGGTCACTCCGAAGCGACCGGTGCCACCCGCACGGACGATACGGACACCTCTCTGTTTGACCGGCTGCCCGAGGATGTAGTGGCCGCCATGCGACGGATTGACGACGCGAGCGAGCGATATGCCGCCCTTGAACAAAGTTCACTCGTTGCCACACTTTGCGCCGAATTGACGGATGCTGTTGGTGGGGGCAACTCGAGATCAGCCGAACTTGCCGAAGCGCTGGCGGCGCACGTGAGGGGCGCAACTTCTTTGCGGCTTGGCCTCATTCTGGCGCGAAACATTGTTGCGAGCGACGCATCAGTCATTTCGCTTGCGCCATCGCCGGCCGAGGCAGTGATTGCGAGGTCAAGCGCCACCAGCCCATTCAATTTGTCGTCTATCGACGTTGAGTTGCTGAATCATCTATTGGCAGGGCGCCCGGAGTTGTTTTTTAGCGAGTGTTATTCTTACAACAGGGTCCCGACCTATTGTTATGGGATACGTCGCGTTCTGGAGCAGGAGACAAGAGACGCGGCGATTCCGGCCTGCCGGGCACTATTCATGGAACTTGTCGCCCATAGCCCAAAGTACAACGACCTGCTGATTGTGGTCAGGGAGTTTCTTCGTGCTAAGGGGGCGCTCCCCCCCGTGGAAGAGATTCTGGCGTCGCTGATCGAGGTGGGTTCAAGCGGTTCGCCAACCTGGCAAGCCGCAATCTGTCAACTCATTCAGACCCGGGGCTACAGCGTCTCCGATGCCATTGTTGCAATCGAGGCGCTTCGAGACCTCCTGCCAGAGCGCACTCGACCCGCAGCTGTTGAGTTCGGCTACTACATGGTCGTGGCCTTCGTCACTGGACCGCTGCATGGCGACAGCCAGACGGCGGTCGCGTCGCGCGTGAGACTGCTGGAAGACTTGCTCGTTGAGTACCGTGCAACCCACGACATGGCGCGGCGCGCGATGATCGCGGGCGGTTTGCCAAGAGCAGTATCGAGCATCGGGTACGGCATGCTTCCCGAACCGGTCTACGATGATCTGAGCGCGACCTTTCGGGCTGGGCCGACACCATCCGCAAGTGAAAACGTAGCCTTCAGAACGGCCTGGTATTCGGGTTTTACTACAGCCCTGATCGTTGGTAGTGCAACCCGCTCGATCGATGACCTGTTGTTCCTTTGTGATGGGGACCAGTTCGAATCTGATCGCGCACTCATTTCCGGGGTGGTCACCACCTCATGCTGGAATTTCAAGAATTACAAGCTGAGCGATGACGTCAGGGCGTCATTGGTAGCACTGCTGTCACGACTGTTCGGGGCGATCAGTGTGGTTCCGGGCGCCCCGGGGTTGCAAGCGGACTTGGCGGTTTTTCTTGGGGACGTGCCGTTGGCAGTGCTTGTACTTTCGTCCATTGACCGTCAGAGGAACGTGTCTGATCGAACAAGTGCCGTCGCCAGGCTGCGAGCGTTTTGCGGGGTCAACAAGTAGCTCAACGCGACTCACTCCGCCGCGTCGTGCACATCCACCGCGAGCGCCTTGCAGTCGTCCGACTTCGCGCCGCGCAGCGCACGCAGGATCACGTTGCGCACCGCCGGGGCCGCCACCGTGCCGCCGTAGAACGGCCGCTTCTCGAAGTGCACGGTCGGCTCGTCCATCGTCACCAGCACGCTGATCTGCGGCGCCTCGGCCGGGGCAAACGCGAGGAACGAGCAGACCTTGTGCTCGGAGCTGTACTTGCCGCCGACCACCTTCTCGGCGGTGCCGGTCTTGCCGGCCACGGTGATGCCGAAGTCGTCGAGGTTGGCGTTGGCCGCGGTACCGCCCTTGTGGCAGACGCGCACCAGCGTGTTGATCATCCACTCGCGCGCCGCCTCGCGGGTCAGCGGACGCGAGATCACGCGCGGCAACTGCACCTTGTACAGCTCGGTGCCGCGGCTGTCGGTCGCGCGCGCCACCACCACCGGCTGCAGGATGTACCCGCCGTTCGCCACCTGGTTGAAGCACGTCAGCACCTGCAACGGCGTGACGCCGATGCTGTGGCCCATGCTCACCGACGGAATCGTGAACACATCGGGGTAGTACTCCTTCGGCGGCAGGAATCCGTCGGCCTCGCCGGGCAGGTCGATGCCGAGCGCGTGACCGAAGCCGAAGCGCGCGATGTAGCCGTTCTTGCTGAGCAACTCGTCGCCGAGCGAGCGGCCGACCTTGGCCATGCCGATGTTGCTCGACTTGATGATCACGGCCGAGAGCGGGAGCAGGCCGTAGCCGTGCACGTCGTGCAGCACGCGCTTCGCCCGGCCGTCCCTGCTGCGGATCAGCCATGCGCCGTTCTCGCAGTTGATGCTGTCCTCGCCGGGGATCGCTTCGCGCGGGTCTTTCGGCAGCGGTGTGCCGGGCGCGGGCAGACGGAAGTTGCCGTGCTCCAGCGCGGCCAGCATCACGCACGGCTTGAAGATCGAGCCCGGCTCGAACACGTCGCCGATCGCGCGGTTGCGCCACTGTTCGGGCGTGCTGCCGCGGCGGTTGGCCGGGTCGAACGTCGGCCGCGATGCCATCGCCAGGATCTCGCCGGTGTGCGGGTTCATCACGATCGCGGTCGCCGTCTTCGGCTTCCACTGCGCGCAGGCCTTCTCCAGTTCCTCTTCGACGATCGCCTGGATCGCGCGGTCGATCGTGAGGATCAGCGACGCGCCGTGCATCGCCGGGGTGGCGTCCATGCCGGGCATGTCCAGGCGGTGGCCGCGTGCGTCGCGCAGCAACTGGCGGCTGCCATCCACGCCGGTGAGCTGCGTGTCGTAGCGCAGCTCCAGGCCCTCCAGGCCGTCGCCGTCGGTGCCCGTGAAGCCGATCACCTGCGCGGCCATCGGCCCTTGCGGATACAGGCGGATCGTCTCGTCGCGGAAGCCAAGGGCGGCGTCCTCCTTGACGATCGGCGCGATGCGCTCCTCCTGGTCGTCGGTGAGTTTGCGCTGCACCCACAGGAACTGCTTGTCGGCGTAGCGCCGCAGGCGATCGATCAGCCGGTCGGCGTCGAGGCCGAGTTCCATCGCGAGCAACCGCGCGACCTGGCTGCGGCGCGGCTCCTCGAGCAGGCGCGGCACCACGTACAGGCTCTTGCCGGTGAGTCGCGTGATGGCGAAGACCTCGCCGTTGCGATCAACGATGCTGCCGCGCACGGCGGGGAGGGTCTCGCGCACCTGGCTCTGTTGCCAGAGCTTCTGGTAGTGGTTGTGCTGCACGACCTGCAGCGAGAACGCACGGCCGATCAGGCCCACGAAGAGCAGCGCCACGGCGATGGCCACCACGCGCAGGCGTCGCGAGAAGGCGGCCGCATCGTCGAGTACGGTGGGCGCGGCCGGCGGGTCGTCGCCGTGTGAGGCAGCAGCGGGGATGGCGGCGTCGCCGACCACCGCGCGCCCCTGGTTGAGCGCATCGTTGAAGCGGTGCAGCCGGTCGAGGCTGGCGGCATCATCCGGGCCGGCCGTCGGTGCGGGCTGCGGCGTGGAATCGGCGCCGAACCAGTGACGACGCGTGCGATGGGGCCGGCGGCCGGGGCGGTAGCGGATCAAAGCAGCTCCAGACAGGCAGACAGGGCGGGCTATCGAAGCTTTCGGCAAGTTTCCGGCGAGACTTGCGCACGGCCGTCTACATTGGATGCAATGAACTTCCGGGCCGTTTGTGCGCTTAACAACCAGGGCGCCCCGGACGACACTTTTTCACCCCACGTCACGTCAGGTCACGTCACGTCACTTCTGGCTCACGTCTCCGGTTCCGTCCCCCATCCCTTTCTTCGCGTGCATCCCGCCCACCTGATTCCCACCTTGCGTTCGCACTCGCATTCGCATTCGCACTCGTTGCTGCTCGCGCTGCTCCTTGTTGTGGCAGTGTGCATGAGCCCCGGCTGCGCCAGCTCCACGCCCGGATCCAACGCCGTCAGCTCTGGCAGCTCTGGCGGCTCTGGCGCCAACAGCGGAGCCAGCGCCACCACCGGGGGCAACTCCGGCACCACCGTCGTCGTCGAGCCCGCCAAGTACATCATCGACATGGGCGGCAAGACCGAGCCGGTCGGCAGCGTCGGCATGACCGCGCCGCGCAATGCGCCGCCGCCCGGCAACAACAACTCCGCCGCCAACGCCGCCAACACCGCCAACCCCGCCGGTGCACTCCAGCCTCGGCCCGGCGAGGTCCTGCTGCAGCGCTCGGCCGACCCCGCGGCGCATCCGCTGCCGCCGGTCGCGCCCGACGGCGTGCTCGGCATGTATCACGCCACGCTCGACTACACGCGGGCCGAGGACTACGGCCTGATGATCTACGAGCACAACGACCAGAAGCAGTGGATGCTGATGCAGAACCCGCGCCAGCCCGAGATGCTCGGCTTCGGCACGCTGCAGGAGCGCCCCGGCGGCTACGAGTTTGTCGAGTTGCAGCGCCAGAACAACGCGCCGCCGCGCCAGGTGGCGATGCAGCGCTTCCCGGTCGAAACCAGCCCCAACTGCTGGACGATCAGCCAGCCCGCGCCCGAAGGCCAGGGCGAGACCGCGCTCGGCAAGCTGCTCCACAAGCTCGGCACCGACGTCCACTGGATCCGCACCTGGGCCTGCGACAAGGACAACCCCGAGGTGCGCACGCCGGTCGCGCTGCCGATGGGCACGTTCCATCCGCTCAGCCAGCGCCTGCCCGACCGGCCGGGCTTCACGGTGGACATGGCGAAGGAACTGGTGATCTGGCCGGACGGCAACTGGCGCTGGATCGAAGACGTCGCGCCGGGCGAGCGCCGCGTGTCGGGTGGCCGCTGGGAGTTGCAGTCCGACCGCCAGTCGATCGTGCTGACGCAGACGTTGCCGCCCGACCCGCAGCGGCTCAATGATCCGCCGTCGGAGCTGTTCGCGCTGGTCTACGACAACGAAAACCACGTGATGTGGCTGACCAAGCGGGCCGCCGATCCGCACGGCGCGACGACGGTGTTGCCCGACACCAGCGGCGACGAACACACCGTGGTGTACGTGCAGAACAACCAGTAGCCGCCGAAGGTGCTACACTGGCCGCGGTGACGTCGCCACGTCGGTCGAGCCACACATCCGCGCTGCATGCCTGCAAACTCCAACAAGCCCGGCACCCCCGCCAGCAACAACAAGGCGTCCGGGCGCAGCGCTCGCGCTGCCGCCGCGTCGGCGGCCCGCCCGCGCGTGATCGTCCGCCAGCTGCGCGCCAGCGACCACGACGAGGTCGCCGCGCTGCAGAATGCCTCGTACGGCGGCGGCTCGGCGTGGACGCGCGAGCAGTTCCAGTCGCAGCTCGCCGTGTTCCCCGAAGGCCAGATCTGCGTCGTCCTCGACGGCAAGGTCTGCGCCACCTCCAGCTCGATGATCGTCGATCGCGCCGAGATGCGCGCCAACCACACCTACGACGAGATCACCGACGGCAGCACGATCCGCACGCACGACCCCGAAGGCGACTTCCTCTACGGCATCGACATGTGCGTGCACCCCGGCAAGCGCGGCCTGCGCCTCGCCCACCGGCTCTACGACGAGCGCAAGGAGCTGATCGAGCAGATGGGCCTGCGCGGCATGATCATCGCCGGCCGCATGCCCAACTACCACAAGCACGCCGACAAGATGAGCGCGGAGGAGTACGTCCGCCGCGTCACGCACAAGGAGTTGCGCGACCCGGTCGTCACCGCGCAGGTCGCCAACGGCTTCCACATCATCGGCCTGCTGAAGAACTACCTGCCGAGCGACAACGAGAGCCGCGGCTGGGCCGTGCTGATGGAGTGGCACAGCCCGAACTACGTGCCCGAAAGCCTGCGCAAGGCGGGCACCGGCATCGTGCGCGTGGCCGACGTGCAGTACCAGATGCGCACGGTGACGAGCTTCGAGGAGTTCTGCACGCAGTGCGAATTCTTCATCGACACGGCCGGCGACTACAACTGCGACTTCCTGCTGTTCCCCGAGTTGCTCACCAACCAGTTGCTCTCGCTGGTGCCCGACGAGCGGCCCGGGCTGTCGGCGCGCCAGCTCGACCAGTTCACGCAGCGCTACATCGAGTTCTTCACGTCGATGGCGATCAAGTACGACGTGAACATCATCGGCGGCA
>JBFWQT010000093.1:0-16983 GCA_050249295.1 Planctomycetota bacterium
ACCCCTTGCCCCTCTCACCCCTTGCCCCTCTCACCCCTTGCCCTTGCCCTTGCCCTTGCCCTTGCCCTTGCCCTTGCCCGCTTCACACTTTGCCCTTGCCCCGCCGGTGCCTGGCGAGCCGGGGACGTCAGTCCCCGGAGGGGAGTACCAGCGACCTCACGACATCATCGCGCGGGGCCGCAATGCCCTCCGGGGACTTACGTCCCCGGCTCGCCTGGAACCTCGGTAGCGGGCAAGGGCAAGGGCAAGGGCAAGGTGTGAGAGGGGCAAGGTGAAAGGGGCTTGATCGTGCTCGAACGCCCACCCGACGCGAACGCAATATCCGGACCGAAAACGGGGGTTATCCCCATTTCCACGGAAAACGTGGGAAGCCTGGCGATACAAGACCCACGGCTTCCACAAATCAACTGTGGGCATGGCGTTGCGACATCAGATCCTGTCCACGCGTTTCCCACCCGCAATCCACAATCGTGTGGATAACCGCGGCCGATTTCTGTCGCAAACACGCGACTCAGGCCGCAATTCCATAACCTGAATGAGGTTACGGACAATTCGCGCGTCGAATACGAAAGTATCCTCCGCGGGGGCCGAATCAGTGCGCTGGCGGCGCGACATTGTTGGCCCAGGACAGCACCACCCGCCCGCGCACGTTCGCGTACGGCAGGAACCCGAAGTGCCGGCTGTCCCGGCTCACGGCCGGATCGTCGGCGTCCTCCAGCACCATCAGGTGGCCGGGCGGCACCCGGCCGACGCCGCTGGAAGACGGGTTACCCTCGGCATCCACCGGCGGCGTCGGGTTGCGCAGCAGTTCGCCGTCGATGCGGTAGTGCCAGCGGCCGTTCGGGCCGGCGTCGAGTTCCACGTTCGAGCCCGCCACCGCGGCGATCCGGGCGAGTCGCTCGTACTCGACGCCGTTGCGCACGTCCACCCAGAGGATCACGTCGCCCGGCCGGAATCCCTCGATCAGCGAGGGGAAGCGGGCCGGGAAGCGGTCCACGACCACGCCCTGGTCGGGCGCGAACGACGGCAGCATGCTCACGTAGGTTTTCGGCAGGCGCACGACCTGATAGCGCACGGCCGCGTAAACGATGAAGAGCACAACGGTTGCGACCAGGATTCGCCGCACCCAGCGCGTCACCCGCCGGGTCAGCAGCAGCCCGGCCATCATCGACTTCGTCTTGTCGTCCGCGCCGTCCTTGCGGAACTCGGCAGCCACCGCCAGCCGTGCGCGCTCGGCCAGCGACGGCCCGGCTTTGCGAGGCTTGTCGGCGCTGGGCGCAGGGGCGTCGGCGTTGTCGGGCGGCGTCGAGGGCGTCGAGGAGGGCGTGGGAGTGGGCTCGGTCATGGCGGGCAGTGGCGTGGCGCGCGGCACGAGCGGTGATCCATTCAGTACGCAGAGCGCGGCCGGAGGGCGACGGAATTGTGCGAATCAGAGCGGCGCGGTGGCTCTGTTCGCGCGCGCTGCTCAGAGCCGCGCTGCTCAGAGCCGCGCGCGCAGCAAGCGGCCACCGTAAGCGAGTGCCCATGCCGCAACGATAGAGCTCACTTGGCCGCTTGCTTCGTGCGCGGCTCTGACCGGAAGCGGTAGGCCGAAGCTGATTGCCGCCATCCAGGCGCCGATGCGGATGCGGATGACTATGGCGGGTGTGCCATGGCGACGCCGGTGGCTCACGCCTCGAAGCGCTTGATGATCACCACGCTGCTGATGCCGAGCATGCCGAACGAGTTGTTCTGGATGTAGTCCACCTTCTCCAGCTGCTGCGGCTTGTTCAGCACGAGGCCGGGGTTGGCGCACTCGGGGTCCAGGTCGTCCACGTTGATCGTCGGGTGCACGATGCGATCGACGAACGACGGCAGGTTGCCGGCCAGCTCCAGCGCGCCAGCGGCACCCATGGCGTGGCCGATGTAGCTCTTGGTGTTGTTGATCTTCGTGCGCGGCTCGGGGCCGAACACTTCCTTCAGTGCGGTCGCCTCGCGGATGTCGCCGAGCTTCGTGGCGGTGGCGTGCGTGTTGAGGATGTCGATGTCGGTCGGCGTGAGGCCGGCACGCTTCTGCGCGAGGCGCATGCAACGGGCCTGGCCGCGCGGGTCGGGGTCCACGTAGTCGTCGGCGTCCGATGTCGTCGCCCAGCCGACCACCTCGCCGTAGATCTTCGCGCCGCGGGCCTGCGCGTCGGCGAGCCGCTCGAGAATGTAGAGGCAGCCACCTTCGGAAATCACGATGCCGTTGCGCGCCATGTCGAACGGCCGGCTCGCCTTCGCGGGGTCGGCGTGCTCGGCCAGCGCCCCCTGCGCCTTGAACGACGCGAAGATGCCGAAGGTGTGCACGCTCTCGCTGACGCCGCCGCAGATCGCCTGGTCCACTTCGTCGAGCCAGAGCTGCTGCATGCCCTGGATCAGCCCGATGTTGCCGGCCGCGCAGGCCGCGCCGAGCGTGTAGTGCGGGCCGGTGATGCCGAGGCAGATGCTGACCTCGCCGGCCGGGTTGTTGGAGACGGTGCGCGGATTGTGGTGGTGGCTCCAGTACTTCACGTCGTTGTCGTACTTGAGCAGGCCGGTGACCTCCTGCTCGGTCTCGACATTGCCGTGCTCGGTGGTGCCGATGAACATGCCGATGCGGTCGCGGTCGAGCGAGTCGAGCGAGAGGCCGGCATCGTCGAGCGCCTCCTTCGCGCAGTACACGCTGATCGCGCCGGCGCGGGTGCCGCGACGGCGGGCCTTCTTCGCCTGGTGCTTCGTCTCGTCGAAGTTGCACACGCCGGCCAGCGTCTCGCCGATGTAGCGGATGTCGTAGCGGCTCACGCCGGACCGGCCGTCGAGCAGGGCCTGGCGGTACTCGGCCAGGTTGTTGCCGTTGGGCGCGGTAAGGCCGATGCCGGTGATGACGACGCGCGGTCGCGGGATGGCGGGTGTGGTGGTCATCGCGAGTGCAGAGCTGAGGCCGTGGCGGGGCGGGCGCGCATCTTCCCATGGGTGTGCGGAGGGGTAAAGCGCGGGCGCGTGCGCGGCCGTGTGCATCGCTCACATCAGGCCGGCCTCGCTCGCCAGTCGCGTGAGCGCCACCAGACACGCCGTCTCCGTTCGCAGGATGCGCGGGCCGAGCGGGCGCGCGGCAAACCCGGTGAGGCGCAGCGCGCTGCGCTCGCGCTCCGACCAGCCGCGCTCCGATCCGATCGCCAGCACGTGCTGATCGCTCACCGGCATCGCCACGGCCATCACCGGCGGGCGCGCGTCCGGGTCGAACACCACGCGCACCGCATCATCCGGCAACTCGCGCAACGCCTCGCCGAGGTAGGCGAAGTGACGCACCGGCGGCAGATACGTGCTGCAGGCCTGCTCGGCGCCGAGGCGACGCAGCTGATCCCACTCGTCGGTACTCCACAGCTTGCTGGTCGCGTACGACTTCTCGCCGAGTTCGGAGCGGAAGAACCACAGCGACTGCACGCCGAGGCTGGTGCATTCCTGCAGGATCTTGCGCGCGGTCTGCGGCCGCGGCAGGCCGATGAGCAGCGTGATCGGCAGGCAGACCGGCACGATCGGCGCGCGCGGATCGCCCGTCGCCCAGTCGATGCGCAGGACGAGGTCGCTACCGCGGTCGTCGAACGACTCGATGGTGGCCATTGCGCGCGGCCCGCCGACCACACCGACGAGCAGCGTGTCGCCGGCGCCCTTGTGCAGGATCTCGCGCACGTGCACGGCGCGCCGGTCATCGGCCGGCAGATGCTGCACCGGATCGCGCGAATCGAGCAGCAGCAGGTTCATCGATCGTCGTCGTCGCGGTTCGACGGAAGCAGGATGCCGCGCGAGTTGCGCGACGAGTTGTTGTAGATCACGCGCGCCGGCCCCATTGGCGTGTTGATGAACTCCGGCTGGCGGTCCGGCTGCAGGGATTCGGGTGGCGGCTTGTACGGCGGTTGCGCCACGCGCAGGGCCACGCGGAAGGTCAGGTACAGCAGGATCAGGATCACCACCACGCTCGTCGGCAACGCCGCGCGACTGCGGCGGACGTCCTCTTTCTCGGCCGCCACGGCCCGGCGGTGCGCCTTTCGGTCGCGCTCTCCGTCGAACGCGAACTGCTGCGCAATCGGATGGGCCGGGTCGAGGTCGAGCGCCCTGCGCGCCGAGTTGCGGCATTCGCGCCGCTCACCCGCGAGGTGGTGGAGGATCGCCATCGCGGCGTGCGTGTGCGCGCTCTCGTCTCGCGTGAGCAACTCGTCGGCCACTGCCTCGTGGCCGAACTGGTCGGCGGCGTCGAGGATCAGCTGGTGGAACGCGGCATACGCGCGGCGGTCGTCCGGGTACGCCAGCAGGTCGGTGAGCGAGGCGTCCAGCGCGCCCTCGAGGTCGTCCGCCGACAGCGCAGCGTCGACATTGCGCGGCAGCCGGGCAGCATTCATGGTTGCCGGGGGCAGGGGTGTGCGTGGCGTGGGGTGCGGCCTCCAGTAATAGAGCAACATCACCGTGCGCGCCACCTCACGTGCGACCGCGCGCCACATCATCCGCTCATCGGTGCTTGTCCTCGAGCCCTTCGAGCCATTGCTTGACGGCCTCGCCCAGCGTCTCGCCAGCTGCCTCGGCCCGGCGGAACCAGTGCGCAGCGGTCGTTGCGTCGGCCGGCAGATTCGGACCGCCGGTCAGGTAGATTTCTCCGAGGTTGAGCATCGCCGACCCGAGATTGCGTTCGGCGGCCTGGCGGTAGAAGTTGGCCGCCATGCCGTAGTCTTTCTCCACGCCAGCACCTCTACGATAAAGGCCGCCGATGTTGTTGAACGCCTTCGGATGACCCTTGTCGGCTGACTTGCGGAACCACGTCATCGCCAGCGCATCGTCGTGTGGCAGACCGCGGCCGAAGGCATAGCACCATCCGATCGTGTTCATCGCATTGGGTTGGCCCTTCGCTGCCGCCTTGCGCACCCACTCCAGGCCCACTTCGTAGGCCTCGGCCGGTGCGGTCTCGTCCTCGGGTGGCAGCAGCAGCCAGCCGTAGTTGTTCATCGCATCCACGTCGCCAGCCTCTGCCGAGCGCAGATACCAGTGCAGGGCCTGCTCCTTGCTGGCTTCGACGCCCTCACCCGTCTGGTACAGCAGGCCGAGTCGGTACATGGCCCCCGCCTGGCCGAGGTCGGCCGACTTGCGGTACCACTCGACCGCGACCGCACGGTCTCGCTCTACACCACGACCGGCGAAGTAGCACCAGCCCAGATTGAGCATTGCGTTGGCGTTGCCTTTGGCGGCCGCCTTGCGCAACCACTCCAGCCCGGTCGCGTATGCCTCCGCCGACGCATCCGGATCGTCGAGCGGCAACATCATCCAGCCATAGTTGTTCATCGCATCCACATCGCCGGCCTCTGCCGAGCGCAGGTACCAGCGCAGCGCGTCGGCCTTGCTGGCCTCGGTGCCCTCGCCGACCTCGTACATTCGCCCCAGCTGGAACATCGAGTACGTGTCGCCCTTGTCGGCCGCCTTGCGATACCAGCTGAACGCGACGGTCAGATCGCGCTCGACGCCGACCCCGTTGGCGTACCTCCACGCCAGACTGCGCATGCCGACAGCGAGTCCACCCTCGGCGGCGATCCGGTAGTGCGCCGTGGCGCTGACCGGGTCGGCCTCGACGCCATGGCCCAGGTGGTACAGCCAGCCGAGATTCAGCTCAGCCTCCAGGGAGCCGGCGTCAGCTGCCTTGCGAAGCCACTGCAGTGCGATCGCGTAGTCGAGCGGTAGTCCGTGGCCGCGTGAATGGCACCATCCGACCGTATTCATCGCGCGCGGCTCGTCCAGCGCCGCCGCCTTGCAGAGCCATTCCAGCGCCGGCCGGTATTCGTCGTCGCTGGCATCCGCGTCGTCCGGGAACAGCAGATACCCGTACGACGCCATGCCCTCCGCGTTGCCCGCGCGGGCACTGAGCAGGTACCAGCGCTTCGCTTCCTCGAGGTCGATCGCAACGCCCGCGCCGCGCTGGTAGCACCGCCCGAGCGCGAGCATGGCGAGTTCGTCATCGCGTCCGGCCGCCTTGCGCAGCCATTCCAGGCCCTTGACCGGGTCGGCGTCGACTGCGTCGCCGTCGATGTACATGCCGCCGAGCTTTCGCATCGACCAGGTGGAGCCGAGTCTGGCGGCCTTCTCGAGCCACTCGACCGCCGCCACGGGGTCCGCCGTGGTGCCGTGACCCTCCAGGTTGCACCAGCCCACGTACTCGATGCACGGGATGTCATTCCGCTCGGCCCCCTTCGTCCACCACGCGAGGGCCGTTGCGTAGTCCTGCTCCACGCCGTCCAGACCCTTGGCGTAGATCGAGGCGAGGCGCCGGATTGCACCTACATAGCCGAGGTCGGCAGACTTGCGGAACCACTCCACCGCCTCCGCCTTGTCGGCCGGCGAGCTTCCGGACTCGCAGTCGTGGCCCAGGTTGTGCATGGCGACAGCGTGGCCCAGCGCAGCCGCTCGCAGGTACCAGTTGCGCGCGGCGACCGGGTCCTTCGCCGTGCCGTCGCCGAAGGCATAGCAGGTGCCGACCGAGAACATCGCCTCGGCCGAACCCAGCTGCGCGGCCCGCAGGTACCACTTCAGCGCGGCGGCCAGGTCGTGGGCTTCCTCCGGGCCGCTGTCGAAGTGCCTGGCCACGCGCATGATCGCCGCCACGTCGCCGGCGAGTCCGGCCTGCTGGTACCAGCGAATCGACTGGTCGAGGTTGTCATCGTTGCCTTCGCCATCGCGCAGCGAGATCGCCAGTTGCTGAATGAACTCCAGCTCGATCGCTGTGCCCGCTGCCAACGCCTCGTCGGCCGCGGCAAGGGCCTTGCGCGCCCACTCGTCGGCCGCAGCCTCGTCGGCTTCAACACCACGACCCTCTCGATGCATCGCAGCGAGAAGCAGCATCGTGCCGATGTTCCCGGCCGCGGCGCCCTTCATGGCCCATTCGTGGCTCCTTTCGTCGGAACGCCCGGCGACGCTGCCCGTCCGGAACGCAACGGCGATGGAGTAGACGGCAAGCGGATCGCCCGCCGTCGCGGCGGCGAGCAGCAGGTCGAATGCCCGGGCGGTGTCGCGAGCGATGCCACGGCCGCTGCTCAGTGCCAGCGCCAGACGCAGCTTCGCGCGAGTGTCTCCCAGCGCCTCGGACTGTGCCCACAGGTCGGCCGCGCGCCGGACGTCGCGCGCTGCCGAGGTGCCCGTCGCGTGGCGCCAGCCCAGCACGGTCATCGCCGTGGCGTCACCGTTTTCGACCGCGGCGGTCAGATCGTCGGTACTGCGCGCATCGGCGTGTTCGGGTGCTGCGTGGAGGACTCCGGCGAGGCCGGCCACCCACAGCAGGGCAGAGATCGTTGTAACGACAACGCGGGAGCGGAACGGCGCAATCCACATTGCAAGCCGGGGGCACGACGCTGAACTGACCGAGTCTACCACCCTGCGATCAGCCATGCAGACGGCGATCAGCCATGCATGTTCAAGCGTCACACTGTGGACGGTTCGACTGCCGGCGGCTGCGGCGGCTCCGCGGGGGCCGACGGCTTCCAGCCACTGAGGAAGCGTTCGCCGGCGTTGCCGCCGTAGTAGCCCAGCGCGCGGGCCTTCTCCTCGGCGCCGGGCTGGCGGTCGCGCACCCACTTGAAGGCACCCGGCTCGCCGGGCGGTCGCGTGCGCCACTTGAAGTGCAGCCAGTAGTACTGCTCCGGGTAGCGGCGGACGAGATCCTCGAGGCACCAGTGCCACTGCTGCATCACCTGCTGCACGTGGGCCGGGTTGCGGTAGTCGAGGCCGGTGGTGTCGATCGGGTCGTAGAACACCACCGAGTACTGCGGCTCGATCGACCCGTCGCGCAGCGCGAACGACGGCAACATCGGCGCGCCGTAGCGGATCGCCAGCACGGCCGGGGCCTCGATCGTCTTGCACCAGCGGCCGAAGAACTTCACGAACACGCCGCGCGCCCACGGGCCGGGGTCCTGGTCGATCACCAGGCCAAGGCCGCGGCCCGACTTCAGGTCGCGCACCTGGGCCATCAGCGCATCGAAGCGCGAAAGCGCCGAGTTGCCGTGGCGCGAGCGCATCCGCGTGACCTCCTCGTCGATCAGCGGCGAGTCGATCGGCCGGCCGATGGCGGTCATCGGGAAGCCGCAGATCGCAACCGGGTGGATCGACATCTCCCACGGGCCGATGTGGCCGGTGCAGAACATCAGGCCGGGCGCGCGGCCGCGGTGCGCGATCATCACCTCGCGCGCCTTCGGCGTCATCCGGATGTCGAACGCGTGCTGCCAGCCGGTGGTCGAGATCAGGCGCGGCCCGAACAGCCCTTCGACGAACGAGAGGAACACGTGGCCCCAGGTCATGCGGATGAACTGCTCGAGCCGCGGATCGCTCGCGTCGGCGTCGGCATCGTGGCCGCGACCGGGGCGGAAGCGCTCGGGGAACGCCCGCCGCAGGTTCTCGCGGCTGATCCGCACGTAGCGCGGCACGAACCGCGTCGCGATGCTGCCGATTGTCATCAGCAGTCGGCGCACCATCCAGCGCGGCATCGCGAGGATCACCAGCAGCGCGATGCGGAAGCCGATCCAGTGCAGCCGCGCCACCCACGGCGCGTACTTCGGTGGCTTGCCTTCTCTCGGATCGCGTTGGCCCATCAAAGTTGTTCGTCGCGGTTGCAGATCGTGGTGCCTGTGAAACACGAACGGCCATCGGCGGCAAGTCTGAGTGAGTTCGTCCGGCTCGCTGGCAACTTGTCGGATGCAGGCTGGAAGCCTGCACCACATTCAGGCATTTGGCTGTGGTGCAGGCTTCCAGCCTGCTTCCGGTGTGGTGCAGGCTTCCAGCCTGCTTCCGGTGTGGTGCAGGCTTCCAGCCTGCATCCGGTGTGGTGCAGGCTTCCAGCCTGCTTCCGGGTTGCCCCACTGCATGCAGGTTGGAAGCCTGCACCACAATCAAGGTCTGCAACGGCACTTGTAGTGTCGGGCAAGAAAGTGGTTGTCGGGCGTGACGGCGGGTGCGCCAGCGCGTCCAATGAGGACAAGCCGATCGTCGTCTTGCCAGGAGTGTCCGATGCGTGCCGTGTCCGGTTTACTTGTGTCGACGTCGATTGCCGGCCTGATGGCCGCGGCCCTGCTGATCGCGCTGACGTCCAGCAGCCGGGGTCAGGACCCGCAGCCCGCGCAGCCGGCGAAGCCCGCGCCGGTTCTCTCCTGCACGATCAGCGCCGAGGCGACCATCGAGCTGGGCGCAGCGCCGAGCGTGAAGGTCGAGCTGAAGAACCTCACCGACGGCGAGATCGTTCTGGTCGGCAGTCTCGATGGCTCGTGCCAGTCGCGCCGCTACCCGTACTGCCAGTTCACGATCACCGGCCCGGACGGCAATGACCCCGTCAAGCCGGCGATGGGCTGCGGCTTCATGAATCCGCTGCGCGACAAGGACTTCGTCGCGGTGGCTGCCCATGGCACGTTCGATCCGTACATGCACATCGACGACTACGGCTTCTTCCCGGCCTGGCAGATCAACGCCAGCACGTTTGACAAGGTCGGCGAGTACCGCCTCAGGTTCACCTACTCGACCGACGAGACCGACCTCGCGAAGTGGGGTGGCACCGGCAGCATCAGCGACGAAGTGAAGGCGCAGCTCGCCCGGGTGCCGCGCACCGCGGTAGTCAGCAACGAGCTGGTGATCAAGGTGGTGGAGCCGAAGAAGGGCGACTGAGCGGCGACTCGCGAGCCCGTACGGTCGCGCGCAGGCGAGCGGTTACCCGCGGGCGGCAGCCCGTGGGCTTGATGGGGCACTGCGGTGATCCGTCGTCCGTTCAGCGTTCGCGCTGCGGAACCTCGTGGGCGGGCTCCACGTAACTGTGCAGCGAGTGGACGCCGCCCTCGCGCTGGGCGCCCGCGCTGCGGATCTCGAAGCGCAACTCGCCGGCGTGCAACTGCTCGTGCAGTTGCGCAATGCTGCGGGCGCCAACGTCCTGCATCGCGTGACGCAGGCCCTGCATCATGTAGGGCACAAAGTTCATCACGCTGCCGCGATCGACCACGGTGCCGGTCACGCCCTGCGCCACCTTGATGCGGTCGTGCTCGGAGAAGTAGCGCTTGTCGCCGCCGGCCTGCATCGCCTCGAGACTGGCCATGCCGCGGTAGGTCTTGAGGCGCACGCCGTCCTTGTAGAAGTACTCGCCGGGGCTCTCGCTGGTGCCGGCTAGCAGCGAACCCATCATGCCGGCCGAGGCGCCGCAGGCGAGGGCCTTCATCAGGGCGCCGATGTTGCCGATGCCGCCGTCGGCGATCACCGGCACGTTGCGCTTCCGCGCGGCTTCCGACACGTGATACACGGCCGTGCCCTGCGCGCGGCCAGCGGCCATCTGCTCCTGCGTGATGCAGATGCTGCCGGGGCCCATGCCAACGCGCAGCGCGTCGGCGCCGGCTTCGAGCAGCGCCTCGGCCTGCGTGGTCGTCACGATGTTGCCGCCGATGACCTGCAGGTCGGGGTGCGCCTGCTTGATCCACCGGATGAGGTCGAGCTGCCACACCGACCAGCCCTGCGCCGAGTCGATCACGACCACGTCGAGGCCGGCGGCGACCAGCGCGTCGAGGCGGTCGCGGTCGCGCGGGTGCGTGGAGATCGCGGCGCCGCAGAGCAGGTTGCCCTCGTCGTCCTGCGTGGCCTCGGGGTAGTCGCGGCTCTTCTTCAGGTCGTTGCGGGCGACCAGCGCGACGAGGCGGAACGCGTCATCGACGACCAGCAGCTTGCCGACCTTGGTCTCGCGGATGCGCGTGTTGGCCTCGTGCAGGCTGACGCCGCTCGGCGCGGTGACGAGCTTCTCGCGCGGCGTGCAGATCTCGCGCAACGGCGTCGCGTCGTTCTCGACGAAGTCGATGTCGCGGTTGGTGACGATGCCGACGACCGGCGTGCGCAGCGTGCCGTCCTCGGTGATCGGGATGCCGCTGAAGCCGCGCTCGCGCTTGATCTTGCGGACGTCGGCGATGGTGGCGTCGGGGCCGAGCACGATCGGCTCGGTGATGAAGCCGTTGCGGTAGCGCTTGACGCGCGCGACGTGCTTCGCCTGTTCCTCGATGGTGTTGTTGTAGTGGATCATGCCGAGGCCGCCCATCAGCGCCAGCGTGATCGCCATCCGGCTCTCGGTGACCGTGTCCATCGGCGAGCTGACGATCGGCGCGCGGAGGTGCAGGTCGCGCGTCAGCGGTGTCGCCAGATCCACGTCCGCGGCATCGAAGTCGATGTAGCCGGGGAGCAGGATGATGTCGGCGTACGTGAACCCTTTGCCGCTGGAGAAGAGCTGCTTCGCGTCGAGTCCGTCGCGCATGGTGGCTCGTCGTGGCTGTGAAGCCTCCGTCGAGGTCGCGCGTCGGCGGTGCGAGCATGACCCGGGCAGAAGCCTCAGGTGAACAGCTGCCGGAACCGGCCGGCTCACTGTCCACGCGTTTGTATCTCGGGATGGCCGATGTGGCGAGTGCCAGCGTGGTTTCAACTGGTGGGCCGATCGACGCGTGCCGTTCTGGTCACTTGCTTGCGGCGGACTTGCGTCGCCGTTTGAAAACGCCCCACAACGCCCGCAGCACTCCAAGATAGTGGCGCCAGCGTAGCTTTGACCCGCGCACGTCCTCCCACTCCGTCACCGGTAGTTCGACGATCCGCTGGTCAGCGGGGCCGCCGTACGGTTCGCCGGCTTCAGCCCATTTGCCGACGAGGCGTTCGAGGATTTCGACGTCGAAAACCCATCGCGAGCGGAACGGGGTTGACATCAATGCCGTCAACTGCGGCGTGACGCGGAGCAACTTTGCGCCGCACTGCGTGTCGTAGACCTGCATGTCGAGTGCGATCGACGCCAGCGTTGCGAACACCCGACCCAGCAGGTGTCGGGACAGCCGCCGCCCAACACGCCGGCCGAGCAACCGAACGCGCGAACCGAGCACTACCTGGCAGACCGGATTCGACGCGAGGTACGCCACGAATTGTGGAATCTCGTCCAGCGGCGTTGCCAGGTCCGCATCCCAATAGCCGATCGCGTCGAACTGGCCGCTGCTGACCAGCGACAACAGACCGGCCCGGACCGCCTCGCCCTTCCCTCCGTTGCGCGCCAGGTGGACTGCGCTGGCACGATCGCCTCCGATGGTGGCGGCAAGTGAATCAATCAGCGGTCCGGTCCCGTCCGTACTGCCATCATCGACGAATCGGAAATGAACTGACGGATGGGCCGCGGCCCACGCCGAAATCCTCGCCGTCGGCAGCCGGGTCTCTTCGTTGAAGCACGGGATCACGATTCCCGCCGTAAGGCTCTTGTCGGGCATCGCGACGTGTCTTTGAGCCACGGAGTGAGGTAATAGATCTGGTCAGCCACCAACCGCCACACTCTACCATCCGTCGCGCGAATATAGACGGACTCGACCCGCGTTGTCCGACCGCAGAGACCCATGACCGAAAGCACCTTTCAGTCGCCCGCGGCAACGACCCGCGCGTGGCATCCCGCTGTGATGCTCATCGTGGCCACCATCATGGTGCTGGTGTTTGCGCCGGGGATGCGCACTCCGCTGGCGCAGGACGACTTCCAGCACCTGATGACGGTGGAACGTCACGGTGACGGCGTGTGGTTCAGCTACTTCGAGTTCGGCGTACTGCAGTACCGTCCAACAATGAACGTCTGGTTTGCCGGGCTGAGGGCCGCCTTCGGGCTTGACCCGGTCGCGTGGCACTGCATCAGCCTGGTGCTGTTCGTCTGGACGGTGTGGCTGCTCGTCCTGCTGATGCGCCGACTCGGGATCAGCCGGGCGGGGCAGTTCGCAGGCGCCGTGTTCATCGCGTGTCATGCGGCGTTGTTGGTCTGGATCACCTGGACTGCAGCGTCGAACAGCCTGCTGGTCACGTTCTTCTCGCTGCTCACGCTCGTGCTTCTGCAGTCCGGAGGGTGGCGCAAGCGGGTGGCAGTGCCTGCGTTTGCTCTCGCGCTGACGTCGCGGGAGGTGGCCGTTGTGCTCCCCGTGCTTGCGCTGCTCACCCGCCTGTGTGCTCCGGCAGCCAATCACAGCAGCTCCGGCAGCGGCGTCGCAACTACAGATGGCATGGAAACGCCGCCCGAACGCGCAGGTCACCCGCTCCTCGACTACCGGGCGGTGTGGCGCGAAGCGGTCCGGTTGTGGCCGATGTGGCTCGTGCTCGGTGTCTATCTGGCGATCCGCGTGCCAGTCCTGGTTGGCAGGCCCGCAGGTGCCTACGGCATGTCGCCCGGCCTGCATGGCGCAGGCAACCTGATCGTGCTGGGGCGGAACGCTAGCGGGATGCTGGTCGGCGGGCAGCATGCACTGGTCGCGGCTGTCTGGCAGACGCTGTTCTGGATGGCGATGATCGGAGCCTCCGTTCTCCTCTGGCGGGGTGGTGACCGGCGGGCCTGGCTGGGGCTCTTGTGGTTCCTCGTCGGCGTCGCGCCAGTAGTGTTCATCCGCGGCCACATGATGGACCCGCACTACCTCGACATGGCGTTGCCGGGCCTCGGGATCACGATCGGCTGCATGTTCCGTCTCATTCCTGCCGGGCGCCCCGTGCGGGTCGCCGTGGTCTGCGGGTTCGCGTGTGTGTTCTGGGTTGCGTTGTGTGTCGTTGCGGTGCGCGACGCGGTCGCCACCTCGCCCGTTACCTTCCAGGCCCTCCGCGGCGAGGCCATGCTGCGCGACATCCAGCATTTGCATCCCCGTCTTCCGACCGGTGCGACGCTCTATCTCTCTGGCGCCGACGATGCGATCGGACACGCCCTGGGGTTCGGCGATGCGCTGCGCGTGGTATACGGCGAACCGACCATCGAGCTGTTGTTCGAACACCGCGGCGACGCAGACGACCCGTCGTTCATCCACCTCTCGCTGCGCGATGGGCACGTTTTCGCCGGCACCGCACCCTCCGACTCGAGCTCAGCAGCACAACGGCCCCCCGTGATCATCCGATTGCATCCAGCGGGGACTCCCGTCGGCCAGGGCTTTGGCGTCCAGCCGGACGGGCAATCCGCCATGTCGGTGGTCTGTCGGGGTGCCACGCCGGGAACAGTAGTCGTGATGAATGGCATCGAGTTGGTCACCACTTTCGGTGGACCGACATTGGTTACAGCCCTGGTGCCCGCCGACCTGTACAGACTGGCGGGTCACTACCCGGTGGTGCTTCGCAACCGGCTTGGCAGCGGAGAACCAGTCGAGTTCGTGGTCGGCGAGTAGCGACCAGCGGGGCGCGCTACCCGGTAGTCAGGGTATACTCGAGAGTTGCGATTCCAGGTGACCACCGGACACCTCAGTGCGCGACGAAGAGAAAGACATCCGCCGGCCAGTCTTCATCGTCGGCGCGCCGCGGTCGGGAACCACGATTCTGGCGCACGCGATCGCGACTCACGAGCGGTTCTGGACCTCGAACGAGTCCGACTTCCTCTACGTGTTGTTCGGGCGGACGCCGTTGCCGATCCTGTGGCACGAGATGCGCTACATGCACCCCGACTACGCACCCGGCTGGTTGGTGGCGGAACGAGTGAGCTACGAGGAGTTCTGCGAGCACCTGGGTCGCGGCATTGCCGACCTCTTCCGCAGCCGGGCCGGGGGCGCGCGGTGGGTGGACGCAACTCCGACCTACACACTGATGCTCGACACCCTCGCGCTGATGTTCCCCGACGCGCAGTTCATCCACATCCTGCGCGACGGCCGCGAAGTGGTGAACTCGATGACTCACAGCGGATTCAATCAGCCGTGGGCGACCGACTTTGCCGAAGGCTGCCGGACATGGGCGTACTACGCCTCGACCGCGAGATCGTTCGTGAAGTCGGTGCAAGATCGCGCGATGGAACTGCGCTACGAGCAACTGCGCGACGAGCCGGACGCCGCCATGGCGACCGTGTTCAACTTTCTCGGCGTGGAGCCGTCACCCGATGCGACCGCGTTGATCCGCCTCGGTCGGATCAACTCGAGCTTCGGCAACACGGAGCCCAGCGACGTGTTTGCCAGGACCAAGCCGGAGGAGGTCAGTCCGCGCGACCCGTGGGACCACTGGACGGATGAACAGCGGGCAACCTTCCAGCAGATATCCGGTGACACGTTGAGAGCGGGTGGCTATGAACCTGAACCGGACCCGGGCGAGGTCGTCAGCGAAACATGAATGTGGACTTCCACTTGTCGGTGGTCGCCCGTTTGTTGCAGGGCGTGCGGTCGCAGAGAATCCTCGACGTGGGCGGACTCTCCGACGGACTGCAGGCGCACTGGCAGGAACTGCTCGACGCACAGCCCGACGCGGAGGTGGTGGCGGTCGATCCCGGGCAGCGTACCGCAGGCGACCAGCGGGGCAGCAATCGGCTCCGCGTGATTCACGAGTTGAGCCTCAACGCGATACCGCGGCTGACCGGCGCGGTCGACTTCGCGTTCCTGCATGGCGATCCCAACTGGTACACGGCGCTGCACGAGCTGCGGCTGCTGGCACGTCTGGCCGAACAGTTCGACGCGCCGTTCCCGGTGGTGGCGATGCACAACGTGGGGTGGCCGTACGGGCGGCGCGACGGCTACCACGATCCGTCACGCATTCCGGAAGCCCACCGGCATCCGGCCGAACGGCGCGGCCTGCGCCCCGACACGGGCGAACTGGTTGACGACGGCCTCGACACCGGCCTGTTCAACTCGATCTACGAAATGCCGATCCGCAGCGGCGTGCTCACCGCGATGGAAGACTTCATCGCCGAGTCGCGCATCGATGCGTCGTTCGTGCTGATCCCGGGGCACGGCGGGCTCGGCCTGCTGGTGCCGCGTACGCGCGAAGGCGCGGCCGACACCTTCATGGCGAGCCTGGTTGCGGACCCGCAGGCCGCACTCATCGAGGCGGGCTACCTCGACTCACTGGACGCCGCGCGGATCCAGGCCGACATCGACCGTGATTGCGAATCACGACGCACCGCGGTGGCCACCACCGACCTGCAGCAAGTGCGCGAGGAAGCCGATGGCCTGCGCATGAACGATCAGCAACTGCGCGCCGCCGTCGAACGACTGCAGGTCGAGCGGGCGAGGTTGCTCGAGTATGCCGACGCCGCGCTGCACCACACCGACCGGCTGCTGACGACGCGCCGCTGGAGGATCGGCAACGCCATCGGCAACGCGCTCAACACGCTGCATCTGCGGCCGCGCACGCCGATGGTCACCGACCAGCTGGCCGCACTGAAGGTCGAATACGCCGGGTTCCGTCGCTCGCTGTCCAGTGTGCCCGCCGCATCGGTGGCCGCGCACGACACGATGTGGGAGATGCTCGCACACGGGCCCGAAGACCGCGACAAGTACGACGTGATGGTCTTCCCGGTGATCGACTGGTCGTTCCGCTTCCAGCGCCCCCAACACCTCTCGATGCTGATGGCCGAGCGCGGCCACCGCGTCTTCTACTTCGCGACGACGCCGGTCCGCGCCGCCGGGTTCGACGAGATCCGCGTGACGAGCCCGGCACCCGGCGTCTACTGCCTGCCGCTTCCTTACAACGGGACGCCGCCGCGCATGCCGGGCCTCGGCATGAGCGACCTGCAGGCCGGCGCGCTAAAGGCCACGCTGGCGGCGTTCCGCGACCGCGTGCGGTCGGCGTCGAGCGTGGTGCTCGTCAACCACCCGGCCTGGGCACCACTGGCCGAACGCGAGGCGGGCGTGCGCGTCGTCTACGATTGTTTCGATCATCACGCCGGGTTCGATGGAGCGTCGCCGAAGCTGGCCGCGTGGGAAAACGAGATGATCGCCCGCGCCGACATCGTGGTGACGTCGTCGCGGCCGCTGCAGGCGCTGGTGCAGGAGGAGCATCCGACCGCTCGCGTGGAACTGATCCGCAACGCCACCGACGTCGAGCACTTCGCGAATCCGCCGGCCGTCGACCTGCTGGATCGCAACGACGATCGCCCCGTGCTCGGCTACTTCGGCGCGATCTCGAGTTGGTTCGACAGCGACCTGGTGGCCGGGCTCGCGGCCGGCATGCCCGACTGCGACGTGGTGCTGATCGGTTCGACGTTCGGCG
>JBFWQT010000094.1:0-16858 GCA_050249295.1 Planctomycetota bacterium
CTTCGTCCTGCGCGCCACGTGCGCGCCGCGCTTCGTCGTCGGCGCGGTCGCGTTGTGAGAGCGCTTCGCTGCGTTCGGCGCTGAGCGAGAACACGAACGCAATCACGAGGATCAGCACCAGCGCCGCTGCGCCGGCCGCCGTGATCACCGCGCCACGATGGCGCTGCGCGAACTTCAGCAGCAGATCCCACGGCGAGTAGTGCACCACGGTCAGCGCGCGGCCATCGCGATACGCATTGATGTCGGCCTGCAGCTCGGCCACGCTCGCGTAGCGGTCGGTGCGACGGAACGCCATCGCCTTGAGCACCACCGCCTCGAGCTCGCGCGGCACCACGCGGCCCTCGGCGTTCTGCGACGGCGGCACAATCCGGCCGGTGCGCACAAGGTCGAGCACCTTCTCGGCGTCGCCCGAGAACGGCGGGTTGCCGGTCAGCATGTCGTAGAGCACCGCGCCCAGCGAGTAGATGTCGGTGCGCTCGTCCATGTCGGCGGTGCGGCCGCGCGCCTGCTCGGGCGGCATGTAGGCCGGCGTGCCCATCACGGTGCCCTGCACCGTCTGGTCAGCGTTGTCGCTGCGCCGATCGGTCAGCACGGCGCGCGTACGCGTGCGCTCCTTGCCGCCCATCGGCCGCGCGAGGCCCCAGTCGACGACGAGCACTTCGCCGTACTCGCCGAGCATGATGTTGGCCGGCTTGATGTCGCGGTGGATCACGCCACGACTGTGCGCGTAGGCGATCGCATCGCACACGCGTCCGAACACCTCGAGCAGCCGCCGCTCCTCGCGTGCCGCCACGCTGGCCGCGTCGGCCGGGTCGTTGGCCAGTGCGCCACGCACGCGCTCGTCGACCTCGTCGATCAGCCCTTCCAGGTCGCGACCGATCACGCGCTTCATCGCGAGGTACGGCAGGCCGGCCGGATCGAAGCCGAGTTCGTGCACCGGCACGATGTTCGGGTGCTCGAGCTGGCCGGTGATCTGCGCTTCCTCGATGAACGCCTCGATCGCGGTCGGGTCGATCGAATAGTGCAGGACCTTCACGGCCAGCTCGCGCCGCAGCAGCCTGTCCTCGGCGGCGTAGACAATGCCGAGACCGCCACGGCCGAGTTGCTCGTCACTGATCTGCAGGCGCTCGTAGCCGGTTGCGTGCGGCACCTCGCTGTCCACGATCACGTGCTGGCCGCTGAGCGTGGCGGCCGCGGCAGCAGCGAGAATCGTCAGCGGCCCGGGCTCGTCGTGCTCGGGCACCATCGCCGGCAGGGTCGGCACCGGGTCCGTCAGCGCCCGCGAAGGCCGCGTCGGTGGTGCGGGGGCCGCGCCTTCCAGCGTGATGCGCCGGGTTGGCCGTCGTCCGGACGGTCGCGCCGGTTGCTGCGGTCGCGGCGGAGGTTGTGGGGCCATGACTGGTGCGAGCCGCTGGCGGTCAGCGTGCGCATACGGTGGTGTGCCACATTCCTGTCTGGATTGCACGAAGGGAGCAATTCATCAGTTCGCGCGGTGGAGGCCGGTTGGGTGACAATTCCTGGTACGATGCGGTCCACTCCCCCGATGACCGGTTCGGCATGCAACGCGTCGACCAGGACCTGCTCCATCTGCAACACCGCACGCGCCGGACAGCCCGACGTGCGGCCTCACTGGCCGGCGCGGCGACGCTGCTGCTGGTCCTCGCGGCCTGCGCGTCGGGCTGCGCGGCCGGGTCGCCATCGCCGACGCCCGCTGTACCGGAGTTTGCCGGCAAGCGGGTGTTGTTCATCGCGTCGTTCCATCCGTCGTTCCCCACCTTCAGCGGCCAGCTCGAAGGCATCCGGTCAGTGCTCGCCCCGGCCGGCGTGACCGTGGACTTCGAGTTCCTCGATGCGCGGCGCTTCAGCGGCGACGACGGCGACTCCGCCAGGCAGCCGATTGTCGAGGCGCTCGAGGCCAAGCTCGACGAGTTGCCGAGGTACGACGCGGTGATCGTGGCCGACGACGCGGCGCTGATGTTCTGCCTGACGCACCGCGAGTTGCTCGGTGACACGCCCGTCGCATTCTGCGCGGTGAACAACCTGGAGCGCGTGCCGCAACTCGATGCCGACCCGAACGTGACCGGCGTGGTCGAGTCGCTCTCGCTGCACGAGACCATCGAACTGGCCGCGACGCTGTTCCCGCGCACCTCGCATGTGCTGGCCGTGGTCGACGACACTGCGCTCGGCCGGTCGCTGGCCGAGCAGTTCGACCGCGTGGCGGCGGCGTGGGAGGGCAACCTGCAGTTCGAGAAGCTCTCGCTCAACTCGCTGACGTTTGCCGAACTCGATGCCGAACTCGACCGGCTGGGCGACGGCGACGTGGTCATCCAGGTGGTGGCGTACCGCGACCACACCGGCGCGATGCGCACCAAGAACGAGAGCTACGCGCAGATCATGCCGCACCTGCACTGCCCGCTGTTCACGGCATTCGGCCTGGACGTCGGCCTCGGGCCGATCGGCGGACACGTGATCTCGCATGTCGAGCAGGGCCGCACCGCCGCTCGCATGGCCCTGCAGATGCTTGGCGGCACGAAGCCGGCCGATATCCCGGTGCAGACCGCGAGCCCGAACATCCCGATGTTCGACTACCGCCAGCTCAGCCGCTTCGGCCTGTCCACGGCGCGGCTGCCCGCCGGCAGCACGATCCTCAACGCGCCGCGGTCGTTCTATGCCGACAACGCGCTGCTGGTGAACAGCACGCTGATCGCGTTCGGCGTGATGCTCACCATTCTCGGGCTGGTGGCGCGCTTCAACTGGCGGCTGCGTCGCGAGATTGCGAACTCGCAGCGGCTCGCGCGTCAGCTGCGCATCACGCTCGACTCGATCGGCGACGCGGTGATCGCCACCGACACCAACGGCAGGATCGACGGCATCAACCCGGTTGCCGAGCGCCTCACCGGCTGGTCGCGCGACGAAGCCGTCGGACGCTCGCTGGCCGAGGTGTTCACCACAACGACTGACGAGGCGCACCCGCACACCGGCGAACGGCTGCTCACGGCGCGGCAGGGGTCACGCCGGATTGTTGCGGACACGACCTCGCCGATCCGCGACGCCGACGGCACGGTGCACGGCCAGGTGGTGGTGTTCCGCGACATGACCGACGTGCTGGCGATGGAGGAGCGGCTGCGCCACAGCGAGAAGCTCGAGGCGGTCGGGCGACTCGCCGGCGGCGTCGCGCACGACTTCAACAACCTGCTGACGGCGATCATCGGCCACGTCGAGCTGATGCAGCAGGACATGGCGGGCGACCCCGACACGTCGGCGGCGCTGGCCGACATCCGCCATGCGGCCGAGGGCGGTGCCGACCTGACGCGCCAGCTGCTGGCATTCGCGCGACGCCAGATGCTGCGGCCGGCCGTGGTGGACACGACCGAACGACTCACCGGCGTGATGCGCATGCTGCGCCCCTCGATCGGCGAGGGCATCGTGGCCACCCTGCATTGCGACGCGACGCGGCCGATCCGCATCGATCCGGGCCAGTTCGAGCAACTCGTCGTCAACCTGGTGGTCAACGCGCGCGATGCGATGGCCGACGGCGGATCGCTGACCGTGTCGACGCGCGACGACGGCGATATGGTGCACATGACCGTGACCGACACCGGCGCGGGCATGGACGACGAGACGCGCGAGCGCGCCTTCGAGCCGTTTTTCACCACGCGCGGTCAGGCCGGCACCGGCCTCGGTCTGGCCACCTGCCACGGCATTGTCGAGCAGAGCGGCGGCGAGATCTGGATCGAGAGCAAGCCGGGCCGGGGCACGTCGATCCATGTGCGCTTCCCCGCAGCCGTGGCCACCGGAGAGCCGCCGCGCCCGGCCGCGCTCGCCCCGGCCAGTGGCGAGGGTGCGATGGTGCTGGTTCTGGAGGACGACCCCGGCGTGCGCGCCGTGTGCAAACGCACGCTGCAGCGCAGCGGCTACCAGGTGGTGGTGGCGACCACACTGGCCGAAGCACGCGCACTGCGCGCGAAGTGGCCGACGATCGACGTGGTGATCAGCGATGTGGTGCTGCCGGACGGCCGTGGGCCGGACCTGGTGGCCGAGCTTCGCGCGCAGTGCCCGCGCACACCCGTGCTGTTTGTCTCCGGCTACGACGAAGGGTCCTCCTCCGGCAACATCAACCTGGTCGCGATCGGCGATGCCGCGTTCCTGCAGAAGCCATACGCCCCGGCCGCGCTGGTTGATGCGCTGCGCGAGCTGATCGCGCAAGCAGTGGCGCCCACCAACGACGACTGAGCGAGCCCCCCCGTCTGGTCTGGATCCTCAACCGACTCGCTCGTCGAGCTGTTGCAGCGCGTCGAGCCCGCCCATGCGCAGGCCGATCTGGCCTACGGGCACGGCGTTGTGCGCCGGGTTGATGCGGATCAGCGTGCCGCTGTGGATCTGCGCCCACCATTCGCCGAGCTTGCGGACCGACGGGATGGCGATGCCAGCACCGACCTCGATGATTACCAGCTTCGCGGTCGGCGGTAGCGCCTCGCGCCACGCGTCCAGCGCCTCCTGCTGTGCCATCGCCCGATCGGAGATGTAGTCCGGATCGTGGAACATCAGGAGATTGGGTCGCGCGAGTCCGCCGCAATGGATGCACGCGGGCAGCGGATCGGCCGCGCGCATCGAGGCGAGGTCGACGCTGACCTGCGTGTCGGGTGCATCCCACGTGGCGCGGCCGCACGGGCCGGCGCACTGCAGCACGTACTGCGAGCCGTGCACCTCGCTGATCCGGTCCAGGCCGGACCGCTGGAAGTGGCCGTCGATGTTCGAGGTCAGCACGTACCACCCGTGCCGCGACTCCACCCGCGTCGCCCACTTGCGCAGGATCGCGAAGCCCGCGTGCGGCGTGGCGTCGCGATACAGATGAGTGCGATGCCCGTAGAAGCCCCACAGCAGATGCGGGTCGCGCTTCAGGCGCCGTGCGTCGGAGAGGTCGGCAATGCCGAGTCCGAGTCGCTGGAAGATCGGGTAGTGAGTCCAGAATCCCTGGTCACCGCGGAAGTCCGGCAGGCCGGAATCGACGCCCATGCCGGCGCCGCTGGTGAACAACAGGGCGTCGGCGTTGGCGATGGCGTTGGCCGCGCGGTCGAGGGCCTGATCGTTCTGCTGCATCGTCTGGCTTCCCCGCGCACGAGAGCGCTGGCACTGTGCGCGTAGAGATCCGCCACCTGTTCCCGTACGGTCCGCGCCAGGCGACTGCTCAGTGCCGCAAGCGGCAAGGCCACGCGTTCATCGGGCTCGGCCCCGCAGGTCAGGCGATGCCCTCCTGGACTCGCTGGTCAGCGACGATCTCGTCGAGGCAGGCGGCATCGATGCGCGGCACGCGGCGGGCGCGGGCGTTGTCCATGGTCAGGCGCGCGTAGCGGTTCAGCTCGCGCGGAATGCAGCCGGTGACCTCGGCGAGCTGCGCGAAGCAGGCCTCATCAAAAATGTTGCCGTCGGCGTGGCCGGCCACAATCAGGCGGTGGCGCAGGTAGGTGCCGACCTCGTCGCCGGCCAGCGGGCCGAGGTGGAAGCGCAGCGCGACGCGCTGGTCGAGTGCGGGCAGCGCCTGCACGGCCTGACGCAGCGGCGTCTGGCCGACCAGCACGAACATCATCTGGTATTCCTCGTGCGTGCTGCCGAGGTTGGTCAGCGTGCGCAGGCGTTGCAGCGTGTCGGTCGGCAGATCCTGCGCCTCGTCGAGCACGACCACCAGCTGACGGTTGCGGGTCGCCAGGTACTGCTCGCAGACGCGGCCGAATGCGCGCGTCAGCACGTACTCGTCGTACGTGTCGAATTCCACGTCATCGACGATGTGCGTGATGATGTCTGCCAGCAGGTGCGGATAGTCGACCTGCGAGTTGGGCAGGTACACGACATGGCGATCGGGATCGGAAATGCGCGACGCCAGCACGCTGGCCGTGATGCTCTTGCCCGAGCCGATGTCGCCGCTGAGCAGGCCGAAGTGCACGCGCCCCTGGCGGACCAGGTAGATCATGCGGTTCAGCGCGTCCTGGTGGGCGCGACTGTTGAAGAAGAACCGCGTGTTGCGCGTATCGTCGAACGGAGCCTGCTGCAGGCCCCAGAACGCTAGCTGATCGGGGTCGTGAGTCACGTCGCTGATCCGTTCCGGGTCGTCGCTTCCAATCTACCTGACACGATGCGAATCGCCACAGCGTTCTCACGAGGCCGGCGAATCTGCAGCGGCAGCGGCGGCACGACGCGCGGCGCAGTCGCAGGGCGATGCCTGGCAGTACGGGCAGCCCTTGCCGTAGCGCGCCTGCGCTGCGTCCTGCAGGTCTACGCCGGCCATCGTCGCCAGCGACGCGAGCCACGCGAACACATCGGCAAACTCCTCGCGCAGATTGGTCTCCACCGCGGCCGCGTCCTTCAGCTTGCGCGACTCGGGCTGGCCGGTGCGGCGCACCGTGTCCAGGTTGCGCAGCGCGGCGCCGAGCTCGCCGATTTCCTCCACGAGCCACGCGTAGCTCCACGGCAGGCCGCGCGCATCGTCCTTGGCGCGGAACGTCGCATCGATCTGGCGCTGGAAGTCGCGGACCTGCATGGCGGGCTCGGTGGCATGGTGTATTGAAGGAGCAGCAGCGGGGACAATAGCAGACCGCCCGGCGCGTGCGCGCCCGCGCGCCGCAACACGCAGGAGCCCGCATGCCGGACCGCGACCCGCGCCTCGCCCCGATCACGCTGGCCGGCGACCATGCCCGCCTCGAACCGTTGTCGCTCGCGCATGTCGATGCGCTGTGCGAAGTCGGCCTCGACCCGGCATTGTGGGAGTTCAAGGTCAACAATGTGCGCACGCGCGACGACATGCGCGCCTACGTGCAGGAGGCGCTCGACGACCAGGCGGCTGGCACGGCGTTGCCGTTCGTGATCGTCGACGTCGCGAGCGGGCGCGTGGCCGGCACCACGCGGTTCGGCAACGTGCTGCTGGCGCATCATCGCGTGGAGATCGGCTGGACGATGGTTGCCCTGCCGTGGCAGCGCACCGCGCTGAACACCGAGTGCAAGCTGCTCTTGCTGCGGCATGCGTTCGGGCCATTGCAGTGCCAGCGCGTCGAGCTGAAGACCGACGCGCTGAACGTCCGCTCGCGCGCCGCGATCCGGCGGCTTGGCGCAACCGAAGAAGGCACGCTGCGCCGCCACCTGGTCACCTGGACCGGCCGGGTGCGCGATTCCGTCTACTACTCGATACTCGACGACGAGTGGCCGGCCGTGGAGCGCCGGCTGATGGAGCGGCTGGCGCAGGGTTGAGCACTACCCGCTCCGCGCCGCGAATCGGCGCGCGCGCTCAACGCAGCCGCGGTTTCTGCCGATAGCAGCAACAGCGATCCGCCCACCACGCCGCTGCCTGCATGCTTCGCCCGTTCACTCGAGACGAATGGAAGCGATTCCCGGTCGGCCTCGTGCTCACGCTGGCCGCGATCGTCGCGATCAGCCTCATCTGCATCGCCTCCGCGTCGTGGCGCCCGGTGGCCGAGGGCGAGTGGGTCAACGACGGCTACCACCTCAAGCAACTCCAGTGGATCGGCATCTCGCTGGTCCTCGGCGGCATCGCGGCGGCCCTGCCGTACGTGAAGCTGCTCAAGTACTCGTGGTTCGTCTATCTCTTCGGCCTCTCGCTGTTGCTGGCCGTCGCGGTGATGGGCAAGACGGTCAACGGCTCGAAGCGCTGGATCGATCTGAAGTTCATGATGCTGCAGCCGTCGGAGATCGTGAAGCTGACGGTGATCGTCGCGCTCGCGTTCTACCTGCGCTGCTGCAAGACGCACCGCACATTGCGCGGCCTCGTCGGCCCCGGCCTGATTGTGGCCGCACCGATGCTGTTGATCCTCAAGCAGCCCGACCTCGGCACGTCGCTGTGTTTCGTGCCGGTGTTCTTCGCGATGCTCTACATCGCCGGCGCGAAGAAGCGGCACCTCGGCCTGATGATCGGCCTGGGCGGCGGCGCGGCGGCGATCTATGGCATGTTCTTCATGAAGGCCTACCAGCTCGGCCGGCTCACGGCGTTCCTCGATCCGGAGACGGTCGCGCGGGCCGAGGGCTACCACCTGATCCAGTCGCGCACCGCGATCGGCGCCGGCGGCCTGCTCGGCAACGGGTTTGCCCACGGAGCGCAGAATGCGCTCGGCTACCTGCCGGAGAACCACACCGACTTCGTGTTCGCCGTGATGGGCGAGGAGTGGGGCCTGATCGGCTGTGCGCTGGTCTTGCTGCTCTATGGCCTGCTGATCACGCGCATCCTGATGATCGGCATGGAAGTGCGCGAGCCGTTCGGCCGTCTGTTCTGCGTGGGTCTCGCCACCCTCATCGGCTTCCAGGTGTTCGTCAACGTCGGCATGACCGTGGGCATGATGCCGATCACCGGCCTCACGCTGCCGTTCTTCAGCTATGGCGGCTCGTCGCTGTTCGCGATGGCGATCGGTATCGGCCTCGTGATCAACATCCGGATGCGGCAGGTGGCGTTCTACTGATCTCACGTTGTGTTGATCTCCCGGCTCCTGTAACGCTGCGTCTCCGCGCCCATGACCAGGCCCGCGAGCGCCCTTCACGCTTGCGGTCACACGACAACGGCCCCGCCGGACTTCGCATCCAGCGGGGCCGTTCGCTTCACTCCTCAGAGCTCGCACGTGCTGCTCACGCCTTCTTCGGCGGCGCAATCTTCAGCCCGAGCTCGTCGAGCTGCTTCTGCTCCACTTCGGCCGGCGCGCCGGTCAGCACATCGTCGCGTGTGAGCCCGGGAATTCGGCGACCAGTTGTTCGATGGTCCAGCCGTCGCCGAGCCGCGCCACGATGAACTCCACCGCCAGACGCGTGCCGCGAACGATTGGCTTGCCGGTCAGTACGCCGGGGTCAACGATGATGCGGTCGTTCATGATCGGCCTCCTTCGGCACCGGCTCCATCGCATCAGAACCCGGGCTCGCGGCCTGCCTCAGTGCCACCCCGATATCCGCCTCAACTGGCATGGCCAATGGTTGTTGCTCGCGGCGACGGCGCGTCGGGTATCGCCGATGAGCGACCAGTGCCATCCGAGTGCCGACAAGAGACAAGACGGCGACGGCTGGCAGGACGATCGAGGTGCGCGCGACGACCTCGGCAACGCCCTCGTACTGAACCCCGGCGTTGAATGTCAGAACCACACACAGCGCTGCTGCAACGGCACCACAAACGACCGACACCCACCTCGCTACTGGCTCGGGCAGCGGCGGCCACGGGTCGGGAGACACCATGCGACAACCGGGTCGCCGATCCGCCCACCAGATCAACACCAGCAAGACGAGAATTGCGGCCAGCCCGCCACACGCAGCCAACGCCACAAGCCACCATACTGCGCCCATTCGCCACGGATGCGGCAGCACGGAATGGGCATTCACAAGGCCACCCACAGTGGCGACCGCCATCAGCAGCAGGGCCGAGGCACTGCCACTCCGAGGCCCCGTTACAAAAAACTCAAGCAAGCGTTCAGCATGTTGCCAACCAACCAGTGAATGGCCCTGCACTCCCAGGTGTCATGGTTGCGGCGGCGACTGGCGCGAGTATCGACGTCGCAGCCCCTCCAGTCGGCGTTCGAATGTGGCGTCGTCTGTTTCGGGATCGAGACTCGCCCGTTTCTCGTTCTCACGGCCCTCGATGGCGGCTGCGAAGATTGTATCCGGAGCGACGTGCAGCGACTTCATGACGTCGGTCCAGAAGCGCTTCCGCAGGTCCGCCGAATGACAGGGCGCGTAACCGGCCATCTTGTCCGGGCTAACGATCAGCAGCCGGTCGGGGTCGTAGCCGGCCTTCCTGGCTCGTGCAGAGATCGCTTCTCTTTCGTTCCAGTTGTCGTGCCAGTGCTCGCCGTCGTCCTGGTCGCGGTGGAAGAGCCGTCCGATCCACACCACCGGAGTCCACTCCGATAGACCGAGTGCGTCAGCAATCTCAGCAAAGCGGCGTGTGGTCACGAATGCGTCGAGTTCCGCGATGTAGTCGAATACCCGGATCATCATCACTCACGGTGGCAAGTGTCGATGCTGGCTAGTACGACGAACAGCCCCGCCGGACTCGAAATCCGGCGGGGCCGCTGGTGTCTCGTCGCGTCGTGCTCCCTCACGGCTTCTTCGGTGGCGCAATCTTCAGCCCGAGCTCATCGAGCTGCTTCTGCTCCACCTCGGCCGGCGCGCCGGTCAGCAGGCAGCGGGCCTGCAGCGTCTTGGGGAACGCGATCACTTCGCGGATGGTCTGCTCGCCAGCCAGAATCATCACAAAGCGGTCGAGGCCCATTGCGATGCCACCGTGCGGCGGCGTGCCCAGCGAGAGCGCGTGCAACAGGTGACCGAACAGGGCCTGTGCATCCTCGTCGGCAATGCCCAGCGCCTTGAACACGCGCTGCTGCACCTTCGGCCGATGCATACGGATCGAGCCGCCGGCGATCTCGCTGCCGTTGAGCACGAGGTCGTAGGCGCGCGCGCCGACGCTGCGCGGATCGGACTCGAGGATGTCCAGATGCTCGGGCTTCGGCGAGGTGAACGGATGGTGGCGAGCCACCCAGCGGTTGTCCTCCTCGCTGTACTCGAACATCGGGAAGTCCACGATCCAGCAGAAGTTGAACGTGTCAGCCGGAATCAGCCCGAGCTCCTGCCCGAGCCAGACCCGCAACGCGCCCAGCGCACTGCAGACCGTGTCCTCCTCGTCGGCGCCGAAGAAGCAGATGTCGCCTTCCTTCGCGCCGAGCGCCTTGATCCACTCGGCACCCTTCTCGGCGATGAACTTGCTCATGCCGCCGGTCGGCACACCCTTCTCCACCTTGAACCACGGCAAGCCGCCGACCTTCGGGAACTGGCTCTTCAGCCGCTCTTCCAGATCGGTGACGCGCTTGCGCGAGAAGTCCTTCGCGCCCGCGACGACGAGGCCGCGGACACAGCCGTACTTCTTCTCCAGCGCCTTCTCGAAGACGCTGAAGCCGCAGCCCTTCGCGATCGCCGACAGCTCGACGATCTCCAGGCCGAACCGCAGGTCCGGCGCGTCCTTGCCGTACTTCAGCATCGCCTCGGCGTAGGCCATGCGAGGCAACGGCAGCGACAGTTCGATGCCCTTCACCTCCTTCATGACCCGCGCCACGACGCGCTCCAGCAGGCCCATGATGTCGGACTCGTCGACGAAGCTGGCTTCCACGTCCAGCTGCGTGAACTCGGGCTGCCGGTCGCCGCGCGCGTCCTCGTCACGGAAGCAGCGCGCGATCTGGTAGTACTTCTCGACGCCGGCCGTCTGCAGCATCTGCTTGAACTGCTGCGGACTCTGCGGCAGCGCGTAGAACGTGCCGGGTTGCTTGCGCGACGGCACGAGGAAGTCGCGCGCGCCCTCCGGCGTGCTCTTGTAGAGGATCGGCGTTTCGATCTCCCAGTAGCCTTCCGCGTTCATGTGCTCGCGGATCGCGTTGACGACCTGGTGACGCAGCCGCAGGTTGCGCGACATGCGTTCGCGCCGCAGGTCCACGTAGCGGTACTGCAGCCGGATCTCCTCGGCCGTCTCGCCGGCGTCGCGGCTCTTGCCTTCCATCACCGGGAACGGCGGCGTCTCGCACTCGTTGAGTACTTCCATCGCCGAGACCTGGATCTCGATCTCGCCGGTGGGCACCTTCTTGTTGGCATCCTTGCCGCGCGAGATGACCGTGCCCTTCACGGCGACGACGTACTCGTTGCGCAGGCCCGACGCGACCTCGCGCAGGGCGGCGTCGGCGTCAGCGTCGATGCGAAGCTGGGTGATCCCCTCGCGGTCGCGGAGGTTGAGGAAGATCAGGTTGCCCAGGTCGTGCCGGGCGGCAATCCAGCCGGCCAGCGTCACTTCGCTGTCGATATTCGCTGCGCGCAGTTCGCCGCAGGAATGGGTGCGTCGCCACGATCCCATCGGGTGTCCTTGGGTGTTCGGTCGTCTGTGTTGGCGTACTTCGGAGTGAAGGCCGCGCACGGGCTAATACGAGCCGGTGTCGGCCAGCGGACGGTATCACCCGTGGGCCGGCGAGGCGAGCGGCGCTCCGGATGGTATTACCGCGCACCGACACGGACCGCCGCAGGAGCACCGAGTGGCCGAGATGCGCATCTGCTACGGCCGCGCCGGCACCGGCAAGACCCGGGTGCTGCTCGACCACGCGCGCGACTTCATCACGCGTGACGGCGCCGACCCGACGCGGCTGTGGCTGCTGCAGCCCACGCGCGATGCTGTGCGCGGCACCCTGCGCGAGCTGGTCAACCTGCTGCCGGCCGATCCGCCGGACGTGCCGCGCGTGGCGCTCGGCGTGCAGGCGCACACCTTCTCGAGCCTCAGCCTCCGCCTGTTCGATCTGCTCGGCGAGCCGCGCCCCGTCCTGCTGCCCTCGGCGATGCGCCCCGCGCTGGTGGCACGCGCGCTGGTCGAGGTCGGCGACGACGACGGCACCGCGCAACGCCTCACGCAGCGCACCGGCTACCGTCGCCTGCTCGCGGAGTTCGTCGGCGAGGCGCTGCGCAACGGCCTCGCGCCCGATCGCCTGAGCGCCGCGTCGCGGCAGGCATCGGAGATGATCTCCGAGGATCGCACCTTCACCCGCCGCATCGACCTGCTGACCTCGCTGCTCGACCGCTACATCAACCTCTGCGCGGCCGACGGCATGGTCGACCCCGAGCAACTGCCCGCGCTCGCCACCGCCCTGCTGCGCGACCGGCGGACGCAGCGCGAGCGGATCGAACAGTCGGTCGGTCTGCTGCTGGTCGACAACTTCTCGCGCTTCACCGACAGCGAGCTGTCGCTGCTCAACGAGCTGGCGGTGCGCGCCGATCGTACGTTCCTGGCGCTGTGCATGCCCGCGCCGCCGCGCCGCATCCTGCAGATGGAAGAGGCGCCGCGCGCATTCGCCTACCTGCAACGCACGCGCGAGGCGCTGACGCTGTTCTCGCAAGGCACCGGCCGGCAATGGCAGAGCGTGGAGCTGCGCCGGCAGCGGCGTTTCCGGCGGCCGTCGCTGGTGCACCTCGAGCAGGAGCTGTTCCACGCCGAGCCGCTGGCGTTCGGGCAGGATCCGGTGCCGTCGTCGCCCGAGCGCATCGCGCGACTGAAGGAAGCGGCCGGGGCGCTGGCCACCGATCGCAGCATCCGGCTGATCAGCGCGCCGTCGGTGCAGGCCGAGGCCGAGGTGATTGCCGGCGAGGTGCGCCGCCTGCACAGCGAGGGCGTGCCGCTGGAGAGCATCGCGGTGCTGCATCGCAGCGCCGACCCCTACGATCGCCTGCTGCGCGCGGCCTTCGACCGGGCCGGCATTCCGCTCGATCTGGCGCGCAACGTGCGCCTCACCGACACGGCCGTTTGGTGGATGGCGCGCGACCTGCTCGGCATGGCAATCGCCGATCCCGACCTGCCGATGACGCCGAAGGCGCTGGTCACCAATCCGCTGATCGAGCCGACGCTCGGTAGCTCGGTGATGGCCGACGGCTACTCGGCCGGACTGTGGAAACTGAAGGAATGGCTCAACCCGTCGCTGTTCCGCACGCCGGCTGCCGTCGCGCACATCGGCGCGCTGCAGGCCGCGGTGGCCGATCTGCGGGCACTCGCACTGGCGCGTCCGTTCCGTGCGCGCGCATTGGTGACGCGACTGCTGGCGGCGCTGCGAGAGCTCGGCGCGATGCAGGCGGCGATCCCCGCCGGGCCGTTGCCGCTGCCACCGGAGACTGCCGCGATGTTGCGCGAGCAGGGACTGGCCGCGCGCGCACTCGACTCGGCGCTGTACCAGGTGGCCGATCTGCTCGACCCGTACCTTGCGACGCTGACCACCGACGACGGCGACGCGGGAGACGGCGCCGCGGCCACCGCGTTCCTCGATGCCTGCACCGAGTCTGCGCGCCAGCGTCGACTGCGCCTCGATCTGCCGACCGAGCGCGTGGGTGTGCGCGCCGGCGACGTGCTGCACACGCGACTGCCCGGCGACCTGCAGGTGGTGTTCGTGGCCGGCCTGATGCAGGGCAGCTTCCCGCCGCCGCCGTCGAGCGACCCGGTGCTGCCCGACCGCGACCGCATGCGCCTGAAGATGGCCGGCGTGTGGTTCGAGGAGCGCAGCGCGTTGCGCGAACACGAGGACTTCCAGTTCTACGTCGCGGTCACTCGCGCCAGCACGCGGCTCTACCTCTCGCACGCCGAGCGCGACAGCAACGGAAAGGAAGTGCTGCCCAGCCTCTACCTGCGCGACGTGGCCGCGGCGTTCGGCATCGCGGCCGACGAGTTGCCGCGCATCGAAGCCGAGTGGGCGCTGACGCCAGCGGCCACTACGCGCGTGCTCGACGACGACGCCGACCTGCTCGCCGCGTCGCCGGACGATGCAGACGACGACGACGAGGCGGCGCTCGCCCTGCCGCCCGGCGCAGTGCGCGCACCCGGCCCGATGTTCGACTCACAACTCGTCTCGGCGATGCAGCTGCCCGGCACGGTGCTGGCCTGGCAGCGCCTGCACACGCCGGACGAGTTGTTGCGCTGGACGGTGCGCACGATGTGGCGCACGCGCGAACTCTCGCCGCGCACGTTCGCCGCGTGGCACGCGGCCGCGGCAATCTGGGATCGCTTCGCGCCGACGCAGCCCGAACTGCGGCGCGCCGTGCTGGCCGGCTGGGACCGGCCCGACATCGCGGTGCTCGGCCCCGATGCGCGCGATCACCTGCGCAGCAGCGACCGCGCGTTCTCGGCGTCGGGCATCAACCTCTTCGCCAACTGCCCGTACCGCTTCTTCGCGCGCTACCACCTCGGCCTCGAAGAGCCCGAGTCGGCCGAGCCCAGCGCCGCCTCGTGGGGCACGCTCAAGCACTCGGTGCTCGAAGAACTCGGCCGCGAGCTGAAGGCCGGCACGATGCTGGCCGAGCCCGACCCGTGCGCCGACTGGGCCGCGCAACGGCTCGGGCAACTCGCCGGCGACCCGGACGTCGGCTTCCCGCGGCTGCTCGACCAGGAGCGCTACCGCGCCGAGCTGCGCATGCAGACCGAGGGCCTGCGCACGTTCGTCCGCAAGGAGATGGAACTGCGCGCGCGCCGTGGCGTGTTGCCGGTCGGCTTCGAGGTCGGCTTCGGCTTCCCGCGCAAGGAGGGTCTGCCGGACGACGAGCCGTGGTCGGAAGCGCCGCTGGTGATCTCCGACGATCGCAACCGCCTCTCGCTGCGCATCCGCGGCTACATCGACATGCTCGAGGCCGTACAGCACCCCGACCGCCGCGGCCGTCGCCTGGCGCACGTGGTCGACTACAAGTCGGGCGCGGTCGTCCGCCTCGCGATAAAGCTCAAGAAGTTCTTCAAGAACGACGAGCTGCGCGACGAGATGCGCGGCTCCGACAGCTACACCGGCGAGCGCGGCGACGCGCCCGACTTCCAGCTGCCGATCTATCTGATGGCGGCGCGCGAGCTGTTCGGCTTCGAGCCGGTCGGCGCGTTCTTCTATTCGCTGTCGCGGCACGAGCGCCGCGGCGTGTGGCGCGAGGATTCGTGGGAGCTGGCGGCCGGCAACGAACTCTCGACCTACGACCGGCGCACGAGCTACGCGTTCGAGCAACTGATCAAGAACGCGCGCGAACTGCTGCTCGCCACCGCGCGCCGCATGAAGGACGGCGAGATCGCGATCAACCCGCACGACTGCATGTTCTGCGAGTTCCGCTGGCTGTGCCGCTTCAACAAGAAGGAGCAGGACCTGCTGCGTGCGCGGCAGGACACGACCAGCCGGCTCGCCCCCGTGTCTGCACAGTCGGCGCCGCGCCTGATCGCGCCACCGTCCGGCGACGATGCTGCACTTCGCAATCCGGAGACTCATGCCGACGACGACTCCTCCATCGACTGAACCTGGCCGCCCCGTCGAAGCCGGCCTTGATCCGCGCCGCTACCAGCAGGTGCTGGCCGTCGCGCTGGCCGTGTTGTTCGCGATCATCGCGGTGTCGGCCACGCTGGTGCAGGCGCTCGTCGTGAAGACCGCCACCGAGCCGCCGCACGGCGCCACACCGCTCGACAACCGCTGACCGGCGCGTTGAGAACTCCTGAACCGCATCGCCTGCATTGCCGGCCCTACTCGTCATCGAACGGCATCCGGCCCATCAAGCAACCGAACGCTGTCGGCGCGTAGCACATCCTGCGCTCTTCGCGGGCCAACTGCCGATGCAGCGGGTCGTGTCGCGTAAAGAACGCCATCGCCTGCCTGGCGGGCGGTCCGATGCGGCATAGTGCCGTGCACGCCCCCTGGAAGTAACTGTCCCGCCTCGCGGCAATCCCGATAAGGTGCTCGCACAGCGGGGCGCACACTCGCGCCGCGTCCCCCGTGAGTTCGAGAGCGGATGCGATTCGTGACTCCGTCGGGATCGAATCGTCCATCACATCGAACCACATTCGCCAGCGGTCTGGATCGTGGCGCAGTTGCAGAACATCGCCCCGCTCCCACCGCGGGCCCCTGCTCCAATTGTCGATGAGGTATCCGCCGCCGGTTTGCCTGCCGCGACGCTCGGCAACGACCAGCCCGACCCGCGACGGCACGATGCGCTGGTGCAACGCGTCCTGCGCTTCTGTGTAGAAGAACCGGACATTGTTCGGCATCGGCTGCGCGAGCAACCGCCTGGCGATCGCCGGATCGATGTCCCACAAGCAGGCCAGCGCCGTGCCGCGCACCGCCGGATCGGGGTCGTGCTCAGCCAGCCGCGTGTAGACCCGGCCGGCTGAATCGCCGCCGCGGTCCGACAGCCGATACAGGGCCATCAGCGCCTCGAAGCGGACGCCGGGATTCGTGTCGCCCGCAAGTTGCACCAGTGCGGCTGTGGCGATCTCGGGTGCGTGAGTGGCAGTCTCGCCGATCACCCATGCCAGTCGTTGCAACGCACCCGGCGAGCGGCAGTCCGCAGAGCCGCG
>JBFWQT010000095.1:0-16685 GCA_050249295.1 Planctomycetota bacterium
GACCGACCCCGCCGACACGCGCGGACCCGCGTTCGTACGGCTCCACGCCGCCCGCCTGCTGTTCCGCCTCGCGCTCGACAGCTGGGCCGATGGCGCGCCTGTCGACGACACCCGCGCGCGCATTCGTGCAATCCGCCAGACGCTGGAGCCCGCGGCGTTGCAGTTCACGCTCGCCGACATGCTCGACGCACTGGCGGCCATCGATGACGCGCCGGCGGTCGGCGAGCGACCCGTGCAACCTGATCCGGCCGGGCCACCCGAAGCGTCGGAGCTATTCGATCGGGCGCTCGCGATGTGGCACATCTCGCGGCTCACGCAACTCACGGGCAACCTCGGCGAAGCACCGTGGCCCGACACGCTCGGCCTGTTCTCGCCCGCGCCGACCAACGACGACGTGCGCGCGTTGTGGCGCATGCAGCTCCACGCCGTGCCCGCGCTGCTCGCCGGGCTGACCGACCGCCGGCCCACGCGCATGCTGCTGCAGTGGAACGGACTGCCATGGCCGGTTCGCGTCGGCGACATCTGCTACGCGCTGCTGCGGCGGATCAGCGGCCGCCTGCTGATGCCGGCGGAACGCATGCTGCCGCCGGTGCCGTGCCTCGATCATGACGAGCACATCGCGCTCGCCGCCGCCACCGCGTGGCGCGAGTTGCTCGGCAAGGTCGACGACCGGCGGTTCTTCGCCTTGCGCATCGCCGACGGCGACAATCCCGATCGCCTCACGATCATCGATTGGTACATCGCGCTCGATCAGGCCGAGGCGTTCGACATGATCCGTCATCTGCTCGACAGCCGCGTCGCGAACGAGATCGAGCCCGACCTGGTGCACCGGCTGATCACGGGCGACATGCGCGATTCGGTCGCGTGGCTCGCGGAGTATGCGGAGAAGGCGCGCCAGCCCGAAACCCACCTGCTGCTCGCGCGCGCACTGTTCGAGCAGGTGCAGAATCCGGTCGGCGCCGCGAGCGTCTGGACCGACATGGAGGCCGGCCGCTTCCCAGCCGATGCGGCCGGCGTGGGTGAGCGACTCGACCTGCTGCGTGCGATCGGCATCGCGTTCCCCGATTCGTACCCGCACGCCGACGCGCGAGTGGCCGCGTTGCTCGCCAACACCGCCGGTGCGCTCGATGACTGGCAACGACTCGCGATCCTGCGCTACCTCTCGGAGCCGCGCGCGACGGTGCCCGACGAGTTCCGCCTCGCGATGCTGCAGAGCCTTGACGACCAGCGCGTGGTCGGTGCCGGCATGCCACCGTCGGATGTGCCCGATGTCGTCTCCGGCGTGCTCGCGCCGCGCTGGCGCGACTACGTGGCCGCGGCACTGGCACGCTCGCTCGGCGCCGAGCGCATGTTCCAGTGGAATGCACCACTGGCCACGCGCGACGCGGCGGTCGGCCGGATCCTCACGCTGCTGCGCCAGGTCGCGCCCGACGTGATCAGCGACGCCGATGTGGCCGCGCGCTCCACCGCCGACACGCTGCCGCCGGTCGTGCCGCTCTCCGCCGCCGACGCCACGCCGTTGCTCGATGCGGTGCTTGCCGCCGACGAACTCGATGCCGACGCAACGGCGGCCGCGACCGCCGCGTGCCTGCGCGCCGGCGCGCCACTCTGGAACGAACTCGCACGCCAGATCGTCGCCGCGCGCGCCTCGAATCGCGACCGCCTCGTGGTCCTGGCGCGCCTGCTCGCCGGCGTCGTGCGCCGCGTGCGCGTCCGCGTGCATGCCGCCCCCGGCACGGCGGCCGACAGCCTGCCGCTGCTCGACACCGTGCGCACGGAATGCGCGACCACGCTGGATGCGCTGGTCGGTCGACCGGCCAGCCCGTCGCTGTTGCGCACCGTGATCGGCCAGCTGCAGATGAAGAATCCCGACGGGCGCGCGGTGGTGCAGCGCGCCGATGTCCGCCTGGTGCGCCTGCCGCACGGAGCCGGCACGTTGCTCGAAGTGGACATCACCGCGGGTGGCCGCAACGCGCCATACAGTCTGTTGCGCGCCGCGGTCGCGATCGACGGCGAACTCAAGGAGCGGCGCTCGCTGCAGATCGGTCGTGGATTGCCCGACGCGGACTTGCTGGAGATGCTGTTGAGTGACATCGACTCGGCGCTGTCGGCCGGGTTCGATGGCTCGGCGTCGCGACTGATCGAGGCCCGCCTGACCGTCGCGCCGGTTGCCAACAACGCGAAGCGCTGACCATGCCATCAACCGCCACGGCAGACCGGACAGTCGGCGCGGCACCGCCGGACTGGATGTGGCGCAACGCCCGCGGCCGGTTGTGCGTGCGCGCCTGGCCGGGCATCGAGTCGTCGTGGCCCGCCTCCATCTTGCTCGGGCTGTCGCTGCTCGGCCTGGTCGCGTTCGTCGCGTACCTGCGCGTGCCCGTCCAGCTGAAGGGGCTGTTCCTGGCGATCGTCTGCGGCATCGGCCTGCTCGTTGTGCTCTGGCAACGCCGGCCCGTGTCGTTGCGGATTGACCCGGCGCGCCGGCTGGTCTCGGTCGGGCTGGCGTTCGTCGGCTTCGACGCGATCCAGCGCCTGGTGCTCGCGCCGTGGCGCAATGGCTCGGCAATCGACCTGCGGACCACGAAGGGCCAGTCGATGGTGCTGGCCACCGGACCGCCGCGCGAACTTGCACTGGTCGCGCGCGAACTCGCCCAGCAACTCGGCACCATGCTGCACGACCTGTGGTCCGACCGCGTCATGCCGCCGGGCGCGGTCTGGACTCCGTTGCGCAAGTCGCCGCGCCCCGCATTGCCACGGCCGACCACGCCTCCGCGCGGCCTGAGCGAGGAGTCCGATCCGCGGGCGTCGAGCGTCGAGTTCGTGTGTCGCCTCCGTCCGCGCCTCCGCCGTACCACCGTAGCGCAAGCCGTGATGTGGTCGGGTATCGGCGTGATGGTCTGCGGGATCGTGATGCTCGCCATCGCCAACAACGCCTGGCGACACAGCATGCCGCCGATCGTCATCGCCGGCGGCCTGCTCGACCTCGTCGGCATCTTCATGCTCGCGTTCGGCGCGTTGATCTTCCCGCCGATGACCGACTGCGGCGTGGCGCGCATCGATGCCGACATGCTCCGGGTCGATGGCGACGCCACGCGCATGTCGCGCGACGAGATCATCGGGATGGAGTCCGACCACGGCTGTCTGCGACTGTTCACCATCCGCGCGAGCGTGACGATCCGCCTCGCGCGCATCGACCAGGCCGACTGGCTGTACCGCCGGCTCGACTACTGGTTGCACCCGGCGACGCTGCGCCCGGAGTTGTAGTGCCCGCGGGTGCTACAATCACCGCGCGATCGAACACGACCGACGACATCACGCGACCGCCCCATGCTTCGAGAACTGCTCGGCTACCGCTGTCGGCACGAACCCGCCGTGGATGGCGCTCCCGCCCTGCAGCTCGCCGGCGTGTCGGTGCGCTACCCGCGGGCCGATCGCCCGGCACTCGACAATGTCGCGCTCACGGTGCAGCGCGGCCAGCGCCTCGCGCTGCTCGGCTCGAACGGTGCCGGCAAGAGCACGCTGCTGAAGGTGGCGGCGCACATGCTGCAGCCGGCCAGCGGCAGCGTGTCGGTCTTCGGCATCCCGGCGGGTCGCTGCTACCACCGCGTGGCGTATCTGCCGCAGCGCAGCACGGTGGACTGGACGTTCCCGATCAACGTGCGCGAGTTCGTGCTCACCGGCCGCTACCCGCACCTCGGCTGGTTGCGCCGGCCGCGCCTGAAGGATCGCGAGTCGGTCGAGCGCTCGCTCGCGTCGGTCGATCTGCTCGCGCTGGCCGACCGCCCGATCGACGAGCTCTCCGGCGGCCAGCAGCAGCGCATGCTGCTCGCGCGCGCGCTGGCGCAGGGTGCGCAGTTGTTCCTGCTGGATGAGCCGCTGACCGGGCTGGACGCCGGGTCGAAAGATGCGCTGACCGAGCGGTTCGCGCAGCTCTCGAAGGAAGATGGCATCACGCTCGTCGAGGCCACGCACGACCACGAACGGCTCGACGCGTACGACCGTGTGGTGCGCCTGCAGGACGGGCGAGTGGTGCCCGAGCCCGAACAGGCAGCGTCGCAAGCGGAGTAGTGCTCACGTTACTTGCGGCGCGCTTCCAGCACATCCTCGATCGCCGAGAGGATCGGGTAGCCGGGGTTGTAGTGCTTGTGCAGGAACAGCGGGTTGCGCCGCTTGTAGAGGATCTCGCCGACGCGGTCGGCAATCGGCATCAGCATCTGTTCGTGGTGGCAGACCACCGGCGAGACGGTGTTCACGTCGCCGGTCGTTTTCCAGTTGAGGCAGCCGCAGGTGTGCGTGCAGCGGTCGGTCAGCGCGCAGCCCTTGCAGCTTTCCTTCACGCCGTCGGCGCAGCCTTGCAGCTCGTGCCGCCGCTGCGACTTCAGGCCGGTGAAGATGCTGCCCAGGCAGTACTCGCTGTCGGCGCCGGCATTGGGGAACTGCACGCACGGGAAGATGTTGCCGTCGATGTCCACCGAGAGCTGTTGCCGGGCCATCTCGCAGCGGTCGGTGCGCGTGCAGCCGTTGTGGATGTGCGAGGCCAGCTTCTGCTCGAACGGGCTGAAGTAGAACTTGCGCCCGGCCTCGGTCCAGCGGATGTAGCGGCGCGCCAGCTTGCGGTACTCGCGTTCGAGCACACGCATGTGCGCCTCGGTCCAGTCGGCCGTGTAGTCGAGCGACATCAGCAGGTAGCGCACGCCCTCGTCGAGCAGGAACTCGACCGACTGCGTGACGTACTTCACGGTGTCCGGCCGCACGACCATCTGCACCGGCGAGTACGGCCGCACCGCCAGCAGCGCCGCCAGCCGTTCGACGACCGTGTCGAATGTGCCCTCGCCGCCAGTGGTCCGCCGGTGCGTGTCGTGAGCCTCGCGGCAGCCGTCGATGCTCAGCGCGACGTGCACGTTCTCGCGCATGAAGTACGCCAGCGTCTCGTCGTCGAGCAGCGTGCCGTTGGTGGAGATGCGGAAGCTGAACCGCCGCCGCGTCGGCTTGCCGTCGTCGCCCGCGCCATTCGCGCTCGCCGCCTCCAGCTGCCTCGCATGGGCGATCAGCGCGCGGATGCGCTCCTTGCAGAGCAGCGGTTCGCCGCCGAAGAAGATCACGTTGCACTCGCCGTTGCCCAGCTCCGCGCCGAACTCCAGCGCTCGCTCGCCGACCGCCTGGCTCATCGCGTGCCGGGTGAACGGTGCCGCGAAGCAGTACGTGCAACGCAGGTTGCAGTCTTTGGTGAGGTGCAGAGTGAGGTGCATGGCGTTCAGCTCTGTTCGGTTCCGTGCGAGCCGGGTGTGATACTCGCTCACTGTTCGTTCAGTGTTGCGACTCCAGCCAGAGGATGAAGTCGATCACCTGCTGGTGCAATGTGGTGCGGTCAGTGGAGTCGAACACCGCAAGCACCGGGCCGACCACTCCCTCAGCAGGCTCGGCATTGTTCGGCGTCGGTGGCAAGTACAGGTATCGTTGACCCGACATGAGGGCTGTGGCCAGGTCCCGATCGTCTGGCAGAGTGTCACGCCAGTCCGCCGCATAGTGCCCGCAGGGATCGACCAGATCGACGGTCAGCCCACACACCGGTCCATCCGCGATCCGGACCTCGACGCCAAAGACCATCATGACCGACCGGATGAGGCGCACTGCTTCTGCTTCTTGCAGGTGGCGGTTTGCCACCGGAGCCGGTCCACCACATACGAGGGGTCGCGCGGTCATGGCGGCCGCCAGATCGATAGCAAGATCATGGGTCGTGGAACCATCCGTCGATGCCAGCCGAAGCCGCTGCATGTTGGGTTCGCAGGCAGTCATCGGGATTCCCGGCACGGCGACGCCGACGCCGACCTGCGAGGCAACCGCCGCCTGATGGCTACCCGATTGCGTACGTGGCAGCGCCGCAACCGGCGACCCGGCGCAGCCGGTGGCGTAGAGCGAGATCGCGCTGCCCAGCGCAACCGACAATGTCATTCGCTTCGCAACCGTATCTGCGCGTGGTTGCAGCATGCCGGGCGACGCCTTCACCTGCTCGGCGGTGGGGTAGCGCGGCGTGCGGACCGATCTGACCGGCGTGACGTTCATAATGGCGACCTTCAGTGTTGCGACTCCAGCCAGCGGATGAAGTCGCGCACCTGCTCGCGCAGCGCCTCACGGTCGATCGCATCCAGCACCACCAGTACCGGAGCGGTCGAACCTTCGGGGGGCTCCACGTTGCCGGGCGTGGGCGGCAGCCACAGGTAACGCTGACCCGCCAGCACCGATCGGGCCAGAGTCGGATCGGGCGGCACGGTGCGGCGCCAGTCGATCGCAAAGCGGCCCTCGGACTCTACAAGGTCGGCCGGCATGCCCCTCACCGGCTCGGTCGCCGGACGTGCGCGATAGCCGCTGAGTTGCAGCACCGACTGGATGATCCGCAGGGCTTCCGCCTCGCGCATCATTTCCACCGGCTCACAGCAGGGGACGCCGGCAGAGAAACTCGACTCGATGACCCTTTCCAGAGTGCCACCGGAGTCGATCCTGTATTCCGGTTTCGGCGGCACGTACTGCGCGTTGTGTCTGCACGCTGACATCGGCCACTCGCCGGGCTGCTCGTCCTGCGCGACGCAACCGGTGACGCCGAGCGTACTGCCCAGAACGGCCGCTAGCGCCATGCGTTGCGCGAGCGAGCCCGGCCGGGGTTGCAGCATGCCCGGCGACGCCTGCACCTGCTCGGCGGTAGGGTAGCGCGGCGTGCCGACCGATCTGACCGGCGTGACGTTCATCATGGCGACCTTCAGTGTTGCGACTCCAGCCAGCGGATGAAGTCGCGCACCTGCTGGCGGATGTCGGCTTCCATCTCCGCATCCGTGGTGTGGTCCGGGTCGGCCGGCTGGAAGATGCCAACCGCCACTCGCGGCTGTGCAGGATCGGCCGGCTGCAGGAATCCGAACGCCGGGCAGTCCGGTCCGAGACGCTTCGCCAGGCCCGGCTCGTCGCATCCATTGTACTGCTCGAACTCGACCGCGATCGTGCCGTCGGCGTTTGCGGCATCTGGTTCGAAGCCGAGCATCGTCGAGTGGCTGATCGGAAGATCGACTCCCGCCTTTGAAAACACGTCGAGGACGATCGGCATCATGTGCCACTCGCACGCAACGGGTTCAGGGAGGGGTGTACCGGCACTCACCAGGCCATCCCACCGGGTGTTATTCACCGTCGGCGCAGGAAGCGGAACGTTGACCATGTCCTTGCCCGTCCACACGACGCCGCCGATCAGGCCGCTGACCGCAAACCCGATCGCGACACGGCGCGGCCACACGCGTCGGCGCGGCAGGAACACGCCGGGGTTGGCGAGCACCACCCGCGCATCCGGATAGGCCGGAGCCGCGGCGCGCCGTTGGGGGCGAATGGCGCTGTCTCGAAGGAGTGTCACTGGCTTCTCGTGGGTCCTGTCGCGTGCAGGCAATAACGCGTGGCGGGTGTGCCGGTTCGGCGCCCACATGGATATGCTCAGTGCTGCGCCTCGAGCCACTGGATGAAGTCGCGCACTTGCTGGCGCAGCGTGTACGGATCGGGCGCGTCGAACAGACCCACGAACGGGCCGTCCAGGTCGAGCTCCCGGTTGGCGTCGCGAAGTGCACCGTCGCCATCCACGTCGGCCGAGTTGTCGCCGTTGCTGCCGGGTGGCTCGGGCAGCAGCACGTGGCGAATGCCGGCCGCATGCGGCTGGATCAAGGCGGGATCCGTCGGGCCGGGGCCGACCCATTCCACACCGTAACGGCCGGAGGGAGCGACACCATCGAGCTGGATGCCGGTGATTGTGCCGGCCGGGCCGAGCGGCAGGCCGGCCGCCTGGAACTCGGCCTGCATCAGGGCGAACGCATCGGCCTCGGTCATCGATGGCAGCGGGCAGAGGTTTCCCATCACAACTGCCGGCGGCGGCGCGCTCGGCGGCGGCGGCGCGCTCGGCGAGCGCGGCCAGAGCAGCACCGCGCTGGTGATTGCGCCGGTGCCGAGCACCGTCGCCAGTGGCAGGTAGCGTTGCAGCGCCGTGCGCTTCGTGGTGATGAACACGCGCGGGTCCGCGTGCACCACGCTGGCGGTGGGGTAGCCGGGGCGACGCGCCGACGGAACCGGTCTGACCTGCATCGGCTTCATGCGACCCTCCGATCTCAGTGCTGCGCTTCGAGCCAGAGAATGAAATCGCGCACCTGCTGGCGCAGCGTGGCCTCGTCGATCGCGTCGAACAGGCCGAGCACAGGGCCCCCGGGCGCGACCGGCGCGGCGTTGTCGGCGTCAGCCAGCGGCAACTGGAGCTGGCGCGTCCCCATGACTGCCGGCAGTTGCAGCTGTTCGTCACCGATGGTGGTGTTGTCTTCCGGGTCAAACCACTCGATCGCCATCCGCCCGTCCGGTGTGGCTGCATCGACCCACACGCCCGCGACCGGTGCGGTCGGCGTCTGCAACGAGTAGCCCGCCAGGCCCATCTCGTCGGTGATGATGCTGATCGCCCCGGCCTGGCTGAACGCCGGCGGCGTGCGGCACGGTATGCCCATCATCGGCGTGGAGTAGATCGGGATCGCGACAGCGCCGATCAGGGCCGAACCAGTGGCGGCGATCAGGCCGGGCAGAATGTAGCGCTTCCACCTCTGTTCCGGCCGGTGCGTGGTGACGAACACGCGCGGGTCCGCGAACACCACGCTGGCGGTGGGGTACGCCGGATTGCGGGCTGTCGTGACGGGCCGGACTTTCATGGCGGATGGCGGGCGCACCTGCTGCGACAGCATCTACAGCGTACCCTGGCGGCCGCGACAGCGAACAGGGTCCGGCGACTTCTGGCTCGCCGTGCGGCCGGGCGGCCCGCAACTTGTTCCGCACCGGTGGCCGCCGTACCATCAGGTCGCGGCCGTCGTCCTGTTTCGCTGTCCCGAGCCCTGCGCTGTCATGCACTACCGACGCGTCATCCTGGCCCTCGCATGCGCCGCGATCGCGCTGCTGCCCGGCACCTTCGCGCCCACCGTGGCGGACGCGCAGGACGTCGGCCGCCAGCTCAACAACCGCACCTACGTCGGCGAAGAGCTCGAGCTCAACAACATGCTGATGTCGGCGCGCGACTTCGAGGGGCAAGGCGAGATCGACGCCGCGCTCGACACCTACGTGCGCGCCATGGCCGAGGCCGATCGCTGGCAGACCGATCCGCCGCGCGGGCAATCGCCGCGCACGGTGATGACCCGGCTGACCAACTATGAACTCACGCTTTCCACGCAGGCCGGGCGCGGCGTGGAATACAGCGCGCAGACGTTCATTCCGGTGACCGACTACTGCCGGATGCGGATCATGGAACTGCCGGCCAGGACGCGCGACCTCTACCGGCAGTCGGTCGAGCCGAAGGCGAAGGTGCTGCTCGATGACGCGATCCGCCGGCGTGACCGCGCGGCCGTGCAGGACGTGGCCGACCGCTACTGGATGTCGGCCAGCGGCATCGACGCGCTCGACATGGCCGCGACGCTGGCGTTCGAGGCCGGCGACTTCCAGGTCGCGATCCACTACTGGGATCGCATGCGACAGACCGCCGACGTGGCGTTCGGCCGCGATCCGCAGCGCATCGTGCGCCTGGCCGCGGCCGCGTGGCAGGTTGGCGACACCTACACCTGGCGCAGCGCGGTAGCCGAGGCGAAGCGCCGCTTCGATGGCTTCCCGGCCGTGGTCGGCGACACGCGCGTGGCCAACCTTGTGGAGCTGCTGCAGCCCGAACGGCTCGAATCGCTGTTCTTCGGTCGCGCGCCGTGGATCGAACCGGCTGGCATGCAGCGCCCGCTGGGCAACGATCGCCACGCCCGGCCCGCGCCCGCGTTCAGCAGCACGCTGGTCGCGTTCCCGCCGATCGACCTCTCGATGTGGTTCCGCGACACCGGCAACGAGCGCTTCAACCGCTTCCAGCAGCCGGGCATGCCGGGCGGGTCGGACCGCAACCAGGTGATGGTCAGCGTCGCCGAATCGCAGGGCAAGCTGGTGGTGCAGGGGCCGCGCGCCGGCTCGCTGATCGAGCTGTCGCTGCCCGACGCCGCACCGATCGAAGCCAATCCGCTCGGGCGGCGGTTCGCGTTCGAGGTCGATCGCTTCATGCGTGCGCCGTCCAACCCGATGCGCGTGTTCGGTCCGACGCCGGAGCGCGCCTACATGCCGGCGATCCACAACGACCACATCTTCTGCGTCTTCCGCCCCGGCGACATGTCGGATCGCGGTCGCTTCTCGCAGGGCGGCGACGTGCTGGCGTGCTTCTCGTTGCGGGCCGGCGGCGCGGTGAAGTGGGTGACGCCGTCCAGCGAGTCGGATGATCCGAACGCGGGCACGCTCGACGACCTGCAGAAGATGGGGTTCTGCTCGTCGCCGGCGTTCGGCAACGGCATGGTCTACCTGGGCGCGTACTGGGCGCACGGCCGCGACACCGTCTACGAGCTGCTGGCCTTCGACGAAGAGACCGGCAAGTTGCGCTGGCGGCGCCAGAACCTCGCCTCGCAACTCAACGACAACAACTTCGGTCGCAACCAGATGGTCGTGCCCGAGCCCGCCGTGGTCAGCGTCGATCATGGCCTGGTGCTGTTCCAGACCAACGCCGGCGCGATCATCTCGGCCGACGGCCTGACCGGCGCGGTGCGCTGGACGATGCGCTACCGCCGGCCCGACAACGCGGGCAGCGCCGATCCGTTCCGCCAGAATGTGCCGATGACGACGACGCAGTGGTTCAACAATGCGCCGGCGATCCACCGCGGCGTCGGGTACTTCACGCCGACCGACTGCGAGCGACTGCTCTGCGTGGAGACGCGCACGGGCGAGTATCTGCGCGCGTGGCCCGAAGACGGCGAGACCGCGGCCGACCTCGAGTACCTGCTCGGCGTGAGCCACAACGTGCTGCACATCCAGGGTCGCACGCGCGTGCACGGCCTGGACCTGTCATGGGATCACCCGGAAGGCCCCGAGCGCGGCGGCTCCGACGTGGCCTATGAGACGGTCGAGTACACCGCCAACAGCAACGAACTCGCCGAGCCGGGCTTTGTGAAGGGCCGCGGCGTGCTGACGTCCGACGCGATCTTCGTGCCGACGCAGCGCGGCCTGGTGCGCTACAACGCGCGCAACGGCAAGCGCGAGGGCGACCTGTTCATGCCGATGCTGACGGACCTGCCGGCCGAGCACATGGGGCACCTCAGTGTGATCACGCTGCCCGACACGGTGAGCGCGCCGGGGTCGCCCAACAGCTTCAGCAACCACGCGCTGATCCCCGGCGAGCCCGTGCGGCTGCCGGCAGACAAGCTGGGGCCCGACGGCAAGCCGGTTGCCACGGAGACCGTGCCGACGCAACGCACCTACCTGGTGGTGACCACGCGGCAGCGGATCACGCTCGTCGCCGTGAAGTAGCGCACGCAACACCACGAACCGGAGTCGAGCTGTGCACGTCTGGTCGACTGTCTACACGGGGATGCGCCGCAGCACGTCCGGCTTCGGCGGCCTGCTTCCGGCCACGCTGGCGGGCACCGCGCACATCACCGTGCTGATCGCCCTGGCCGTGCTCGCCTGGCAACAGCCGAAGATCGGCGGCGAAGCGGGCGGCGATGACTCGCTCAAGCTTGGCGTGGAGATCGTCGCGGCGGACACCGACGACGGCAGCGACACCGGCGAACCGGAAGCGACGCCCGAACCGTTGCCCGAACCCGACCCGCTGCCCGAGCCGGATCCGCTGACCGAGCCCACGCCCGACCCGGCCGCCGAGGCGCGTGACCGGTTCGACGAGGAGGCCCGGCAGATGGCGCTGGAGGCCGATCAGCTGGCGGCACAACGCCAGGAGGAGAACCGCCGGGCGCGCGAGCAGGAGCAGCGCGACGAGGACCGTCGCCGCGAGCAGGTGCAGCGCGAGATTGATCAGCGCGAGCGGAAGCAGCGCGCCGAGCGTCTGCGCGAGCTCGAGGATGCGCGCCGCAAGCAGGACCAGGAAGACCGCCTGCGACTCGAGCAGAACCAGCCGGAGAGTCCGACCGAGTCCGACACGCTGTGGCAGGACGAATCCGACGAGTGGGACGAGTCGTTCGACCGCCTGCCGATTCCGGATCCGGCGCCGCACCAGACGACACCGACGACGCCGGTGAACCCGGCCAACCCGACGCCCGAGACGCCCGGCGGCAGCAACAACCCGGGGCCGGGCCGTCCGCTCACCGCCGAGGAAGCGCGCGCACAGTCCACGCGGCTGTACCAGTTCAAGGACAGCGTCGTGCGGCTGATCGAGCGCGCCAAGCGCAACCCCGGCCAGGAGGGCTCGGTGACGGTGACGTTCGTGATCGACCGCACCGGCAAGCTGATCGGCAAGCCGACGGTGACGAAGCCGTCGCCGTTCCCGCTGCTCAATGAGGAAGCGATTGCGTGCATCGAGCGCACCGCGCCGTTCGGCCCGCTGCCCAACGACAAGACCGAGCTGTTGTTCGACATCGTGATCGAGTTCCGCATCAAGCGCTGATCGCGACAGGCCCGCCAGCCGGCACTCCGCTACTCCGCCGGCTTCGTCGCCAGTGTGATCACGCTGTAGTGACCGAACACCGGCTTGTGCACGACCTGCGGCGTCAGTTCGCGCAGCACGGTTTCCCACGGCGCGCCGAAGTGCTTCACATGGTTCTTCTTCAGGAACCCGACGAACCCCTTGCCGATCGGCCACGGCCAGCGGCGCAGGTCGCCGAAGTCGAGCACCATCAGCGTGCCGCCCGGCTTCAGGTGGTCCCAGCTGCAGCGCAGGCTGGCTTCCCAGTCGGGGATCATCGACAGCGAGTACGCGTACGTGATCACGTCCGGCTTGCCGTGCTCGGCCCACTCGGCGTCGAGCGAGTAGTTCTCGGCGTTGGCCTCGATGGTGATCGCCTTGCCGCGCAGCTGCTTGAAGCGTTCGATCTTGCGCGCCGCGACCTTGAGCATCTCGCCGGAGAGGTCGAGTGCCCACAGCCGGCCGAGCTCTGGCTGCTGGCGCACGATGTAGCGGAAGTTGAGCCCCGTACCGCAGCCGACGTCGAGTACCTTGCCGCCGACCGGGATCGTGAGCAGCCGGAAGGCGCGCGCGCGGTTACGCAGGATCGCCCAGCGCGTGTAATCGTAGATCTTCGCGTTCCAGCGGTAGAAGCGCGTGAGCCGATCGAGTGACTTCTGGTCCTTCGCCTCGGTCGCCTCGGACGCGGTGGTGGTGGCCGTTTCGGTCAGGTCGGTCATCGTCAGGTTCGATCGGGTGGAGGGCCGCGGCACGTTCAGGGCAGGGCGCGAAGCCTCTCATGCCGCGATGCGGGTTTCAACCGCGGCGCGCGAGCCGCGACGCACCGCAGCCAGCCACACGAGGCACAGCATCAGCGGCCACCAGGCCACGGCGTTGGCCGGGCCGGCGTTGCACGCGCTGCTGCCACCGACGCCGACGCCACCGCTGGCCAGCGCGTTGGCGAGGCTCACGCTGATGTCGAGCTGATGCAGGCTGCCGTTGTTGCCGGCCACGGTCAGCGTCGCGCTCTCGCTGGTGCCAAGGCCGATCACGCTGCTGACGGTCAGCGTGACAGTGCCGCTCTCGCCGATGTCCAGCGTGTTGCCGCCGGAGCCGTTGTCGAACGTCGCGACCAGCCACGACTCGCTCGTCGCGACGCTGACCGTCAGCACGCCGCTGCCGTTGTGCGTCAGCGTGCGCTGCACGGCCAGGGGCAGGTCGGCGGGCGAGTTGATGGCGAGCGACCACGTGCTGCTGCTGATCGTCAGCGTCGGATCGGTGACGGTCACGCTCACCGTGTCGCTGTCGTTGTCGGCGCCATCGTCCACGGTCAGGCGGAAGTCGTACGTGCCGGCCACGGTCGGCATGAACGTCGCCGTGTCGCTGCCCGCGCCGCTCAGACTCACCGTCGGCCCGGCCGTTTGCACCCACGCGAAGGTGAGAGCCGACGGCCCGCCATCCGCATCGCTACTGCCGGTGCCATCCAGCGTGATCAGCGTGCTAACGACGTGAGCCCCGCCGCCGGCCACCACGGCCACTGCGATCGGCGGGGCGTTGGGAGGGTTTGTCGGCTTCAGCTCCCGCGCGATCTGCCAGCCGGGGTTGCTGCCCTCGCCGGCGTACGCGCCGCGGTGCGTGAAGGTCTTCGTCGTGCCGTTGAAGTCCTTGTTGTAGTCGGCGTGCGACGCGAAGGCCGAGAGATCGACCGCCGCGCCCTGCAGCTGGCCGGCCTTCGGGTAGAAGTTCATCGTGCCGAGCATGCTGGTGGCGTTGACGAAGCGGCTCGCGGCGTCGGCATTGGTGCCGGTGATGTTCGCGCTCTGGTTGACGATGCTGCCGCTGATCGCGTTGCCGGCGTTGTCGCGCGTGAACGATGCGTTGCCGATCACATTGTGATCGACCGTGGGCACGCGGCCGAAGTGCACGCCGCGGAAGCAGTCGTAGATCGTGTTGTGGTAGACGTACGCGACATCGAGCGTGCCGTTGTGATCCTGCAGCCGGATCGCGGTCTGGCTGCCGCCGACGAACACGTTGTCGTGGATCGCCACCCGCCCCTCGGCCTGCAGCAGGTGTTCGTACGGGTTGTGGAAAAACACGTTGCCGTAGATCTCGTAGAGGTCGCTGGTGCCGTTGCCCGCGTACGGGAAGTGGCCGACGAGGATGTTCGGGCGGTCGCCGTCGGGGCCGTGCGCGTCGTTCTTGATCCACACGTTGTGGCGGATGATCGTGTGTTGCTCGCCGGTGGGGATGCCGGGGTGGTTCGGCCGCGCGTCCTGATGTTTGATTTCCATGCAGTAGCCGAGCGGGTCTTCGACGAGGTTGCCCTCGATGATGCCGCCGATGAACGGCTCGGCCCCGTTGGAGTTGCCGAGGTACAGGCCGGTACCGGCGCCGGTGATGCGGTTGCCGCGGATGATCCAGCCCCACGTCGGCGTCTTGGTGGAGATGCCCACGGTCTGCTGCGATCCGCCGTGGTTGATGATCCGGCAGCCTTCGATGCGGATGTGATGGGTGACGTTGGCCGAGCTGCCCTTGGCGCTGATGGCGTGCAGGTCCGGCTTGTTGAGGCCATCGACCGTCAGGTTTTCCAGCGCGACGTACGAGCTGTTGGTGATCTCGATGGTGTTGCGCCCGTCCTTGGCCTTGAACACGGCCGTGCCGCCGGAGGGGCCGACGATGGTGATCCAGTTGTTGGTGTCGCCGTTGAGGTTGCTGACGTTGAGGCCGTTGGTGTAGTTGCCCGCCGCGAGCACGAGGCGATCACCGGGCGTCAGGTTGTTGCACTTCGCCTGGTAGTCGGCCGGTGTCGCGTTGATGTCCGCGGCTCTCGCGGACGAGGTTGCGAGCGCGAGAATCAGCACGACGACGATCATGCCCCATTCAAGCCCACGGGCTGCCGCCCGCGGGTCGCCGTCACCGCGCGTTCCGATCATCAACTTGCGTCCCATCGCTTCTCCTCGCTGTGTGGTGTGCGGTTCGCGTCGTTCGGCTTCGCGCGTTCCGGTTGTCGATGCGTTGTTGACGAGCGGACTACTGCGCGCGCGGGCTATGCACGACCTCGATCCAGTCGACTTCCATCGCCAGATCGTCGCGCGTGTCCTCCCGTGCATAGATCTTCAGCACGTCCATCTGCCGGCCGGCTTCGATCGCGAACTCCAGCTCGCGCCATTCGCCCGCCTTCATGTCGGCCTGCCACTTCTGCCCGCGCTCGCCGTTCTCCCACAGCGCCGCTTCCAGCGTCGTGTCGTGGCTGAACTTCACGCGCATGCGCAGCACCTCGAACGCGCCCGACCGGCGCGCCGGCGGCAGCACTTCGAGCCGCACCGGGTAGCCGCGGCTGTGAATGCCGTGGCCGCTGCCGTCGCGCACCTCGCCCGTGTTCACGGGCACCACGCGCGCGTCGGCCGCGTCGAACGACTCGTGGAGGATCAGCTTCGGCGGCAGATCGCGCAGCAGCTGCGCCATGTACGGAATCCAGTCGATGCGCATGCCCTGCAGGCTGTCGCGCTTGAGCACGGCCGAGCCGCCGACCACGCCCTGCGGCGTGCTCGCACCCTCGCCGGCCAGGCAGTGCACGGTCATCTGGTGGCGCGCGCTGATGCAGTAGAGCGCGCCGTCGCGGATCGTCGCGTGCACGTCCGGCTCGGCCGCAATGCCCACCGTGATGGCCGGGCCGGTGCCGACGTTGTCGACGTACACGGCGTCCTTCGTGATGGTCACGCTGATCGCGTCGCGCGCGCCGCTGATCGTGACTTCGCCGTCGAAGCGCATCAGCGCCGTACCGGCCACCAGCAGGTCGGCGATGCCGCTGACGTTGAGCGTCATGCCCGGTTCGATCTCGCTGTTGATGCTCATCGGCGTCCAGTCGTCGCTGTCGTTGCGGCGCGACTTGAGCCGCGCGTTGCGCGAGATGCCGCTGACCTGCGCGAGCACGACGCGCTGCACCGCCGGCGGGCCGGGTTGCGTGGGCTGCACCGGCGGCGGCGCGGAGTTGTCATTGTCATTGTCCGCTGGCGGCGTCGGGTCGGGTGCATTGACGACCGGGCCGGGCTGCTGCGGCGCGTCTGGCGTGTTGTCGGCGCGGTTGGACGTCGGCTCCGGCGCGTTGGTGTTGGCCGGCGGATTGTCGACGACCTCCCGTTGGTGGTTGCTGGTCGGCTGGTTCGCGCGAGGCGAGTTCTGCTCCGGCCCCGGCTGCTGTTCAGCGCGGTTCCTCGTGTCGAGC
>JBFWQT010000096.1:0-16660 GCA_050249295.1 Planctomycetota bacterium
CAGCCGCCATCCTTGCCGCCGACGATCGCAAAACTGCCGTCCACGGTGAGCGCGAAGCACGTCGTCTCGCCGGGCGCCTTGTAGTGGTGCGGCTCGGCCTTCGCGCCGCGCGTGAGGTCCCACTCGGCGATGCTGCGCTCCGACGCGCCGACGGCCCACTGGCGGTCGGGCGTGATCGCAATGCCGAGCAACTCGTCGCGACCCGCCAGCTCGATCGGCCGCTCGCTGCGCACGCCGACACTGGCGACGGGCTTCATCACCAGTCCGGGCCACGCGCCGACCGCGTACACGGCGCCGCTCGCGTCGGTCGCCACGCCGCGCACCGTGGAGGGCGCGTCGAGCACCGGCGCGGGCCGCTCGGGCGCGAACGCCATTGCGGTGCCGGCCATCGTCACGCGCACCGACCACACACGGCCGTCATTGCAGCCGACGATCAGGTCGTCCTCGTGGCGGCTCATGCTGGTCACGCCGCCGACGCCGGGCAGGCGCTTCTCGCCGATCGCCTTGACCGGATCGAGGCTGAACAGGCGCAGCAGGCCGCTGGCATCGCCGGTCACCGCGTGGCGTCCGTCGTCGAGAACCGCGATAGCGCCGATTGCCTGATCGCCCGCGCGCAGTCGGCCGTGCTGCCATGCGTCGTTGACGCCCACGATCAGACCGCTGCGGCTCACGTCGGCGATCAGTTCGAGCACGGCCGGTTCGCGGCGCCGTTCGGGCAGCAGCGCCTGCGCCTTGCGGATGGTGTGGTAGGCCGCGTCGGGGTCGCCCGAGTCAATCTTCTGGCGCGCCGTGGCCAGCAGCGCATCGCGCTCGCGACTGCGCTCGGCCAGTTCGAGGCCGCTGATCATCGGCAGGAAGATCAGCGCGGCGCCGGCGTCGTCGGGCACCGAACCGCCCTGCGCCGCGGCCTGCATCACGCTGGTCCAGTGGCGCACCTGGGCGCGCCGCTGCTGGATCTCGGCGCCGCGCGCCGGTTCGATCTCGCTGCGGAACAGGTTCATCGACTGCTGCGCGATCTGTTTGACGCGCGCGGCATTGCCACTCGCGGCCGCGTGGCGTACCTGTTGCAGCCGATGGTTGAGCCACGGCACCAGCGCGGTGCGGTCGCGCAGCAGCGCCTGCTCGAACGACGACAACGCGCGGTCCGGGTAGCCCATTTCCACCAGCGACAGCGCGACGTTGTTGCTGGCCGCGAGCGTGCCCTCCTCGGCTCCCTGCAGCGTCTTCGGGTCCTGCTTCGTCAGCGCGCGATACGCCTTGCGCACGGCCGCGCCGAGTTCGGCAAAGTCGCGGAAGCGATCGCCCGGTCGGCGGCGCAGACACTTCGAGACGATCTGCGCGATCGCCGCCGGCGTGTCGGGGCGGAACTCGCGCGGGTCGGGCACCGGCAGCCGCGAGTGCATCATTTCCAGCCAGCGCAGCATCTGCTCGGCGCGCGACGGATCGTTGCTGCTGAACAGCCCGGTGGAAATCGCCTGCTCGATGCGACCCTTCTGGTCGGGCGCATGCGTGGCCAGCAGCCGGCAGCCGGCTTCGTCGATCTCGAACGGCCGCCGACCGACAATCATCTCGTAGAGGATCACGCCGGCCGCGTACACGTCGGCGGTCGCGTCGGTGTGGTGCGCATCGGACCACTGCTCCGGCGGCATGTAGTGTGGCGTACCCATCGCACCGCCGCCGCCCGACAGCGACAGCTGGAACGAGAGCAGCGCATCGCGGCCGAGCTTCGCCGCGGCATCGCCGGCCTGCTTGAGTGTGCGCGCCTCGCGGTTGGCGCGCGACTTGTCGACGGTCTCGGCGTCGGTCTCGCCCTTGAGCAGGCCGAAGTCGGTGATCTTCAGCGCACCGGTGGCCTCGTCGACCATGCAGTTGTCCGGCTTGAGGTCGCGATGCGGCCGGCCGCCGGTCTGCTCGTGCACGTAACGCATGCCCTCGGAGAGCTGCGCGAGATAGTTGAGCGCTTCGTCGGGTTCGAGCCGCGGCTTGCGCGCGAGCAGGTGGCGCAGCGTGCCGCCGGGCACGTACTCCATGAAGAAACGCAGCGTGCCGCCCATCTGGCGCGCGAAATAGCCCGACACGATGTGCGGGTGCGCGCCGAGCGTCAGCCAGCTCATCGCCTCGCGCAGGAACATGCGCTCGTCCTCGGCCACCTCGTCGGCTGACGCGCCGTGCGTGCGCAGCAGCGACTTCACGGCGAGGTCGGTCTTCCATAGCGTGTCGCGCACGAACAGCACGCGGCCCATGCCGCCGGCCGCGCTGCCGAAGACCTCGAAGCGGTTCTCGATGACGTCGCCCTCTTCGTACTCGGCGACGCCGTCGCGGATCGTCGGCTGCGTGCGCCCCCCGGATGCCTGCATCGGCGGCGTGAGCATCGCGGCTGCGGGCGGCGCGGCGGGCTCGGGTGCACTGGTCGGGCGTGCGCCGCGCTTCACGGTCGGATCGAATTCGTGCTCGTCGGACGAGCGCCGCGCCGGCGGAGGTGGCGGCGACGCGGCAGCGCTACCACCACGGCGGCCTCGCGGCATCGTCGCGTCATCGTTGCCGGGGGTCGGCAAAGCCGCTGGCTTGCGGCCCGACTGCCCGGCTCCGGACGCCGCCCCGCCGCGCCTTCCGCGCGGCATCGTCGCGTCGAATGCATCGCCAGACGCCGCTGCTGGCGTAGCTGCTGAACCGCGCCGTCCGCGCGGAACCGTCGCGTCCATGTCTATGTCGTCGCGAGAGCCCGCGGGCGGAGGTGGCGGCGGAGGCGGAGGCGGCGGCGGAGGCGGCGGCGGAGGAATCGCGCCGGCCGCAGCTGCCGGTGGAGGCGGCGGAATCGCACCCGGCCGCGCGCCCGAACCTGCGGTCGCCGGTGCGATCGCGCCTCGCGTCACCGCCGGAATGCGCGCCGAGCCACCACTGGCGCGCGCTGGCGGCTCAGGAATCGGCATCGGCGCGGCATCGGCGTCGGCACTGCGACCACGACCGCCGCGCTTCATCGTCGGTTCGTTGAGGTCGTTGACCGCAGACAGGTCGAATCCGCATGCCGTGCACGCCGGCACAACTCGCATGGGCAGCGGCGATCCACATTGTGGACAGGTGCGGGGCGGCACGTCCGGCATTTCTTCGTCTCGGTGCGTTGCTCGAAGCCTGAATGGTACCAGTCATGCATCCGCCGCGCGGCGGCTTTCGCACCGGCTTTCTGCTCGGAATAGCTGTGCGGACCGGCCGCCGCGGTATAACGCGCCGACCCTGGTGGATGCCGGTCGCGACGTGGCGCGCGCATGCAGACGCACACCTTCAACTTCACGGCCGTGTTGCGCCAGCTCGAACCGGAGCTGTGGCTCGGCGAGGTGTTGTTCCTGCCAGAGGTGGTGTGGGCCGACGCGGACGCCGACCGCCTGCTGGCCAGCCTGCGCACGGCCACGGTCAGGCAGCTGGAGGAGTTGCCGCTGGTCGCGCTGCAGCGACTCGCCATGAACGACGCGCCAGCACCGGGCCGCGTGACGTTCGAGATCGAGGCCACGCGAACGGACAGCGAGGAGACCCTGCCGACCTGGACCGCGCCGATCGAGCTCGGCTTCGACACGGCCGCGTGGACGCAGGGGCAGATGCGGATCACGTACGTGCCGGCGCTGGGCATCGAGGTGATCTCGCGCTTGCCCGAGGATCCGGCGACGGGCGAGGTGCGCACGCTCGCTGACCCGGCAGTGGTCGCACAAATCGAGGAGCAGGTGATCAGCGAGATCCGCTTTGCGCTGGCCCGCGGTCGCGCGCGCCTGCCCGCAATGGTGGCCCTGCAGCGCGACCTGTCGGTGGCCGTTCGCTCGCTGGCGGTGGACGTGGAGATCGCGTCGCCCAAGGAGCGGGCCGCGGCCGAGCGCCTTGGCCGGCGCAAGAAGGACGAGCCGGAACTGCCACGCGTGGGTCGCAAGGTGGACTGGTTGCGGCGGCCGCAGGCGTACGAGGTCGACGCGCTGCTCGAGAAGATGAGCGCCGTGCTGGCGTCGCGTCGCTCGCGCAGTTTGCTGCTGGTCGGGCCATCGGGCGTGGGCAAGACGGCCGCTGTAATGGAGCTGATCCGCCAGCGTGGCGCGCGCAAGCTGGCGCCGCACAGCTTCTGGTTCATCAGCGGATCGCAGCTGGTGACCGGGCAGAGCGGCTTCGGTATGTGGCAGGAGCGCTGCCGTCGCGTGATCGGCGAGGCGGTTGAGCAGAACGCGATCCTGCACCTCGGCAACCTGGTCGAGCTGCTGCAGGTCGGTCGCAGCGCGTACAGCAGCATCGGTATCGCCAGCTTCCTGCGGCCGGTGCTGGCGCGCGGCGAGATCCGCGCGATTGCCGAGTGCACGCCGGAGCAGATTCCGTTGATCGAGCGCGAGGATCCGCGGCTGCTGGATGCGTTCGCGCGCGTGGATGTGAGCGAGCCGACGCCCGAGGCGACGCGCCAGATCCTGCTGTCGGTGGCGCTCGAGCGCGAGCACGCGCCGATGTCGCTGGAGGCGGTGGAGATGATCGACCGGCTGCATCGCCGGTACGGGACGTACTCGGCGAACCCCGGCCGCGCGGTGCGGTTCGTGCGTGACCTGCAGGCCGCCGGTGCAGCCTCCGGTCCGAACCGCGACCGTCAGGGAGCCGAACCAGCCAGCGGGCATTTCGTCGATCATGGTCGCCGTGGCAGGGACCCGGAACGCGACGCCGCCGACTCGTCGTCCGACGATGTACTGGATGATGTCGAGTCGGGGGTGGATGGTCCCGCTTCCTCACGGTCGCAGCCCGGACCGGAACCCGTCGCGCCGCCGATCGAGGTCGCCGATGTCACCGCCGCGTTCTCGCGCGAGACCGGACTGCCGCGCGTGTTGCTCGACGCGCAGATGCGGCTCGACCCCGCCGCCGTGTCGGCCTGGTTCGCGCAACGCGTGATCGGACAACCCGACGCGGTCGAACTCGTGACCGACCTGCTCGCGACCGCCAAAGCGGGCCTCACGCGGCCGCGCCGGCCGATCGCGTCGCTGTTGTTCATCGGCCCGACCGGCACCGGCAAGACCGAGATGGCACGCACGCTGGCCGAGTGGCTGTTCAATGATCGCCACCGCCTCACGCGGTTTGACATGAGCGAGTACGCGGACGGCGTCGCCGTACAGCGGCTCGTCGGCGGCGTGTTCGGCAACGAGGGTCAGCTCACCGCGAAGGTGCGCGAGCAGCCGTTCAGCGTGCTGCTGTTCGACGAAGTCGAGAAGGCGCACCCCGGCTTCTTCGACCTGCTGCTGCAGGTGCTCGGCGAGGGGCGCCTGACCGACGCCGGCGGCCGTCTCGCCGACTTCAGCAACTCGCTGGTGATCATGACCAGCAACCTGGGAGCGGCCAGCTTCCGCAGCGGCGGCACCGGCTTCGGCGCGGGCACGGCCGACGAGGCGCGCGAAGCGGTCCAGCATTTCACGGCCGAGGTGCAGCGCTTCCTGCGGCCCGAGATGTTCAACCGCATCGACCGCATTGTGCCGTTCCTGCCGTTGAGCGAGGCGACCGTGCGCGGCATTGCCGAGCGCGAACTCGACCTGGTACGCGCGCGCGACGGCCTGCGCTACCGCGGCGTGCAGCTGCAGGTGGACACCGGTGTGGCCGCGCACCTGGCCGTGGCCGGCTACGACCCGCGCTACGGTGCGCGTCCGCTCAAGCGTGCGGTCGAACGACAACTGCTCGCGCCGCTTGCCGAAGAGCTCAACGACAGCAGCACCACCAACTCGCTCAACGTCCGCGTCCGCCTGGTCGGCGAACGCATCGATGTCGTCGGCGGCGTGCGCCTGCAGGCCAACGGCCAGCCCGTACCGTCCAGCGGCGCGTCGCCGGGGCAGTACGAGCAGGCGATCTTCGCCGCCACGTTGCGCCGCCGGCAACAGACTGTGGAGCGCAGCGCGACAATGCTGCGCCTGCGCAACGAACTGTACCGCCTGCGTGAACGCAAGCGCCGCGCCGACCGGATGCGCGTGCGTCGCCCGGAGAGCGGCGGCATGAGCGGCGACGACGAGGCGCGTCTGTTGCAGCTCGACCGGCTGGACACGTCGTGCGCGGAGCTTGCCGTACGGCTCGAGCAACTGGAGGACGACGCGCTGCTGGCGCTCTACGCCGGGACGGCCGACGTGGACCCGGCCCACGAGGCGGCACAGGAGCGGGCGCGCAACGACCAGCGCGACCTGATCTTCGACACGTTCCGCGCGACCACGCCCGACGCGCAGCACCAGAAAGCCGTGGTCGCGATCTACGGCGACAGCACCGACGCGATGGCGAAGCTCGCCACCGCGTACCTCGCCGCGGCGGCCACGACCGACGCCGACGGCAACCTGCAGAACGTCGGCAGCGTGTGGATCGCCGCGCCGATCCCCACCAACGATCCGCGGCTCGAGCTGCGCGTGGACAACCTCGGTCTGCCGCTCGCGATCGTCAGTACGTTGCGCAATGCGAACTACACCACGGTGCGCACGCTGCTCTCGCACCCCGCCACCACGCTGCTCGACACGCTGAAGGGCGCGTCCCGCCAGTGCTCGCCGAGCTGCACCGGCAGAACCTGCGCCTGCGCTCTGGCATGGACGAGCCGCCGGTGTGCGTCGAACCGGTAACCGGCCTGCCCGCCCTGCCACGCCTCGAACGGCACCTGCAGAGCAAGGCCAGCTACCACAGTGGTTGGGGGCTGGTGCTGCAACTGGCCGGGCCGTTCGTCAGCTCGCGCTTCCAGTCCGAACTCGGCCTGCATTCGTTCACCAACGAGGGCGAGACGCAGGTCGTGCGGGTGGAGGTCACGGGTGGCGAGGTGGCCAACTACACACACCCCGCGCGCATCACTCGCCGCGGCGGCGCAGTGGAGAACGTGCCGCACCGGCGGGCGTACTACGCCGACCGGCGCGCCGTGGATGACGCCCTGCTGGGGCGCAACGGCATCCCGTGGCCACGCGGCGAGTCGCTGGCCGAGCTCGTCGGCCGGCTCGTCGAGGAGCGCTTCATGCACACCGTGATGTCCCACTTCACGGAGCGGAAATGAAACTCGCGATCCCGGTCTACATCGAACAGCTGACGCGGCCGAAGGGTGAGCCCGACGAGTTCCGCGTGCGTCCGCTGTTCAGCGTGGGCGACCCCGCGGCGATCAACGCGACCGGCGACGTGCTCGGTCGCGTGATGAACCGCTTCGTGCAGCGCATGCGGCGCTGGCTCGACAAGCTCGGCGGCGAGATGCGCCACGACGAACTCGCGCAGGTCGCGTTCGCGCCGGACATCAGCGACGACCTGGTCAAGCTCGACATCGAACTGCGCCGGCGTCGCGTGCCGCTCAAGCTGCTGCTGGTCAGCTTCCGCACGCTGGATCGCCGGGTGGTGTTCTCGCCGTCGCTGCCCGAGGTGTGGTTCACCGTCGAGCGCGGCGAGGACATCAGCATGCGCGCGCGCGACATCTACACCGCGCACTTCCGCCGCGAGGAGCGCGACGACGGCATGCGCCCCGATGCGTGCAACCTCAACGGCAGCGCGTGGGTGAACACCGTGGAACTCGACGTCAGCGTGCGCCGTACGTGGCAGAAGAAAGAGCCGGAGCGGATGGCCGGCATCGGCGAGTTCCGCATCGGTGGTGGCGAGCAGGAACTGCAGAAGGTCGGCCGCTGCCTCAACTGGCTGTGGCCCGACGACCTGGAGCGCGCCGTGCTGCGCGAGACCGAGGTGGCCGCGCTGCAGCAGCATCTCACCGGCCGCGACAAACGCCCCGTGCTGCTCGTCGGGCCGCGCCAGGTCGGCAAGACGGCGCTGATCCACGAGTACGTGTGGCGTGCCACCGAACAGCGCACCTCGTCGTGGGCCTCGCGCAACAACGTCTGGCTGCTCGCGCCGCAACGGCTGATCTCCGGTATGAAGTTTGTCGGCCAGTGGGAGAGCCGGCTGCTCGCAATCATCACCGCAGCGCGCGAACGCGACCACGTGCTGTACTTCGACGACCTGCCGGGGCTGTATCGCGCCGGGCGGACCAGCAACTCGGCGCTCTCCGTCGGCGACGTGCTGCGGCCGGTGATCGAACGCCGGGAGGTGCGCGTGCTCGGCGAGACCACGCCCGAGGCACTACGCGTGCTGCGCGAGACCGACCGCAGCCTGGCCGACCAGTTCCACATCATTCCGGTGGCCGAGCCGCCTGCGCTCGACGTGCAGCGCATTCTCATCGGCGTGATGCGCCGCCTGGAGAGCACACAGGGCTGCCGGTTCGAGCCCGACGCACTGCCCGCGGTGATCGACCTGCAGCGGCGCTACGTGCGCGAGCTGGCGTTCCCCGGCAAGGCGGCCGCGTTCATGCAACGCCTGGCGGTGGCGGCGGGCAAGGGCCGGATCGACCGCAGCAGCGTGTACAAGGGCTTCAGCGAACACACGGGCCTGAAGCTGCCGTTCATCGACGGCACGCAGCGACTGCCGCGCGAGGAGATCCGCGCGCGCATTGCCGACCATGTGGTCTCGCAGGACGCGGCGGTCGATGCGATGGCCGACGCCGTGTCGGTGGCACGCGCGCGACTCAACGATCCGGGCCGGCCGATGGCCGCGTTCCTGTTCCTCGGGCCGACCGGCACCGGCAAGACGCAGTGCGCCCGGGCGCTCGCCACGTGGCTCTTTGGCAGCGAGGAGAAGCTGCTGCGCTTCGACATGAACGAGTACGTCTCGCCGCTCGCTGCGGCGCGACTGATCGGCACGATCGACGAGCCCGAGGGGCTGCTCACCGCGGCCGCGCGTCGCCAACCGTTCGGCGTGCTGCTGTTCGACGAGATTGAAAAGGCGCACCCCGATGTGCACGACATGTTGCTGCAGGTACTCGGCGAGGGCCGCCTGACCGACGCGCTGGGCCGCACCGCCGACTTCAGCGGCATGCTGATCATCCTTACCAGCAACCTTGGCACGCGCGAGGCCGAGGGTCGGCTCGGCCTGGGCCCCGAGTCCGACCGCGACCTGCGGGAGGTCTACATCCGCGAGGCGGAGCGCTTCTTCCGTCCCGAGTTCTTCAACCGGCTGGATCGCGTCGTCCCGTTCGGCCGGCTCGATCGCGCAGCCGTGCGCAGGATTGCCGACGGGCTGATCAGCGAGGTGCTGCAACGCGAGGGCCTCGTGCGCCGTCGCGTCGTGCTGAGCGTCGATGCGCAGGCGATGGAGCACATCGTGGATGCCGGCTTCCATCCGGCGCTCGGCGCGCGCGCGCTCAAACGCGCGATCGAGCGGCAGCTCGCGCGACCCGTGGCCGACAAGGTTGGCGCAACCACGCCCGAACAGCCGATGCTGCTGCGCGTGGTGCCCGTGGCCGACGGCGGCGTGACCGCGCGCGTGGACACACTGGAGGATGCCGCGCCGCTCGAGCACACCGTGGCGAGCTTCTCGCGCCGCCGCGCACGTCTGTCGGTGTTGTTGCCGCGCATCCGCGACGCGGTCGATCGCATCGTGCATGGCGTGCGCGACCTGCAGCCCGATGGCACGGTGCACGCCGACAATGTCGATCCGTCGCACAGCCACTACTTCCAGGTGCGCGAACTGGCGCGCGCGCTGCGCGAGCAACTTGAGGAGATTTCCGACTCGCTGGAGCCTGCGCGCGGCATGGCCGTCGGCCTGCCCACCCGCGGCGGCATGGCTCGCCGTAGCCGTCGCACGCGGCTGGGCACCACGTACCACCTTTCGGCCCGCGAGATTCCGGGCTACATGCGCGGCCTGCAGGCGGCGCGCGATGTCGATCACTTCCTCGCCGATCTCTCCGCCGGTGCGCGCCCGGCCGACGACGACGACTCGCCGGCGGGCGTGTTGCAGATGCTGGCGCGCGACCTCGCGATGCTGCACCTCGTGGCATCGAGTGATCCGCACCGTGCCGGCCCGGTCGCCCTGCGCTTCGAGCTGATCGGCAGCCCGCGCGGTCTCGCGGCCGACGAGGGGCGCATGCTGCAGAACGCTTTGCCCGGCCTCGGCCTCGATGTCTCGCCGCTCTACAGTCGTGGCACGTTGTCAGCGATGGTGCTGCACGGCAGCCATGCGCCTGCGGTTGCCGCGCTCGAGTCCGGCACGTGGCTGACCGTCTTGCGCGATCGCGTGGAGTTGACGGTGATCAGCTGCGAGCCGTTGCCGGCCGACCACCCGGGCGATGCCGAGGAAGTGCTGGCCGCCTTCGTCGCCGAGCGCGAGAGCCGCGCTGCGGCACTGGCCAGCGGTTCGCTGGGTGTCGACGCGCTGGATTACCTGCCGCCGGTGATCCGCATTCTGGATCCGCGCCATTCGCTGGTCGATGTGCGCACCGGCGTGATGCTCCGCGAGCGCGTCGTCGACCCGGACCGGATCCGCGAACTGATCACCAACTCGCTGCCGTTGCCTGCCGACCTGCTGGGTGAGGACGATGACGCTGACGATGATGGCGACGATTGATCTGGTACGCTCCGGTCTTCCGACCTCCACCTCGATCGGAGACGACCATGGCGTTCACTCGTGGCAACATCGTGCACATCGAGATCCCGGCTCCCGACATCGCGGCGGCGAAGGAGTTCTACGGCAAGCTGTTCGGCTGGACGTTCCGGCCGATGAACGACACCTACGAGTTCTTTGATGCGGGCAACATGACCGGCGCAATGGATGCCGATCTGAAGCCCGGCACGGATGCGGGCAGCGTGCTGGTCATGGCGGTCGAGGAGATCGATACGGCACTGGCCGCGATCGAGCAGGCAGGCGGAAAGGTGATCAAACCGAAGACGCCGATCGGCGGCGACCACGGGTTCTACGGCTACTTCACCGATCCGGCCGGCAACAAGATGGGCGTGTGGCAGGAACGGCCAGCTTCGAACGGCTGACGCGAGGCCCCCGCTCGCCTGCATCAGACAGCACGGACCGCCGTCCCCGGCTCGCCTGCACCGCGTTCGCGTTCACGCGTCAGGCGTCGGCCGAACGTGAGCGCCTCGTACAGCCCGATCGCGCTCATGAGCATCAGCGACAGCCGCATCAACAATGACAACGCGAGCGCGCGCGACAACTCTTCGGGGGCGAGCGTGAATGCGAAGAACGCAATGTAGCCGCCTTCCATCAGGCCGAGGCCGCCGGGCAGGCCAGGGATCGCGCCGATCACCGCACCCATTGGAATCAGCACAAAGTACTGCCAGAGCGGCACGTCGATGCCGAGCGCCAGGCCGAATGCGTACGCGATCAGCACCTGCAGCGTCTGCGAGCCGAGCGACAGCGCGGCCGCGATTGCCACCGCGCCGCGCGCCTTGCGATACGGCGCGAGCACCGACGATATCTCGTCGGCCACCACGGCCAGTCGGGCAGGCATCAGGTGGCGCACACGCAGCAGCCCGCGCAGCCGCTTCGACATCAGCACCACGCCGGCCAGCGTCACGCCGATGGTCAGCGCGACCGACGCCCACATCACGAGGCGGAAGCGCGGCACCGTCTCGATCAGCTCCCAGCCGAAGATCAGCACGGCGACGAGCCCCATGGAGAGCATCGTCTGCAGGCCGAGCAGGCGGTCGGCGAAGACGCTGACAAGCGCCTCGGTGGTGCGCTGCGTCTTGCGGCGCAGGTACATCGCCTTGACGAGGTCGCCGGTGGTGATGCCGCCGGGCGCGTAGGTGTAGAACTGGCCGATTGCCATCAGGCGCACGGCGTCGGTGAGCCGCATGTTCACGCCGGTGCTGCGCGCCAGCACCCACCAGCGCGCTCCGCACAGGAACAGCGTCAGCAGCACGGCGGCCAGCGCGAATGCCACGGTGCCTGCGTTCAACGACGCCGCCAGGGAGGCCAGGCCGAACGTGACCATCGGTCGGCCGACGGTGAGCGCCGTGGCGTCGCGCGCAACGACATCGATCACGCGGCCGCCTTCCTGCCAGAGCTGCTGCGTGCTGCCCGCGGCAATCGCCGGCGGCCAGACGCCGCTAGCGGCTGCAGCGGGGTCGATCCGCAGCGAGCCGCCGGCGCGATGGCCATCGGCGGTTTCCAGGCTGTCGCGCCGGGCAACCTCGTACCAGGCAACTGTCTCGACGCGCGACGCGCCGTTGCTGTCGTCGACGCGAATCTGCCAGTCCTGCGCGGCGTGTGCGGCCGACGGCGGGCGACCCTTCTGCACGATCGTGCCGCGCAGTGTGCCGCGCGCGCTGTCAGTCGTCACGATCGAGTCGGCGATCTCGACCTGCATCGCGATCCACACCACTAGCGCGACGGTGAGGATGCGGAAGGTCCAGACGGCCACGCGCATCAGCGGCGACCGTGCAACCGTGGGCGCGGTCGGCGCAGGCGGGGACGTTGGCGTCGGCGTCGGACTATCGCCGGTCAGGTCGGTCATGCGCGAGCGGAGGCGGCGTCGATCAAACGCGGAAAGTGGATGGCGTGTGATGCCATATCGGCGCCAGGGCCACGAGTGGAAGCCGGCGAATCAGCGGCGCAGCGGCCACGGGAAGGACCCGTCGCCGGTCTCGTGCAGCATCGCGCGGAACACGCGTGCGTCAAAGTCGGTGACTTTCGCTTCCTCGGCGATCGGCATGCCCGGCACCCAGATGATGCGATCGTTGCCGTCAACCAGCAGCGGCCAGTCGCGGCGCAGTTCGCGCGGCACGTTGTAATCGCGCAGCAGCGCCTTCAACGGCCGCCGGCCCGGCGCGCCGAGCGGACGGTACTTGTCGCCCATCCGGCGCGTGCGAATGCGGTATGGCCGCACGAAGTTGAACACCGGCTGCAGCAGTTCCTCGCCGGGCGGATGGTAGATGCGGTGCTCGGCCAGCTGCGCCTCGGTGAGTTTCACTTCCTCCACGCCGAGCACGAAGTGCCGCCCGAACGCCGCGAACGGCGACTGCCCCGGTGCGGCAATCTCCTGCGCGGTGCCGACCACGTGTGTGCCGCCGCGCACCTTCGCGAGCGTCAGCACGGTGTCGCGACGGCCGCTCTGCGTGAACTGCACCCGACCGTCGGAGGTCTTGCGCGCGCGCCAGCGTTCCGGCAGGTCCACCGAGTGATCAGCCGGGCCGAGCGCCACGCCGAGCAGGCTCTCGATTGTGCCGCGCGAGATGCTGCGCGGCGACACGCCGAGGTCCTTCACGGCATGCAGCAGCACCGCCGAGACCAGCGCGCGCGACTCGCTGTGCAGCGTGCGCATGTCGAGCGTCGGCGGCGAGCTGTCGCGCTGCCACACACGCTCGAGCAGCGCATCCACGCGCTCGTCGGAGTCGGCCACCCAGGCGCGGGCCTCGGCACTCAGAGCGCGCAGGTGCCGGCGCACCTGCGCATTGCCGTGCTCCTCGAGGAACGGCAGGACGACGTGGCGCACCCGGTTGCGCAGCATCCGCGTGTCGGTGTTGGTGGGGTCTTCCTCCCACGGCACGTGGTGCTCCCGCGCGAACGCCAGCACCTGCTCGCGTGGCGTGTCGAGCATCGGCCGGATCAGTTGCACGCCGGGCGCCTCGTCCAGGTCTCGCACCATCGGGATGCCGCGCAGGCCGGCCAGGCCGGTGCCCTCCAGCAGCATCATCAGGATCGTCTCGTCCTGGTCGGTCTGCGTGTGCGCGGTCAGTACGGCGCGCGCCCCGTGCTTCGCCGCCACCGTCGCGAGGAACGCGTAGCGCGCCTTGCGTGCACAGTGCTCGAACGACTCGCCCGGCGGCACATCCACCGACCCGGCCTCGCACCACGCCTGCAGGCCCACCGCGTCGGCGTGGTGGCGCACCAACTGCTGCATCGCGTCGGCCTTGTCGTGCACGCCGTGGTTGAAGTGCGCGACAATCACGTCGAGGTTGGCCAGTTCGGGTCCGCGATGGCGCGCGAGAATCTCGAGCAGCACCATCGAGTCGACACCGCCGGAGCACGCCAGGATCACGCGATCGCCGGGCTGCAGGGCGTCCTGCAGTGCGCGCGTTACAGCAGCGGCCACGGGTGGTCGGATCATCGTCGCGCGAAGCATCGGCCTGGAAGGTGAGGGCGGGAACGCTACACCGCCGGGGACGGCGGTGCCAGTTCGAACGAGCAACCCGGCCCTGCGGTCACAGCGCGCTCCCGGGCCTGCGCGAGGTGGCATCGCTGTGACGCGGGTCGTACAACGCGACAACGCGAGCCACCCACCGGCCACCAGGAAGCGCGCCATGAACCAGACACCCGGAATGCCACCGCAGAGCGCGGCCGCCCGGGCAGCCGCTGCACACGGACTGCCCAGCGGTCTGCCCTCGACCCTGCCACCCGATGTGCTGGCGGCACTTGCGGCCGGCGGCGGCGCGGCGGGCAAAGCCAACAACGAAGACGAGGTGCTCGAGCGGATCCACGGCGACAAGCCGGTCACCGGGTCGACGATTGCCGGGTTCGACTTCAACGGGCGCGACCTGACTGACGCGAACCTGCTGGCCGTCGAGCTCAACACGGTGTCGCTCGAGAACGCGTCGATGCTGCGCGTGAACCTCGCGTGGTCGCTGATCGTCTCCTGCAGCATGAAGCGCGCGCGGCTGCAGCATGCCGACTTCACCGGCGCGACGATCAGCAGCGTGATCTTCGAGGACGCCGACGCGAGCCACAGTCGCTGGATGCGCGCGCACCTGCCGCGCGTGCGGGCCGCGCGCATCCGCCTGGATCACGCCGACCTCAGCGAATCGGTGATGATCCGCACCGACCTCAACGGCGCGCGGATGGAAGGCGCAAGGCTCGTCGGCTCGCGCCTCGACGGGGCCATGCTCACCGGCGCCGAGCTGCGCGGCTGCGACCTGACCGGCTGTGTCCTGGCCGGGGCCGATCTGCGCGGCGCACGGCTGATTGACTGCAAGCTGCATCACGTGGTGCTGATCGGAGCGGACTGCACCAACTGCGACTTCACCGGCTGCGACTTCGACGACGTGAACATGGAGGCCGCGCAGCTGCAGGGCTGCAAGCTGCCCGAGCGGATGCAGCGCACGTGGCTCAATCTGGCCGCCCGGCAACATCCGCTCGCGCTCTACCAGCGTGCCGTGCAGTCGGTGCCGCAGATGCTCGACGTCGTGAGCCGGCTCTACTCGGAGCACGCCGGCAAGCCGTTGCATCACCTGCGCGAGGACTTCGCGGCCGCGGGCGCTTACGCGATTTCGTGGGCCCGGCGGGACGAGGCCAACCACGGCTACGGCGTCGAACTCGATCCGCTGACGATCGCCTGGGGGCTGACCCACAACGCCGCCGACTTTGACCGCGCCGCGCGCAAGCGGATCCACATGATCGAAGGCAACGTGCTCGACCCGCACCAACCGAAGGTCGAGGCGATCTGCGCGTTCAACTCGTCGTGGTGCGTGTTCAAGGATGACGAGACGCTGCAGCGCTACTTCAACGTTGTCCACGAGTCGCTCGAACCGTCCGGCCTGTTCATTCTCGACGTCTTCGGCGGCCCGGCGCTGGAACGTGCCGGCAGTTGGCCCACCGAGCACCCGGCCTTCACCTACCACTGGCAGCACGAATCGTTTGACCCGGCCACGCGCAGTCTGCGCGCGCACATGCACTTCGCGTTCCCGGATGGCAGCAAGCTGGAGAAGGCGTTCACGTACGACTGGCGCGTGTGGACGCTGGAGGAGGTCGAGTCAAAGCTGAAGGCGGCCGGCTTCGACGAGATCGTGCGGTACGCGTTCGAGCGTGGCCCCGGCAACCGCGAGACGGAGACGTTCGCGCGGGTGACCGACCCGCCGAACCCGGCCGCGTGGTCGGTGTACGTGGTGGCGTTCCGCAAGGGCGCCGGGGCGTAGCCGGTCCGGGCGATCGGGGGATGCGATTCCGCGCAGGACCGGGACCGGGCCCGGGCAAGAGCCGCCAGCGTGAGCGGCTGTCTGGACATTGGCGTGCCAGGCCGCGCTACTGGTTGTCGCGCGCGAGCGGCAACATGCTCAACGCGCGGTCGGCCGCGTTGCGCACCACCGGCGAAGAGTCGATGCGCGCACGGTTCTTCAACCACACCGTGGCATCGCGCTCGGCATCGGCATCCGCCGGAGTGCCCAGCGCGTAGCCGACAATCGCGGCCGCGCGAACCGCCGGGTCGGCGTCCTGCTCGGCCACACGACGCACCATCGCGCGGTGAGCCGGGTCGAATGCACTGCGCTCGCCGAGCAGGCGCGACGAGATCGCGCGCACCGGCGACGGAGTGGCCGACTCGTTGATCAGCCGGGCGAACAACGAACGCGTGGTCTCGGCCTCGTCGGGCTGCGCGCGATCACTCCAGTCGGCCAACGACTGCAGCGCCGTGGTTCGAACCGCAATGCCGGCTGCGGTGTCGCGCGCCACGTCGCGCAGCGCATCGCCGACCGCGCCGGGCGTCATCGTGCCCAGCGCCGACCACGCGGCCAGTTGCGCGCGGATGTCGGCGTCCTGGCGCGCCACGCGGAGCAGCCGCGCCATCAGGTTGGAGTCGTCCGGCCGCAGCCATGCGAGCACGCCAATCTGGCGCGCGCGCAACTGGCTGTCCCACTCGCCGGGCGTCGTGCCATCCACCGGCAGCGCGAACACGGCCGGCTCGAGCCGCGAGTTGAGCTGGTCGCGGGCCTGCGCGTCGAGCGCGTCGCCGGTCATCAGGTCGTCGATCAGGTCGATCGCGTCCACGCGCGACTCGCCGGTCATCGGGCGCGCACCCTCCGGGGGCACGGCACTATCGAGCAGGTGCTGCCACAACGACCCGGCCGGCACGAGGCGCCCCTGCTCCCACGCGCCGCGCATCGCCAGGATC